>NZ_JAXIVS010000003.1:300000-600000 GCF_034259325.1 Hyalangium ruber | reverse complement strand
CGCGCGGGTCATCATCGCCAACTCCGAGCGGACGAAGGCGGACATCGTGCAGGCCACGGGCGCTTCGCCCGAGCGCATCCATGTCGTGTACTACGGCATCGAAGCGGAGCGGTTTCGTCCCCGGAGCGCGCAGGAGCGGCTCGAGGCGCGGGCATCGTTGGGGTGGCCCGAGGGGCGGCGGGTGGCGCTCTTCGTCGGCGCGCTGGGGGACCGACGCAAGGGGTTCGACACGGTCTTCCCGGCCTGGGCACGGCTGTGCGCGCGCGGCGAGTGGAACGTGGACTTGAAGGTCGTGGGCGTGGGCGCTCAGCGCGAGCTGTGGGAGCGGGAGGCTCAGGCGCGCGGGCTGGGCGAGCGCATCCAGTTCCTCGGCTTCCGCAAGGACGTGCCCGTGCTCATGGCCGCCGCGGATCTGCTCATCGCGCCCACGCGCTACGAGGCCTACGGGCTGGGAGTCCACGAGGCGCTGTGTACCGGGCTCCCAGCGCTGGTGAGCCGGACGGCGGGCGTGGCCGAGCGCTACCCCGACGCGCTGAAGACGTTGCTGATCGATGATCCGAACGATGTGGAGGAGCTGGTGCGGCGCCTGGAAGGATGGCGGGCCCGGGAGGCGGAGTTCTCGCCCCATGTCTCCCGGCTCGCCGAGGAGCTGCGCTCTCAGACGTGGGACGGCATGTCCGCCGCCATCGTCGAGCTCCTGGAGCGCCAGGCCGCGCGGTGAGCGCCTCGCGCGGCGCTACTGCTTTCGCATCACGAAGATGTGGCAGTCCCCGCCCTTGAGGCCCCGGAGCAGCGGGGCCACGGCGCGGGAGAGGATCCGGTTCGCCAGCTTGGTCACCGTGGGGCGCGGCTTGTTGAAGGTGTGCTCGACGAGGCTGAAGCCCGTGTCGCGCATCATCCGCTCGAGCATATAGGTGTGGATCGGCGTGATGTGCGTCGGGTCGTTGTAGCGCGTGTCCCGGCCGAACATGCGCAGGCCGCCGGTGGCGAGGAACTGCAGGCGCGCGGGCACGTTCTCGATGTTGGGCGTGGTGAGCACCAACAGCCCTGAAGGCGCGAGCAGCTTGTGGCACTCGCGCAGGAAGGCGCGAGGGTTCTCCAGGTGCTCGATGACCTCGATGGCCGTGAGCCCGTCGAAGGTTCCTGGGAGCCGGGCGCTGAAGGGCTCATTGAGGTCCGCGACGATGAGGGGCGCGCCGGTGAAGCGGTAGAAGGCGGCGTCGCGCTCGATGGCGGTGAGGGCGTAGCCGTGGGAGACGAGGCGCGCGGCCCAGGCGCCAGAGCCCGCGCCAAGGTCCACGAGGCGCGCCGGAGCGGGCAAGTGTCGCTGGAGCACGGCGACCACTTCGTCATGCAGCCCGGGGATGGTGCGGGCTTGGAGCTCCGAGGGCATCTCCATGCCCAGCATGAAACCACGGTCAGCCGAGCACGGACTCGAAAAAGTCGAGATGTTCGCGCGCCACCACGGGCCAGGAGAACCGCGTCACGGCGCGCTCGCGCCCCCGGGCAGAGAGCTCACGCCGGCGCTCGGGGCTCTCCAGCACCTCGGACAACGCCGCGGTCCAGGCGGCCGTATCCGCCTCGGGGAGCACCCGGCCCGCGTCCCCCGCGGTGTGGGGAATCTCTCCGGAGTCGCTCGTGAGCACGGGGACGCCGCACGCGAACCCCTCCGCCAGCATCCGGCCGAACTGCTCCTTCCACTTGAGCGTCGTCTGGCTCGGCGCGCACAGCACATCCATCGCGTTGAGCGCGCTCGGGACGCGGGCGTGCGTCACGCCCGTGACGACCCGGACCCGGCCTCCCTGCCGCTCGCCCCACGCGCGCAGGCTCGCCTCCATCGGGCCTCCGCCCACGAAGAGCGCACGCCAGGGCGTGGTGAGGCGCTCCAGGACGCCCCGCAGCAGCTCCACGCCCTTCTCTGGCACGAAACGCCCGAGGTAGCCCACCACCGGAGGACCCTCGGCCTCCCACCCGAGCTCGCGCAGGAAGTCCGCACCCAGCGCCCGGTCCGGCCGGAACAGCTCCACGTCCACGCCCATGGGGATGTAGCGCGCCGGGCGCTGGGCATAGCCGGGGCGGGTGAGCAGGTTCTGCTTCACCGTCTCTCCGAAGGCGACCCAGCCCGCCGAGCGGGCCACCACGAGTCGCTCGAGCTGGGCGAACGGCGGCGGGTAGCGCTTAGAGAGGTTCTGGGCCGTGGAGAAGACGAGTGGCACCTTTCGCGGCGTGAGCAGCGCGACCTCCGCTCCCGCGAAGACGTAGGGCTCTTCCCACGCGTGTACCAGGTCCACGCCGCCCGCCAGCCTCGCGCGCAACTCCGGCCCGTAGACGAACATGTGCGCCGAGCGACTGAAGTGCGCGCGCACCGCCGCCAGCTGGCTTGCCTCCTCCGGCTCGCGCTGGAGCGTGATGGGGCTCAGGTCGCCATGGAAGAAGCGCGGCGCCACCGCCGTCACCTCCCAACGGCCAGCTCCCACGCGCGCCATCTCGTTGGCCAGGCGCCGGTTGAGGGCCACCACATAAGAGTGGGAGACGGTGACGAGCCGGCGCGTGCGCCTCACGGAGTGCCCTCCGCGCGCAGGAGCCCTTGGTAGACCGCCAGGATCTCTCGGGCGTAGCGCTCGCGGGAGAAGCGCGCCACCGCCGTCCGCCGCGCGGCCTGTCCGAGCCGCTCGCGCAGCCCTGCGTCCTCCACCAGCGTCCGCAGCGCTTCCTTCAGCGCCTCCACGTCCCCCGAGGGCAGCGTCAGCGCATCCTCTCCGTCGGTGAGCTGCTCCGCCGCACCGCTCGCGCGGGAGATGATGGCCGGCCGCCCGCACGCCATGGCCTCCGCGATGGTGAGGCCGAAGGGCTCACGGCGGGTGCTCGCGTGTACGAAGATGTCCAGGGCTCGGTAGATGGCCGCGGGCTCCTGCTGGAACGGCACCAACCCCACGTGCCCGCTCAGCCCCAGTTGCTGCACCCGGCCGCGCAGCTCCTCCTCCGAGAACTGGGAGTCCGGCGTGCGGTAGAGCGGCGCGCCCACGAGGTAGAAGCGCACGGGCAGGATCGGGTGTTCGCGCAGCAGCTCCGCCGCCGCTTGGAGGAAGACCTCCTGGCCCTTCCACCGCGCGTAGGTGGCCACCAGTCCGATGCGCAGCGTCCCCTCGGGTGCGGCAGAGAGCCCCGCCAGCCCATCCAGGCGCACACCCTCTCCGGGGCCCGGCGCGAAGCGCTCCGCGTCCACCCCGTTGTAGACGACATGGACCGGCACCTGGCCCAGCACCTCGCGGGCATCCAGCCCCACCGCGCGCGAGTTGGCGATGGCCGCCGTGGCCAGCGGACGCAGCGCCTGGAGCGCCCGGCGCACCAGTGGCCGCTCTCCGATGAAGTCGTGGATGTGCCACACGCAGGGTGTCGAGAGACCCACGGTGGCGGGGCTCAGCAGGTGCGTCTTGATGCCATTGGAGTGGATCAGATGCGGCCGCAGCGCGCGCACCTCTCGGCGCAGCTGGCGCAGGTAGCCCGCCAGGAGTCCCGGTGCGGGCGCGAGGCCACGGGCCAGTCCCCACAGTGCTCGAGGTGCCCGCTCGCGCAGTCCGCTGTCACCCAGGGCGGAGAGTCGCTCGGGCAGCGGCAGCAGCCGGGCATCCACGCCGAGCGCCCGTGCCTCCTGCAGCAGCGGCCCTTCGGTGCCGGCCAGCAGGTGCAGCGAGAGCGCAGGGTCCAACTGGCGCAGGCACGCGAGCAGATCCAGCAGCGCCCGCTCGGCCCCGCCCAGCACTCCCACGGGATTGAGGAAGAGGATGCGCAAGGCCCGCGACCGAAGCAGACCCACTCCGCACCGTCAAGCAGGAGGCGCGCGAGGCGTGGGCGCCCGAAAGGCGATCGCCCTCTCCCGACCAAAGAGGGCGACACTCGAGAACGAGGCGAGGCGAGCCCTCGCCCCGTTTCCTAGCGGCAGTTCACGTCGTTGTTGGTGTTGAACGGCTCGCCCGCCGCAACGCGCCCCGCCACACCGCCCGTCGTCGGGCAGGCGGGCGTCAGCTCGCCGTCGGCCGACGCGATGAGCCAGGTGTCCGCGCCGTCCAGGATCTCGTCATCCACATCCCCCGCGCCGTACGCCATGAAGTCCCAGGTGCCGGGGGTGCCGAAGATGCCCGACTGGGTGCTCAGGCCGTTGGACACGGCCCCATCGTCCCAGGTCACGGCTGACATCGGCACCACCGGGAACACGTCCGGGAAGCCCGCGTACCGGAAGGTGTCCGCGCCCACGCACTGGTCCGGGTTGTTGGACACCGCGTTCACCGCGCTGCGGTTCTCGAAGGCGGGGCAGTCATCCTGCAGGTGATAGCTGTAGCGATTGCCGCGATCCGGCGCGAAGCCCGTGGAGTGGATATCCCGCGGGGGCAGCCGGTGCTGGGTGCGCAGGGCCGTGAAGAGGCTCTTGAGGTTCGTGCTCACTTCGGACTGCCGTGCCCGCGCCTTCATGCGAAGGAAGCTCGGAATTGCGATGCTCGCCAGGATTCCGATGATCGCCACGACAATCATGAGCTCGATGAGGGTGAAGCCCTTCTGCTGGCGCCGCATCATCTTCGTTGCTCCTTGAGAGGGACAAAAAACGCCGTGCTGGCCAAGAGAGCAAGCGCCGAGCCAGCGGCTTTGCCCGTCACGGGCGCGTGGAGCGACGAAAAGGGGCAGCCTTCTTACGTGCAGAGAAATTCGAGAGATCCACTCCGCTTGCACCGGCGCAAAGACAACAGGGGTTCGGATCCAGGCCGGCTGTTGCGATCAAGTACCCCTGCACGGCGGGGTGGAGGCGCTGTACGTTCCTTGTGGACGCACACCCGCGGCGTGCCTTCATCGGCGCCAGACGGTGGGGTGCCCAAAATTGTCAGCAGGTGACAATTTTTGTCGGGAGCCCCGGGAGCTTGGCTCCACCCGGGCGTACGCCTTCCACAGCCACGGTAGGACCCACGCGGCGGCGAGAGAACTGTATTACCTGACTCCCTCGGTTTTCGCAAGTCTCCTTGAGCGACCCATGTGGCGAAGCCACCCACGTGCGGGCTCCTCGAGGCGATGGAAGAGGAGGATCGACACGGCCACCGCGACGGGCACCAGCAGCAGCGCCACGGCGTTGTGTGGCAGCGACAGCGAGCGGGTGTTGAGGGCGAGCGCGTAGTTCATCATCGAGCCGTGCAGCAGGTAGAGCGCGTAGCTGGCGCCGCCCAGCAGCACGAGCGGCCGCGAGCCCAGTTTCAGGCCCTGCCACGCCACGCCTCCGGCGAGCAGCCAGATGATCAGCGCGAACAGCGGGACGAGCACGCCCATCTGCACCAGCGGGGAGGGCTTGGGAGGCAGCCACAGCAGCAGCGCGATGAGCACGCCGAACGTTCCGAACAGCGCCACCGTTCGCCGGGACTCGCTGCCGGGAGTCGTGCGGCGACAGAAGAGCAGGCCCAGGCACATGCCGAGGACGAACTCGGGCAGGCGGGTAGGGGGAATGAGCTGCAGGGGCAGCTGGCTCCAGGTGTACAGGCCGCGCTCCACGAGGGAGGCGTCCGCCGCCAACGTGGGGACGAGTTCCGCGGCGACGGCGAACGAGGCTCCCAACAGCCAGGCGCCCACGGCGATGAACACCAGCCGCCCCGAGCGCTGCCGCGAGAGCCACAGGCCGAGGAACGGGAACAGCGCGTAGAAGAACGCCTCGGCCGACAGCGTCCACGCCATGTTGTTCCACGTGGGCCGGCCCAGCTCCAGCCAGGACTGGGTCAGGGTGAGCGTGGTGACAGAGATGTGGGCCACCTCGCCCGGCGTGGCGGCGGGGTTGGCCTGGCGGATCCAGTGGACGAAGAGGGGCAGGTCCACCACGAGCGCCAACAGGTAGATGGGGTAGATGCGCGCGAAGCGGGCCCGGTAGAAGTCTCCGAGCGTCCCCACGAAGCCGCCCCGCTCGCCCAGGTAGTTGTAGGCGAGGATGAAGCCCGAGAGGATGAAGAACAGGCTCACCGTGGTGAAGCCCGCCTGGAACAGGTTGGCGAGGAACGACGGCCCGCTCGGCTCACACGGTGGACAGTAGAAGTGGTAGGCGACCACGCCCAGCGCGGCGAAGAAGCGCAGGCCCGTACACGCGTGGAGCGGAGGGCGGCGCAGGGCGGGCAGGGGCGAGAGGTTCATGGGCGAGGGGCGCGGCATCGTACCAGCGCCTCAGCGCGGGACGAGCCTCCGGTAGGCATCGAGCACCGTCCGCGCGTGTGCCTGCCAGGTGAAGCGCCGAGCGCGCTCGAGCCGCGCCTCGCGGGCCGGCGCGGGCCGCTGTCCCGAGAGCAGCGCGTCCACTGTCTCTACCCACGCCTCCACCTGGCCCACCGGGCAGTAGGAACAGGCGTCGCCGCCCACCTCGCGCAGCACGGGGATGTCGCTGGCCACCACGGGCGCCCCGCATGCGAGCGCTTCGATGACGGGCAACCCGAAGCCTTCCGCCTCGCTTGGCACGAGCACCACGCGGGCTCGGCGGTAGAGCCCCGCCAGCGTCGCTCGTTCCAGCTTGGGCGGTTGGAGCAGCACGTTGCCCAGGCCCCGTCGCGCCACCTGCTCGCGCTGGGCCGGCGTGAGCGCGCCGCCCTGCTGGACGAGCCGCAGCTCCGGGTGCCGCTCCCGGAGCGCCGCGAACACGTCGAAGAGCACGTCCAGGCGCTTGCGGGGGATGGAGCTGCCCACGTGCAGAATGAAGGGGCGACCTTCCAATGGCGCCAGCAGGGCCTCGCTCCGGTCCGCGGGGGAGGGCTCCGGCTGGTACTCCGGCGAGACGCCCGGAGGCGCCCAGACGAGCCGCTCCGGAGGCACCACGCTGTGGGCCAGCAGCTCGGCGCGCACTGCCTGCGTGCCGTGGAAGACGACGGCCGCGCGCTCCAGGCCCCGGAGCGTCGCGCGCGCCATCAGCCGGAACCATGCCGGGCGCGGCTCGCGGTGCGGCTCCAGCACCGAGCGGAAGGTGTCCAGGTCGTGGCAGTAGACGCCGGTGCGCTCCGCCGGCAGCGCGTGGACGAGCTGCGCGTAGGAGTGGTCCACCACGTGGAAGGCATCGAACCGGCCGCGAGAGAGCAGGGCGCGCGCCGGGTACGCCCCGAAGCGGGTGAGGATGCGATCCGCGTTGAAGGCCGCCCGCTCACCCACGCGGGGCAGCCGCCGCACGAGGCGCCGGATGGCGGGGCGCACTTCCGTGGCCGTCACCTCCGAGGGGAACTCGGACAGGCCCTCCAGCAGGGCTTCGCCCACGAGGTCCATGCTGGGCCAGCCCTCCTCGCGCGGATCCATCAGCAGCGCCAGCCGCAAGGTCATGAGGGGTTTCTCTCCTCGCACGGCGCGGGGCGCAGCAGCGACTCTACGGTGCGCTCCAGGGAGAAGCGCTCCCGGTACACCTCGGCCGCCCGAGCGCCCAGGGCCGCGCGCTCCTCGGGATGGGACAGGAGTCGCTCCGCCGCTCGGGACAGGGCCACCGGATCCGGTCCCTCCGCCAGCGCCACCGCGCCCAGTGTGCGCCACAGCGGCTCGGTGAGGTGCCCGGTGTTGGTGACCAGCGGCCGGCCCAGCGCCAGGCTGGCCATGGTGCTGCCTCTCCGCGCGCTCACCCCGTCTATATAAGGTTGCAGGAGCAGCTCGCAGGCCCGGAGGTGGGCCGCCAGCGCCCCGGGCTCCAGCGAGTCCCGGGAGAGGAGCTGCCCGGCCAGCTCCGGGGAGCGTCGAGCCAGTCCCTCGCGCCACGCATGACTGCCCCGGCCTAGCAGCAGCACCCGGCGGGTGGCATCGGCGCGCAGCAGGGGCACCAGCGCGCGCTCCAGGAGCCCCGCCGTGGCGTGGCCGTACGTGCCGAAGTGTCCGAGCAGCGGGCCCTCTCCGAGCTCCTCGCGCACGCGGGCGACGGCGGTGGAGGGCACCTGCGTGGGCAGGTTGCTGGGCACGGGGCGCCACTCGGCCCGGGCGCGCAGCGACGCGGGCAGGTGCTCGGCCCACGTCGGAATGGAGACGAACGCGCGGTCCGCGACGCCCGCTACCAGCCGCAGCATCACCCGCGTGGTGCCCGCGAGCACCTGGTGGCGCAGCGGCGCGCGGGGGCTCCACGGGTACACCACCTCATGGAAGAAGACCCAGCGCTCCTCGTGCCGCCGCGCGGCGAACCACGCGCAGAAGGGCACGTTCATCGCCTTCAGTCCGAACGCGTGCGGCACGTACTGGAGCAGCAGTCGCCTCGGCCCCGGGCACGCATCCAGCCCTCGGGTCAGCTTCACCAGCCCCGTGGGGGTGAAGAGGCCCGGCTCGCGGTGGACCGTGACGCCTTCTTCCTGGGCCACTCCCGCCGCTCCGGGCGCCCACACGTGTACCTCCGCGCCCGTGCGCGCCAGCTCCGTCGCCACCAGCCGCGTGTAGTCGCTGACGCCGCCCGGCTGGGGCGGGTACTCGCCCGTGAGCAGGTGCCAGGCGACGGCGGAAGCGGGGGCTGCGGAACGAGACGGGCTCAGAAGGCCTCCATGCCTTACGAGTAACCCGGCTTGCCCGGCACCTGTCCAGGTTCCTCGCGCGCCAGCAGCCAGTTCCTCAGCCGCAGGCCCGGTTTTTCGATCGCCACGTACGTCACCCACGACACCAGCAGCGTCGCCGCGAAGAAGACCAGCAGATCCAGCGCCCAGATGCCCAACGTGAAGTGGCTCCGTTCGAAGACTCGCACCAGCAGCCCGTGCCAGAGGTACGCCCCATAGGAGGTCACCGCCACCGCGTACACCGCCCGCCGTGGCCCGGTGGGCAGCCGCCAGGACTCCATCCCCACCAGCAGCAGCCCGAAGCCCGCGCTCAGCCCTGGATAGAGCCCCAGGTAGGTATGTCCCAGCACCGTGGCACCGTAGAGCCCCAGCGTCACCGCCAGCACCCCCAACCCCAGCACCGTGCTCGCCGCCTTCCACCGCGCCGGCCAGGTGCGCCAGCGCGGCGCCGTGCGCGCGAGGAACACGCCCACGCTCAGCCCATCCAGGTGCAGGTGCGTGCCCCACGGGTACGCGGCCAGCCACTCCCGGACGGGAGGGCTCGACGGAATCACTCCGACGAGGAGCGCTCGTCCCAGGACGCTCACGGCCATGGGCATCAGCCACACCCACGCCGGCCAGCGCTGGCCCCGCAGCCCGAACGCCAGCAGCGGCAGCACCAGGTAGAAGTGCTCCTCCACGCACAGCGACCAGCTCTGCACGAAGTCCCGCAGCGCGCTGTAGTTCTGAAGGAAAAGCGCGAAGTGCCAGCCTCCGCCCAGGAAGGGCGCCTTGAAAACGAGCGGCTTGAGGACGGCGTACGTCCCCAGCACCACGAGGTACAGCGGCAGAGTGCGCGTCCAGCGCTTCACCCAGAAGGTGCGCAGCCGCGCGCCCAGGGGCAGGTCCTCCCGGGTGGCGAACACCTGCCGCCCGATGAGGTAGCCGGAGAGTACGAAGAACAGATCCACCCCCATCCACCCCAGCGTGAAGGCGGGGACGAGCACCGGGGGCAGCACGTTCCGCACGGCCTCGGGAGAGTGGAAGCACAGCACCAGGAGGATGGCCACCGCGCGCAGCACATCCAGCCCGTCCTGGCGCGCCTCGGCCGCCGCTCTCACCACCCCAGAGGTTGGCGGCGGCAAGGAGACGGCATGCGGCGGGGAGGCGTCCAGCGCCGGAGCCGAGCCTTCATTTGGCCTGGGGGAGGGAGTCGAGGACATATAGAGGATGCGGGCGGCGCATTGTGGTCCGAGCCCCGGGAGGCGCAAAGCATCCAGGGGGCCGGCCTACCAGTACCTTCCTGGGGAGCAGGGGAGCAGGTTCTACCGTGCTTGTGGGCGCAGGTGGCCACCGTTAGCATCCGAGGCCTCGCGCGCGCTTAGCGCCTCGACAGGCGCGGGCTCACCCTGGATGAACGCCACCGCCGCCCCAGAAGTCACCACCGCCGAGGTCAAGGACCGAGCCCAGAAGGGCGTCTTCGTCCTCGCGGCCCGCACCGCCGTCTCCCAAGGACTGCGCGTCGTCAGCGCCCTGTGCCTCTCGCGCCTGCTGTTCCCCGGCGACTATGGCCTCTTCGGCATCGTCTCCTACGCCACCTCCCTGGGCGTCTTCCTGGGAGACCTGGGACTCAGCGCCGCCCTCGTGCATCAGGCGCGTGAGCCCAGCAAGGACGAGGCCTCCACCGTCTTCTGGTGTCACCAGGCCCTCACCGCCCTCATCGTCCTCGCCATCATCGCCCTGGCTCCCTCGCTCGTCGAAGGGTACGCCCTGGGCGCCCAGGCCCTGCCGATGATCTACGTCATGGCGCTGGGCCTGTTCCTGTCCTCCCTGCGCGTGCTGCCCCTGATGGCGTTGGAGCGCAAGCTCGCCTTCCCCGAGATCGCTCGCGCCGAGCTCATCGAGAACGTGGCCCAGGTGGCCGCCACCATCGGCCTCGCGGCGCTGGGCTGCGGCGCCTGGTCCCTGGTCGGCGGAGGCCTGGTGCGCGGCGTCTCGGGCCTGTTCTTTATCTGGCGCGCCTCGCCTTGGCGGCCCCAGGGCAGCTTCCGCCTCGACGTCGTCCGAAGGTTGCTGGGCTTCGGGCTGGCGTTCCAGCTCCCGCCCCTGGTGGGTACCCTCGCCGTGGGCTGGGGCCCGCTCGTGGTGGGGCAGATGCTGGGCAAGGAGGCGGTGGGCTACTTCAACTGGGCCGCGGCGCTGGCCGCCACGCCGATGATGTTTAGCACCATCCTCAACCGGGTGGCCTTCCCCGCCTACTGCCGCATGCAGGATGACCCCGCCGGGTTCGCCGAGTACCTGCGCACCTCGCTGCGGCGCCTGACCGCCGCGCTCTGCCTGTTCGTCCCCCTGCTGGTGCTCGCGGTGCCGGTGGCCGTGCCGCTGTTCTTCGGCGAGCGCTGGGTGCCCGCGGTGCCGTTCGTCCAGTGGTTCAGCATGGAGGCCATCCTCAACACGCTCGTCGGACTGCTGGGCACCGCGCAGAACGCGGGTGGGCGCCCGTGGCAGCGGTTCGCCGTCGCCTCGGGCTTTGGCGTCGTGCGGTGGTCGCTGGGCCTGTGGCTCGTCAGCCAGTTCGGCTACGCGGGCGTCGGGCCCGTGGGCCTGCTCGCGAGCCTCGGGGAGATGTGGGTCACCGTGTGGCTCGTCACCCGTCTCAACCCCGCGCTCAAGGGGCTGGTATTCGAGGTGGTGGAGCCGTTCCTCTCCGTGAGCTTCGCGCTGCTGGGCATCTACCTCGCCGTCCCGCTCCTCCTCCCCGAGGGGCTCTGGGGGCAGGGGTTCCTCGGTGTGGCGCTGTTCCTGGGTGTGTTCCTCGTGCGTGAGCGTGTCCCGGGAGTGCTGCCCCTGGTGACCGAGCTGCGCACCATCGCCGCCCTCATCCAAGCCCGGCTGAGGAGGGCGGCCCCGCGGGTGTCTGCCTCGACATGAAGAAGCCCGATCTGGCCATCTCCATCGTCAACCACAGCAACCCCGAGTTGCTGCACGACTGCCTGCGCACGCTGTTCCAGACCACGAAGGAATGCACCTTCGAGGTGTGGGTGGTGGACAACGCCACCGATGGGCGCGGCGTGGAGGCCATGCGGCGCGACTTCCCCCAGGTGCGCTGGCTCTTCAACACCGAGCGCAAGGGCTTCTCGGCCAACCACAATCAGGTCCTCTCCCAGGCCCAGGCGCGTCA
Organism: Hyalangium ruber; assembly: GCF_034259325.1. Classification (NCBI taxonomy): domain Bacteria; kingdom Pseudomonadati; phylum Myxococcota; class Myxococcia; order Myxococcales; family Archangiaceae; genus Hyalangium; species Hyalangium rubrum. Next base: position 588,324 of record NZ_JAXIVS010000003.1, on the reverse strand, counting down.
CATCTGCGTCTTCAATGACGACACCATCGTCCACGAGGGGGCGTTCGACGCGTTGGTGCGCTTCATGGACGAGCACCCCCAGGTGGGCATGGCCGGCTCCCGGTTGCTCAACGCGGACGGCACCGTGCAGAACAGCGCCTTCCGGGAGATGACGCTCGCCTCGGCGCTGTTCGACATCTGCTTCCTGCCGCGCCCGCTGCACTTCCTCAAGGAGCTGCACATCGACCCGGCGCAGTACGGCTACGAGCAGGCCCGGGTGAACTGGGTGCTGGGTGCCTGCATCGTCGTGCGCGAGGAGTGCCTGCGCGACGTGGGGCTCCTGGACGAGCAGCTCTCGCCGTGGGGCAACACCGAGGATACGGACTGGTGCGTGCGCGCGGGCAAGGCGGGCTGGGAGGTGGCCTTCTGCCCCGAGGCCGTCATCACCCATCTCACCAGCCGCTCGTTCCGGCCGTCGGCCTCGGGCCCGGACAAGGTGCGGGTGGAGCTGTGGCGCACGCGCCTGGCCTACTTCCGCAAGCACCACGGCCGGCTCCACGAGCAGCTCATGCGCCTCATCCTCGTGGGCACGCTGCCGTGGAACTCGTTCGTGCTCACCCAGTCCCTGCTGCGGCGGCGCCTGAGCGCGGCCGAGTACAAGCGGCAGCTCTCCACCTTCCTGCGCATCTCCGAGATGGGCCTGCGCGCGCGCGTGGGGTAGAGGCCCGAGGGTATGGCGTTCTTCTCCGTCGTCATCCCCACCTACAACCGGGCCCGGCTGCTGCCGGAGACGCTGGCCTCCGTCTTCGCCCAGGAGTTCACCGACTTCGAGGTGCTCGTCGTCGATGACGGCTCCACGGACGACACGCAGACGGTGCTGGCCCGCTACGGCGAGCGCGTGCGCGTGCTGAGCCAGCGGAACCAGGGGCAGGGCGTCGCGCGAAACCTGGGCATCCAGCACGCCACGGGCGAGTACGTCGTCTTCCTGGACAGTGACGACCTGTGGTTCCCGTGGACGCTGGCCACGTACCGCCACGCCTTGGACATGTACGGCCGGCCCGCGGTGGTGATGGGGACTCCGGCGAACTTCCACCGCCCGGAGGAGCTGACCGGCGTGCGGCGCCAGCCCCTGCGGGCCCATGCCTTCGGCGACTACTTCGCCAGCGCGGAGGAGTCGTTCGCGCGCACCGCCTGCATCATCGCCGCCAGCACCGAGGCGCTGCGCCGCGTGGGTGGCTTCACCTCCGAGCGCATCATCTCGGAGGACCATGACCTGCTCTACCGCCTGGGCACCGAGCGCGGCTTCGTCTGGGTGGAGGCGCCGCTCGTGGCGGGCTACCGCCAGCATGGGGGCTCCTCGTCTCGGGAGCTGGAGCGGGGCTACCAGGGGCTGTGCTACCAGTTGGAGCAGGAGCGGCTCGGCCGTTACCCCGGAGGCGAGGCCCGGAAGCGCGACCGGCTCACGCTGATCCTGCACGGCGTGCGGCACGTGACGCGCTGGCTGGTGGAGCACAAGCGCCCGGACCTGGCGTTGGACCTGTACCGGCGCGGCCTGATGGGACACCTCGTGGTGCCGCGCTGGCGCTACGTGTTGGGCTTCCCACCGTGGATGGTCGCCGCCACGCTGCGCCAGTTGGCGCGGTGAGGGCTCACGAGGCGCGACGGCGCAGCACGGTCAGCGACTCGAACTCGTCGATGACCTCGAAGGCCGGGTGCTTCACGATGATCTCGCTCGTGTACTGCACGCTGCCCGCGCCCGGTCGAGGGCTCTCCTTCGTGTCGCGGCTGTCGTGCAGCGCCACCACGCCCCCGGGCGCCAGCAGCGGGCTCCACCCCGTCCAGTCCGCCTTCAGCCCCTCGTAGGTGTGGTCGCCGTCGATGAAGATGAAGTCCAGCGGCGGCAGGCCCTGCAGCCGGTGCTTGCGCGCGGCCTCCTCGCCCGTGGACCGCACCCAGACCACCTTGCCGTTGCGCACCGCTCCCACCTCCCGGTGGGCGATGCGGTACTGGAAGCTGAAGCCCAGCCGCCCCGGAGGGAACGGGTCCACCGCGTACAGCGTCGCGCTCGGGTCCATCACGCTGCGCAGCACCCGCGTCGTCACCCCGTGCCACACGCCGATCTCCACCAGCCGCCGCTTACCCGCGGCGTGCTTGGCCAGACAGGCGCGCTCCCCGGGGCTCGTCTGGGTCTGGGCCTGCTCCAGTCCGACGAACCAGAGGCCGAAGTGGGTGATGACGCGCATGAAGAGGACTCCTCGGAGTCGTGACACGACTGTCACGGCTGGGGTGCAAGCACCGGTATCCCTAACACGGATCCTCGCGGTGGGCCCTTCTCCCTGTCTCCCACGCTCCGTGTTATCCAGCGCTCCCTCTTTCCGCTCCCTGGAGGCCAGGTGCCCGCCCCACGAGTCCTCCTCGGCATCCACCACCCGCTCGACCCGAACCTCGGCGCGCCTGGGGTCACCCTCACCCTGGGCCGCGCCCTCGTCGCGCTGGGCTGCGAGGTCTCCTATTACGGGTTCGGCGAGGCCTTCCCGGGGACCACCGAGTACTCCGCCTGGCACTCGGTGCGCTTTCCCTGGGCCCTGTCCGCGTGGCTGGCCCGCAACGCCGGGCGCTTCGATGTGCTCGACATCACCACCGGAGACTGCTGGCCCTGGGCCCGGCTCGGTCGCCCGGGAGCCCCGCGCCGTCAGGCCCTGCTCACCCGCAGCCATGGCCTGGAGCACGTCGTCTCCGAGCAGCTCCGCGCCGACGTCCGCGCCGGGGTGGCGCACCTGAGCTGGAAGTACCCGCTCTACCATGGAGGCTTCCGGCTCTGGGAGGTGCGCGAGTCCCTTCGGGTCTCCGACCACGTGGTGCTCCTCAACCCGATGGACCGCGACTACGCGAGGGACCGCCTGGGCATCCCCGCGGACCGCATCTCCCTCATCCCCCACGGACTGCCCGAGCCCTTCCAAGGACTGCCCCCTCCCGAGCGCCTCGCCGAGGGGCCCCTGCGCCTTGCCTTCGTGGGGACGTGGATCCAGCGCAAGGGGCGGGAGGACATCGTCGCCGTGGCGCGCGCGCTGCTCGAGCAGGGGGGGGCCTTCTCGCTCTCCCTGCTGGGCACGGGCATCGGCGAGGCCGAGGTGCTCGGCGATTTTCCCCCGGCCGTGCGAGAGCGCGTGCGCGTGGTGCCGCGCTACCGCCATGAGGAGCTGCCCGGTCTGCTGGCGGGCCACGAGGTGTTGCTCTTCCCCAGCCACGCCGAGGGCTATGGCATGGCGCTCGTGGAGGCCATGGCCTGCGGGCTCGCGCCCGTGACGACTCCCGTCGGAGTGGCCCCCGAGGTGGTGCGCGAGGGAGAGACCGGGCGGCTGCGGCCCATCGGGGACGTGCCCGGCCTCACCGCCGCCGTGCGCGGCTTCGCCGAGGACCGGGAGCGCCTCCTCGAGGTGCGGCGCGCGGCACAGAAGGCCGTCCAGGGGTTGACCTGGCGGGAGGTGGCTCTGCGCACGCTTCGGCTCTACGAGGACGTGCTCCGAACGCGCTGACGCCACGAGTTGGGCGTGACCCCCTCCCACGTGTGGAACGCGCGGCTGAAGGAGTTCAGCTCCTCGAAGCCCAGCAGGAACGCGACCTCGCCGAGCTCGAGGTGCGTGTTCTCCAGCAAGCGGCGCGAGGTGTCGCGGCGCACCTGGTCCAGCAGCCCCTGGTAGGAGGTGCCCAGCTGCTCGAGGCGGCGCTGAAGGGTGCGTGAGCTCATCCGCATCTCCCGGGCGACCTTGTCGACACTGGGCCGTTCGCCGCACATGCGACGGCCGAGAATCGACCGCACGTCATCCGCTACGGATGCCGAGCTCAGGCTCTCGGTCAGCGCCGCTTCCAGTCCCGGCACCATCAACGCCAGGAGATCGGCGTTGTGCGTGATGAAGGGCCGAGCGAGCGCGCTCTCCTCGAACACGAGGAAGTCGAGCGGCGCGTCGAAGCGGATCTCACACCCGAAATGCTGGCGAAACATCGCCTCGTCCGAGCGGCTCCGTGCCAACTCGATCCGCAGGGGCGTCAGGGGCTGCCCGGTGCCACGACGCCCGAGGGCGACGAGCGAGGAGAACGTCGCATCGACGAGCAGCAGCGGGAGCGCCTCCTCGATGTGCAGCCAGTGGAAGCCCACGCGGGCCTCCCCGTCGCCGCGGTCGATCGTCACTTGCTCCCCGCAGACGACCCGCTTGTAGCGCGCGAACTTCTGGAAGGCCTCCCCGAGGGTCGGTGCGTGCAGCGCGGCGAGCGACGCGACATCGAATTGATGCGGGGGGGCCTCGCCTCCGAGCCGCACGCCGAGGTCTCGCCGTGCCCCGACCTGCTCGAGGGCGCGCCAGAACGCGAAGAACTCGGCCACCGTGAGCCGTGCCCTCGGCGGCTGGAACCGAGAGGGGACGATGCCCGCATGGCGCAGCACCTGCGCCGCGTCGACGCCCAGCGTGAGCAGGCGGTCGAGGAGGACGCTGGGGACGGGGACGAGCTCGGTAGGCAAGTCAGCTCCGCTTCGGTCTGAGCATCTGGGCGACGGGCGTTTCGGCGAAGTCTACCAACCCGTCGAAGTCCGTCGAGGCGCTCACCGCTCGCCACTGCGCGTCCTCGAGGGCCCGCGTCTCCGCGATTACCCCCGCCAGGAACACCGCGTCGGTGCCCATCAGGAGCCGCAGCGGCGGCTGCGGCTGCGACGTGAGCCGCAAGATGGCCTGCGCGACCTTCGCCGGGTCGCCCCGCATGACATCGGCGCTGCCGCGGACGTGTTGGTTGAACGCGCCCACCGTCTGCGCGTACTCGCTCGGGACCGGGTCGATCCGCATTGATGCGCCCGCCCAGTCGGTGCGCATGCCCCCGGGTTCCACCACGGTCACGCGAATGCCCAGCGGGCCTACCTCCTTCGCGAGGACCTCGGAGAAGCCACCGACAGCCCACTTGGAGGCCTGGTAGGCCGCGAGTCCGGGAGACGCGCCCCGCCCGCCGATGGACGAGATCTGGATGATGTGTCCGTCACATTGCGCGCGAAGCACCGGGAGCGCGGCGCGCGTCACGTTGACGACCCCGAAGAAGTTCGTCTCGACCTGCGCGCGGAAGTCGTCCTCCGCGACGTGTTCGATCGAACCGACATTGGCATAGCCGGCGTTGTTGACGACGACGTCGAGCCGGCCGAACGCGGCCATGGCCTCGGCCACGGCCGAACGCGCCGCTGCGGGATCGGTCACATCGAGTGCGACCGCGCGCGCCCGCTCGCCATAGGGGGCCACGAGGTCACGAAGCTCCTCGGGCTTGCGCGCGGTAGCCACCAGGCGATGGCCGGCCTCCAGGACGGCCTTGGCCAGAGAGCGGCCGAGGCCGCGCGAGCTTCCAGTGATGAGCCACACCTTGGACATCGGAACCATCCTTCGTGGAGCCGGGGATTCGGCCCACGCAAGATGCGCCAACGCCTCGAGTCCCTCGAATCGGATCGCGCCAAAGAATCATCGGATCGCGCCAGCGTGAATCAGAGGGGAAATCCGAGTAGTTCCGAGAGCTTATGCGCGTGTGGGATATTGCCTGGGAAGTGCGCATTGCCCCTCCTGGCGGCACAGAGGCAGCCAGGCGGGCGAGGGAGGGCTCACTCAGATCGCAAGATTGACGCACCACACCATGAACGGCCACCATGCGTCCGATTTCGGATGATTACCTTCCTCGTCACCTTCCTCGTTTCACTCATGGTTTCCCTCGGGCTCACGCTCGTGGTGCGCAACCGCGCCCTGGCCTGGGGCTGGGTGGACCAGGCGAACTCCAGCCGCAAGGTGCATGTCCGCCCCATCCCGCGTCTGGGGGGCGTGGCGATCGTCGCGGGCTTCTTCGCGCCCCTGTGCGCCCTGTTCCTCGTCGACTCGGGCGTGGGCTCGCTATTTCGTTCCCATGACCAGCTCGTCTGGGGGCTGTTCGGCGGCGGCGCCACCATCGCCGTGCTCGGGCTCTATGACGACCTGCACGGCACGGGCGCTCGGCTCAAGTTCTCCGTCCAGATCGCCGTCGCCATCGCCCTCTATCTGTTCGGCTTCCGCGTCGAGTTGATCGCCAACCCCTTCGGCCCCGCGATTCCCCTGGGCGTCCTGAGCCTGCCCTTCACGCTCTTGTGGATGGTGGGCGTCGTCAACGCGCTCAACCTCATCGATGGGCTGGATGGCCTGGCCGGCGGAGTCGCCTTCTTCGGCGTGGGCACCAACTTCATCCTCTCGCTGGCGCGGGGGGATGTCGTCATGTGCCTGCTCATGGCCGCGCTGGCTGGAGCCATCCTCGGCTTCCTGATCTTCAACTTCAACCCGGCCTCCATCTTCATGGGGGACACCGGCAGCATGTTCCTGGGCTTCGTGCTGGCCGCCGTCTCGCTCAAGACGTCCACCAAGAGCGGCACCGCCGTGGCGATGCTCGTGCCGGTGATGGCGCTGGGCCTGCCCATCATGGACACCCTGCTGGCGATGATCCGCCGGTCGATATTGGGCCGGCCCATGTTCAGCGCCGACAAGGAGCACATCCACCACCGGCTCATGAGCCGGCTGGTGCTCAGCCACCGCTCCGCCGTGCTGGTGCTCTACGGGCTGTGCGGCCTGTTCACCCTGACCGCCCTAGGCCTCAACTTCGCCAACAGCGTCCAGAGCGCCATGCTGCTCATCGGCATGGCGGTCGTCATCGGCGTGCTCATGCGCAAGCTGGGCTATCTGGATCTGCGCCGCGCGGGAGCGGTGGGTGAGGTGCGGCGCAAGAACATCCGTCTGCGCTCGGTGGTGAAGGACCTCAACCGCGCCGTTCGCCAGACGGGCTCGCTCCAGGAGCTGTGGGCGGCCGTTCGTCCCCTGGCCGAGACGCTCGATGTGGCGCGGTTGGAGCTGCGCCTTCAGCACCAGCATGAAGGGCTCACCGACGGCGTCGTCTTCGAGACGCAGCGCCCCGCCGGCTCGGCGCTGCCGCTGGAGGTGCGCATCGAGGTGAAGGACGACGAGGTGCCGCTGGGCTGGCTGCAGCTGTCCTGGCGTGACGGGCGCGCGGAGATCAACCGGGACGAGGAGCTGGCGCTGGAGCTCGTCGCCGACACCGTGGCCGAGCGTGCCGCCAGCTTCATGGCCCGCGCCGAGGCCGAGCCTGGCCGAGTCGTTTCGCTGAGGCGGTGACGCGCGTGGGGGCGCGGGCGTTCCTGGCGCTGCTCCGCTCCTGGCCGGAGTCGCCCGGGGGTGCTCCCCCCGCGCAGGCAGAGGCTCTTGTGCGTGCCGCCTCCCGGCACGGGCTCGCGGGGTTTGCCGCGCACGCGCTGGAGCGGGCAGGGTGGACGTTGCCCGAGGGCGCACGAGAGGTCCTGCGCCGCGAGTCCCTGAGCAGCGCGGCGCGAGCCATCCGCGTCAACGCGCTGCTGATGCGCTCCCTGGACGCGCTCGCCGCGGTGGGGGTGGTGCCGGTGGTGCTCAAGGGCACCGCGCTGGCCCGGCGCTTCTACCCGGAGCCCTTCCACCGGGCCACCACGGACGTGGATCTGCTCGTCGCCCACGAGCAGGTGGAGGCATCCGCGCGCGCGCTGGAGGGGCTGGGGTTGGCGCGGGCGCCGGAGCGGCCCGGACACGGCGGAGAGCACTCGCACCACCTCGAGTTCCAGGGCGCCGCGGGGCTGGTGGAGCTGCACTTCCGTGCCCTGGCAGGCTACGGGCAGGCGCTGGAGGCCGATGCGCTGTTGGCCCACGCGGAGGAGGCCGAGCTGGAGGGCCGGCGAGTGCGCTATCTGCGCGCGGAGGACGAGCTGGTGTACCTGTCGCTCCATGCGAGCAACCACCTGCTGCAACGCCTCTCGTGGCTGTTCGACTTGAAGCTGCTGGTGCTCGCGCGTCCCCAGCTGAGCGGGTCTCGGGTAGTGGAGGTGGCGCGCGACACGGCCTTCCCGCACCTGGCGTGGTACGCGCTGGAGGCAGCGCACCGGCTGCTGGGAGCGCCCGTACCGCCGGAGGTGCTCGCGGAGCTGGCGCCACCGCGCTGGCAGCGCCTGCTCGCCTCGAGGTTCTTCTCCGAGGAGCGGCTGCTGGAGACCCGCCTCGTCAAGCACCGCGCCGAGTGGGCTGCCGCCAAGGTGCTGCTCGCGCCGCGCGCGGGTCCGATGGCGCGCTACGGGCTGTGGCGGCTGCGAGAGGCCGCGCGGGCCCGGCTGTCAGGAGCGGGGCGAAGAGACGTGCCGTGAGAGCGCCCTCACCGAGAGGGATGTCTCCATTGCTCGCTTGAGCAAGCTGCCCACCCTGACCAGCACATCGAGCGCCATCGTCGCTACCACGCGGAGGCGGCGGGAATCGAAGCCGCGCCGGGCGGTGCGAAACCTCTAGCAGAATCGCGCCCTTACCTCGTAACCGCCCGGAATGCTTCGGAGTCGATATCCCGCCGCGTCCCGTCTCGTCCCGTCCTGTCCCATCCCGTTCCGCAGGCTCCTGCGACATACGTGCAACATGGCGGAGGCCGAACCCTCACGCCCACGCTGCACATGCTGCCCTCCGTCCTGCGGCTTTTGGCAACGACCTGAAGGCGCGTACCTCGGATCCTTGCGCGGGCCTTTGCGCCAGCCCGCCCGAGCCCGCGTCGTGCGAGGGAGCAACCTACGGCCATGCTCAACCTGCCGGCCAGGGCTGCAACGGCCGCAGCAGCCCAGCTCGGTCCAGCAGTTCGTGGACACGTGCGGCCAGCGCGACGTGCTCCGGGTTGGAAGCGGTGAACCGCTCGGGGGTGAGGGTGACGAGGGTTCCCTTGTCCTCCACCGGCTCGATGCGCACGGGGGCAGGCAGTGGGGGCACCTTGCCTCGCAGCCGTGAGAAGTACATCACCCAACCTACGAAGGTATCCGGGGAGTCCCCCTTCGTTATCATTTCCTGATGCTCATAGGAGGTGGCCACTCCCCACTCCGGGTCCCACGCCAGGGCCATGGCACGCAACACCTCGGTCATGACGGGAGCGGTCAGTACCCGCTGTCCGATGAGCCCCTCATCGTAAGGCTTGAGCACGCAGGTAGAAGGAGGTCGGGGGTCAGCTGAACCGCACGCCCCGTTAACGCTGGACGTCTCCTGAAGGTTGTCGCCCGTCCACAGCCAGAAAGTGAAGCCGTCACCGATCCGGTTTTCCTTCTCGCTAAACAGCTTCTGGAAACTCGCCGCGTCTGTCGCGAACTGGAGTTTGCGCGCCTCCTCGAAGGAGTCCGCCGTCTGATACCAGCGGGTCCACGCCGGGTCGCAGTGCCCCAGGAGGTGGAAGAAACGCTCCGCGCGTCGTGCGCAAGCCTGGGCGGATTCAGGCCGGGCGAGCCAGTAGGAGCCAGCGTAATAGGTTTCTATCATCGGACGGCTAGTCCTCACGGGGTCGGGGTCGGGGGAGCATGTATGACGTCGATCCTGAGTTTGTTGAACGCGAACAGTTTCCTGAGTGCACCCGCGAGTGTCTCTTCGGCGACTATCCACCGGATGGGCGTTCCGTTGGCGACCTTGTCCTGGCGCCTCGCCTGATCAAGCAGCTTGCGGGCACCCTTGAAGTTCGGCAGGAAGTCCAGCTTCTTGGTGATCCACTGCGCGTATCCGGTGGCCTTGACCTCGAGCAGCACCCCCTGGTCGAAGCCATCGAAGTCCACCTCATCGTTGCCCCGTTTCACGCGGTAGGCGTAACCCTTGGGTGCCCCCGTCCTCTCTGCCTGATAGATCCGGGCGCTCTCGGACATGTACTCATCCGCCTGTACCCATTCACCCGGCCCACCAGAGCTGGGCGGCGCAGCCTTCGCGCCAGCCTTGCCGCCTGAGCTATCGCGCGCCGCCATGGCGACTGCGTTGGGGGCCAACGCGAGGGTGATGCCCTCGGCAGTGATGGCGACCGACTCAACCTGAGCCAGTGATGGGGCCGTGAAGCGGATGTTCAGCTGCGTCTCAGCCACCACTGCGGCCTGCCCGGCTCCCGGCAACTTCGGCAGCGTCGCCGCCATGCCCGAAGCCGTGTTCCCCAGGGCTACGGTGCCCAGCATGACGAAGGCTCGGGCCGCCTTCTCCCCCATCGTGTCCCCAAACTTCTCTCCGGAGGCGTAGATGCCGTCGAATGTGCTGGCCTGATCCACTTCCTTCATCAGCACCAGCCACCCATCAATGAGCCGCCATACCGTGTCCCAGCCCAGGTAGGCCATGGCCCCCAGCGTCATCAGCGCGGCGATGCCCTTACTCACCGGCTCGGGCAGTGCGAGCAAGATCGCGTACATGGTCAGGCCGCCCACGACTGTGGCCACGACCGCCTGGGGGCTCACCATCCGGGCGAGTTCCTCCTTCATGGCCCCCAGCACCTTGCTCTGGGCAATCGCCATGGCCAGCGCATACTTGGCATCCCCATCCAGGAAGGGCTTGTCCACCAGCAGGCGCAAGCAATCCCCGGGACCCCAGGTCCGCTCGCACCACAACAGGTAGCAGCGCTTGAGCTCCTCGTCCTCGGGCAACAGGCGCAGGTTCCGGGTGCTCCCCGGCTCCGAGGCCAGGAGGCGCTGGCTGCGGCCCTCGTACCGGTACCAGCCGCTTCGCTCCGGTACTCCGAACAGCTTCCGGGCGTGCTCCAGAGGCCGCTCCACGAGAGGCACAGCGGGGGCATGTTGCGCAACGGCCTTCTTGAACTCCTTTTGGCTCAGTTGCACAGGCTCCACGTCGCGGCGCGGAGTGTGGACGATGGGCTCGCCCTGGCCTGTGTCCAAGCGGACGACGCCCCTCGTTGAGACGCTGCACCCGGAGAGGCACACGAACAGCAGCAGGACCGCCGAGCGCGGCATAGGGAGCCTCCTGGCCATGGCCCCCGCGCGCCGGGAGCACCACCCGAGATTACAGGGGAGCCATGAGATGCCCGTCAATCACGGAGGCCGCGGATACCTGGAGCGGAGGGAACGTCATCCTGCCGAGGGTCACAGTGCGCATGCCGCCTCTGTCCCAGAGTTTGAGCGTGAATGTCCCTCCGCCTCGCCGGGCAACGTCTCGGCCTCCACCATGACGAGACGCGCTCCCTCCTCCCCCAGGGGAGGGGGCCTCCTGCCACACCGGCAGCACGGGCAGCTCACGTCCGCCAGAGCCCTCTGCGCCAGCGTGCGACATAGGTGCAACAAGGATGGAGCCAGCGTCTAACCATCCGTAGTTGCGGAGTAAAACAGTGGAGGCGGCGGGAATCGAACCCGCATCAAGGCGGAAGCAAAACCCCAAGCAGGTCGCGCTGTTACCGGCTAACGCCTTGAACTCACACCGGATCGTTCCCCGCTCCATCCCGTCTCGTCCCGTCTCGTCCCGTTCTTATCCCCGCTGGAGGGGCACACTGGGGGCACATGTGATTCCCTCCTTGTCCTACTAACAGCACGGACACCTCCCTCTCGGCCCGTTGGAGTGCGCCCGGGCAGCAAACATCGCCAAGGCCCGCTCTCTCGGGTCGATGGAGCATCCGCATCGGACGCCGCCTATTCGACCCGGTGCAGACGTCTTAGAGCTCCTAACAAAAATCAGGGCTGGAGCCACGGCCCCGAGGGGAGAGACCCCTCAAACCTTATTTTTGTTAGGAGCTCTTAGTCATGCTTTCGCGTATGGGCAGCCTGGCGAGTTCCACCAGAATATTTCATTCGTTCAAACCATTGCGCCATATCCTGCTCAGAAGACCAGCGTTGTCGCGCTGCAACCCGTTGAAACTGTTGCGCAACTGAGACACAAAGGCTCCGGGCCTCGTCACTGACTGCGAAGCCGCCAATCACTCGCGCCCCAAGAATCACTGCACCATGAGCCAGCTTGCTTCGGGTTGCATAAAGTTGCTTTACTTTTTTGGCGAGGTTCGCTCGGGCTACACCGCTGCCGTTCGGCATCAAGAACGCGACTCGCTCGGCCAGCAATGCTGCAATCCTCTCGTGCTGGTCGCTGCTCCCCAGGATCGCCTCTAGAGCAAAGACATAATACGCAACGGATGTTATACCATCAAATGACTGGCGAGCGCGCAGAAACCATTGCATGAAGCGCACCATCCGCGCGTCACTTTCGCTTGGGCGCGCCTCCGATACGACAGGCACTAATCGCGCACAAAGGTCCCTTGCGGATTTCTTACGCAGTAAACTGTCGGCGTCCAGGACAAGCGTCGGAGTGGCCGTCGTTATTGTGTCGACACCACTTTCAGAACTCACATGGAACAGATCCTCCTCGTTGAAATCAAGATCGTCGCGCCCGGCGATACGAATCGCGCCTTTCTTTTCACGGCCAATCTCGGGCATCTGAAAGTGGTCTAGCCGAGAAAGCTCCGCGAGGTACACGAGCACCGCAAAGAACACATCAAGTTTGGCGAAACAGTCTGCCACACCCAACGAGCCACGGAATTCACTGAGAACCGCTACACAAAGGGCCCCCTGATAACCCTCCTTATTGGTTTCTTGGGAGACGTATTCTTCAGCCCATGGAACCTCGTCGGAGAAGGAGAACCCGCGTTCATGTTTCTCTCTTAGCAGACTATCGATTTCTTCTTCCATCCTTTGTCCCACACGCCCAATGACTACTGGACCAAGCCTGAGAACCCGCTTCTTCCAAGCGAGTCCCTTCACAGGGAAGACAATGAGCGTTGGACGTGTCTCCGCGAGAGTTCTCTCGATACGCTTGAGAGTTTCTTCCGCACGGCTTTCACGGTTGGCCAATCTATCGTCGGCGGCTTCGGCGGCACTACGAAACACGACCTGTCGGACCACATCGTCGTCCATGCGCGACGAAATCGGTTTGCGTTGCAGTAAGGCGGATACGACAGATTCCAGATCCGACTCAGCCGTCGCGTCAAACGCTATCTGTTTATGACGAGCCGATATGGAAAATCCATTCCCGGGCTCGGTGAAGTACGCTGGGAGGTCGGTAACAAAAAGGAAGTCGCGCGGGACGTGAGTTCCGCGCGCAACAGCTCTGCGCAGGACCTCGACCAGTTGTTGACTCAATCAAGCCTCCCTGGCCACAGTGCTGAAGCCGGTGGCCCATGAACCGCGTGTTTGATGCTGTATCCGTTCGACGCTGCGATTTTATGCCGGTCCTGGTAAGGTGGGCTCTTCTTTTTTGTGTGTAGCTAACTTCCTGCCAAAGAGGGATGCAGGGTTCCGGGTCCAGCAGGCCCGCTTGGACAGGCACGAGCGCGCCACCGGCCCCGGTTCACCTGTCCGACGCGGGCGCGCTCCACCGGGCCCGCCCCACCTCCACCGCTACCCAGCGGCTTCCTTGCCTCCCACGGCGGCGCCGGGCTTCGATCCCTCGGCATGTGCTGGGAGATTGAATGACGCTGGGGGTTGGGAACGGCGCGCGGCTCGGCTACAGCATCAGCGGAACGTCTCAGCAGGTGAGCATGGGCGCGAGGGGAGCGCTTCACGGCCCCAGCTTCACCCTCCGACGCAGGAGCGCTCCGCAGGGCCAACGAGAGCGCCTCTACGCGGCCCTACCGGGCCCAACTCACCTCCACCGCTCGACAACAACGCCATCGGCTACCTTCATCTCCACAGCATGGCCGGGCTTCGAGCCCTCTTTCTTGTCCATGCCTAGTACTACTGTGTCATAAATGTTAGGGCTTCCTTGGGAGCAGGTGTGTTGGCAGCCTCGGTGGAGCAGTATATCCCCGAGGAGAAATCAGACGTTTGTGACACAGTAGCACTAGAAGCAACTCAGGATTCTTTGAGCATGCGCCAACACGATGGATGTAAGGCATCTACCACTGGCACCCCCGGGAGTTGAGCCAATTCATCTTGTACATGATGGTGCAACTCGGCTGTGCAGGCGTTGATCACCAGGAGTGGACGGTAGTTTCGGACTCGGGTCATGAAGCCTTCACGAGCAGGATACCGGTCATCCTCATGGTGATTCCACAGATGCTCCCAGACATCTTTACGAACGCTTTTGAGCAGATCCCGGGGTTCTTCTCCTTGGATGAATTTATAGTATTCTGCGAGTGAGGCTTGCCACTGAATAGGGTTACACACGATGACATCCGCCTGCTTTTGAGGCAGATAGAATCCGCATAGCAAAGTGACATTTCGCATTAATCGGTCCCGTGACCGCACCAATGGCTGGCGAAGTGCGTATTCGTTCTTGTGCGGCGACTCCAGCACAACCACCACGGTGTCTACTGAGTGAGGCGGCTGATGACTCAACTCGTCGAGTTCTAATTTACCGGAACAGAAGCGGCCAACCGTCATGTCGTCAATCCGCTTATCGAAACCGAAATGCTCGGTGCCGAAGACCTTGAGCTTTCGTTTATGGCGCTGAACGTATTTCCAAGCCGGAGCCGTTACCTCTAAGTCTGCCAAATGCGTCTCTACACCCGCTGCAAATTCGACTGTGATCCTGACCGTGGCCACGCGTCTGTCCTCCTGTATGCAGTCCTAGGCCTGCGGGATTACCGCGATAGGCAACAGCCTCTGCTTACCGGGCGATGAAAGCGAGGACAAAGAATAGCCCAGCAACCCGTTATGACTGCTGGGCTTCTCGGAATGGAAGCGGCGGCAATCGAACCCGTAACAAGGCGGAAGCAAACCCCTAAGCAGGTCGCGCTGTTACCGGCCAACGCCTTGATCTCACATCGGATCGTTCCCCCGCTCCGTCCCGTCTCGTCCCGTCTCGTCCCGTTCCGTTCCCCGCTGGAGGGGGCACACTGGGGGCACATGCGGTTCCGCCTGTCTTGCCGGGTGCTCGACCATGGAGAGCGCAGCTTGCCTCCCATTGGTGGTGAATGAGGCAGGACAGTGGCAGCGCCTAAAACAGCCTCGGCCAGACGCTACGCAGCACGCGAAGATCAGCACGACCATCACGGTGAACGCGCAGGCGGACACGCGAATCGTCGTGCGCCAGCAGCCCATACCATGATGGATCCTGATAAGGCCAGAAATGCGCGTCAGCCCAGAGGAGCTGCTCCCAACGTCGCCACCAGCCATCAGGGCTGGTTTCCGGTTTCCAGCCGAACAGAATCTCTCGATCTCCAACGCGCACCACTATGCGGCGAAGCGGGATGGACTGCGGGTGTCGTACGTATGCATTTCCCCTCCAGAGGTCTTGCGCAAGTGACACAATACGCGCCGCTACCTGTGAGGCCTCCTCATCACGCTCCAATTCGCGACCATGCCACCATGCACGCGAGACGAAGTTGAAGACGATGGCTTGCTCGGTAAGCCCAAGTGCCAGCGTCTCTGTCTCTTGTTTGCTGCCTTCGCTGCTGGGGACTCTTGTCGAAAACCAGCGTGTGCTGGTCTTCTCAGGCCCTTCCGCAAGAGCGCGCTGAAGTTCCTCCATACTCCCCTCGCGAACTGGCGGTTCAGTCATGGGCACTGGTTCCCAGTTGAACGCGGGAGCGACCTTCCCAAGATCGGGAAGCGCGGTCCCAAGTTCCACGTTGAGGCCGTGATGTCGGAGAGCGTCGCCCAGGTATGACCCCCAAAACGCGCGGAGAATTTGGCCGTCCCGCTCTGGCCTCTCCCCCTCCAGCCAAGCATTGACGGCTGTGGCTAGCTCCGAAGACGTTCTCTGGGCAGCCGACATTTCGCGGGTTCGCAGAGCTTGAGTCCAACGCTGGTACGCCCGGAACCAATGGCCCTGCTCACCTTTGCCGTCGTCGCCGAGGGAAAGCCATCCCGGCATATTGGGCATCGACACGACGACCGCATCGTGCCCCTTAGCGACACAAGACCAGCAGTCTCGCGGTGGCGTCGCTCCACGACAGTCCGGTGGGGTTTTGTATCTCGAATCGTTGCGAAGAGCGCTCACGCGGCCATCATGAGCGAGGACGACGACAGCCCTCCCCTGGCTGACTGGGAACGGCACGACCATTCCATTCTGGATCTCCAGCGAGTGCTGCTGCGGGGTAAGTGTTTGCCCTGAGTAGCCGAGTTGCTGAAGCGCCTCGTCTCGACGGGGAGAGACGTAGGAACACGGTTGAAGCCAAGTCCACCTCCTCGTGGGCAAGAGGTCCTGATAGTTGAATGCCTCGGTGGACTTGACCTCTAGTGCGGACAACTGCCCGTTGTCGCGCACGATGAAGTCCGGCTGAGGAAATCTGCTGCCCTTCGCAACCGGGCTGGCGCCGGGACGCCACGAGAAGACGCGAAGGATCTCTCGCCCGGGGACCGCACGATTGATGACGAAGGTGAGCACCTCGCCGAAGTCCCCAAGTTGGGAGCCACCAAGGCCGCGTGCCTTCGACCTGAAGTGGCCCTGCACATACCGCTCAGCTCCGGCAATAAGGTCTGTGGCTTCGAGTTCCAGCTCGTCGGCGATGAAATCTAAGGCCGTCGTGTCGATGGAGACGGGCACGAGGTTTCCGGTGCCCGCGAAGGCAGTGTGCCACGGCACTTGGTTCGGATTCTCAACAACCCCGAATAGTGGGACGTTGATCTGCTTGATGTTGAATGTAGTCACAGGCGTCTCAGGGCACACGCGCGCCGTTTGGTCTCTCCTTCTTCTACCAGCCTTGCCTGTCGAGTTCGAGCGCACTGCTGCGGGAGGACCCTCCACTTCGAGCCAGCCAGGGGGGCCGTGGCCCACTCGTGCAACCAAGCTCGCCTGCGAAGCCTGTGGAGAGGCACGAGTACGGAGGTCCCGCAGCCGTTGATCCTCACCGCCTCAGCAGAAGCAAGGCGACCAAGCGCGCCAGAACCTTGATCCTCGGAGTGTCCAGGCGAGCGAGGCGGCGCAAGAGGCGGCGCTTCTCGGGCGTATCATTGATGCCGGGCGGCATCGTGTTTGCCTCGGGAGCGTTCTGCCTCGGCTCCACCTCGGTAAACCCCATCAGTTCATGGGGCCCGCTCCCGAGAATCAGGCACAGGCGCAACAGCGTTGGAACGCTCGGCAGCATGCCCCCCCGCTCCATGCGCCCGTACACCTCGGGAGCGATGCCAATGCCCTCGGCTGCTTCTACCTGAGTCATGCCCGCTCGCTTGCGTGCCTGCTTCAACGCCGCACCAAGAGTGGCGGGTAATCGGCGCTGCCGGATCTCGATGTGGCGCGGCAGTGGGGAGGGCTTGCGGTTTCGCTCCGTAGGGCGCCGGGAGCGTGCAGCGGCGGGAGGTTTCGCGGGGGCTCTTGGCATACGGAACCTGCGGGCGTTGTCCTGTCGGACAGGTGAAGGGCACAAGGGGCCAGCGGCGGAAGGCAACGGTCAGAGGGGGAGAGGTGCAGAACGGCAGGTCTCCCATCCACCTCGGAGACAAGGCGATCCCATCCTCGGCACGACGCCGAAGCGGTGACTGCGGGGAACGTGAGAAAGGAACGCGGCGGGTAGCTAGGTGGTCCCGCCCCGCTCGGTGATGATGTCCTCTTCTGTCACCATGTCGGGAGGTAGTTGGCCCTCATTCGTGGGCCCAATCACGCGCTGATTCATGCTGGCCCCCGTCAGGGAGATCAGCACCTCGTCTAGCGCCTCCCTCGCTCCGAAAGGGGCTCCCAGCGCAGCAAGGCCCGCCCGCAGATCGGCCTCCACGTCAGCCGCCGACTGATAACGATCTTCCGGCTCCCGCTGGATCAACCTGCGGACGATGGAGCGAAGCGGATGGGCGAGCGGCTCGGTGATCTCGTCCACGTCCTGCCGGGTGAACGTGGCAGCCCGCAAGATGCAGTCGTCCGCGTGGTCCGGTAGGTCTGCCAGCATGGCCGTGATCGCGGCGTCCAGAACCTTCCCCTTGACCTTCTCTGTTAGCGCCTCCTCCAAGTCGTCTGGCAGCACGTTGGCCGTGTTGTAGAGGTGGCGACACGTGGCCAATTCCAGCAGCATCAGCCCCAGCGAGAACAGATCCGAGCGCGGATCCGTCTCCTCGCATAGCAACGCCTCGGGCGAGCAATAGAACACCTCACCTTGAGGACGCGGCAGCGTCGATGCCACGCGGCCCGGCAGCAGGGAGCGCGCGCGGGCAAAGTCCGTCAGGATTACCCCTCCCTCTGGCTCCAGGAAGATGCGGGCGGGGTTCAGGTCCCGATGAACGATGCCCAGCGGTGCGCCGTTCTCGCCCTTGCAGGTGTGCGCGTAGTGCAGGGCGCCCGCAACCTCGGCGCCCACGTAGAGGCAGAACGCCGGAGACAGGAACTTCTCGCGCATCTGCGAGTAGGTGATCAGGGTGTTGAGCGAGGTGCCCTCTACACGGTCAGACACGATGT
This sequence comes from Hyalangium ruber, assembly GCF_034259325.1. Classification (NCBI taxonomy): domain Bacteria; kingdom Pseudomonadati; phylum Myxococcota; class Myxococcia; order Myxococcales; family Archangiaceae; genus Hyalangium; species Hyalangium rubrum. The sequence continues at coordinate 570,181 of NZ_JAXIVS010000003.1, read as the reverse complement.
AGATAACGCCTTGGACTTCGTAGGGCCCGAGGGTGCGGGCGATCCTCGGGTGTTGCAGGTAGGTGGCGAGGTGCGCCTCTTCCCGGAGCCGTGCGCGCATCCTCTCCAGCGTTTCGGGATCGTCTGACGACGTGGGCGGCAGAGAGCGGACGATGACTTCCCGCAGGCGCTTCTTCTCTGTGCGTTCCCAGGCTGGGACGGTCATTTCCCCGAGCCTGGATTGGGCCAACTCCTCGACCAACGGACGTGACAGATCCGCCTCATACGAGAGATCGCCATGAGAGAAGAGAATCACCCCCGGGACGCTCCAGGGCTGGCGAGAAGTAGCCATGCGGGATCGACTCCTCGCGGCGCGCGAGAGGGCGCCGCAACGGAGCGAAACACTACCCAGCATGTGCCAGGGGATGGAACGACGCTGAAGGTTGGGAGCGGCGCGATCCTTGGCTACAGCGTTAGCGGAACGCCTCAGCAACCCCAGCAGGAGAGCCTGGACGCGCGAGGGCTCCAGCGTGCCCGGCTTCACCTATCCGACGCGCGCGCGGGCTCCACCGGCCCAGCAGGCGAGCTTGGACGCGCGCGGGCTTCACGCGCCCAACTTCCCTGCCCAACGCGCGCGCCACCGGGCCCGGCTCATCTCCACTGCTTGACGGCCTCCGTATCGGACACCTTGTCTCCTACGGTGTGGTCGGGCTTCGAGCCCTCTTGCTTGGGTAGGCCCAAGTCGCGCCCGTCAGCCAGTTCAAGGCAGATCGGCACGGTGCGCCCGCCTGGAAGGTGGGCACGGAGATAGCGCCCGTAGATGCGATCTCCCGTCGTCCACAGGTGCCCATCGATCCGCATCCCCGCAGGCGCCTTTCCTTCCGCCCTGATCAGCGCACCCGTAACGGGCCCATCCTTCCAAACGGTCAAAGGTTGTTCGCGCGCCTCTTCAGCGCTCCCCTTGGTCACATCCAACAGGATGAAGGGCCCATGGCTGCCCACTGCCCAATCTAGCTCCCTCATCGCCTTAACGGCTTCCTCGGGGCATGGCTCGGGATCTGGGCGCGTCTGCACGCCAGTGCAGCCCGCTTCAAGCCATGCGACGGAGGCCACGAGCGCCGCGCACTTCTTGATGAGCGCTCGCCGCGCGCTGACTCTCTGGACCTGCTGCGAGTTGGGTACGCCATTGGTGAGAGTCGGGGAGTTGTCGGGCAGCATCACGGACGGGCTCGCCTCCTTCTGGGTAGGGAGAGGCGAGGCTAACCGTTCGGGGCGGCTTGTCGGCTTTTCGGCCAGAGGGCTTGAGGCCGGGGATTCCTCCGCTGATGTGCTCCTGGCCACGGGGGGCGGCTCGGGTTGTGCTGGCCCATGCAGCAGGGAGGCGGCTACGACTGCCGCGCAGACAGAGAGCGCCAGCGGCCCGACGAACACCGGGCGCAGCCACGCACGGCGCGCGCTGTGCTGCGCACCAGCCCCCGCAGCAGAAGGCACGGGCGCCGCATCCGCTGGCGCTGGCGCTACCTGTACCGGAGCAGGCACGGGCGCCGCATCCGCTGGCCCCACCTGCACTGGGAGCGGATGGGAAGGGATCGGAACCTGCGGGCCCTCGGGTTGTCTCGCTCCGATTGGCAAGGGCTCGGCTTCCGGGGGCTCTGGCTGTAGCTGCGAGGATGCCGGGTGAATGGGGATCTCGCGCCAATCGGCGCCCTCGTAGCGCTCCATGTCGGCCAGCAAGCGCCGCGCATCCTTCGCAGTTGCAGGACGCACTTCCAGGTCGCGATGGATCAGCTTCATTGCGTAGGCGCCCAACTCCGCCGGAACGCGCCCCTTGGTTGCCCGGTGCGGGGTGGGCGGGATCAGCAACATGCTATTCAGCACGGGCCGCCGCTCGCTGCGTTCCGGTGTGGGGGCCGTCAGCACGTCGTAGAGGTTGGCCCCGAGCGCGAAAATATCATCCGTCGCCTGGAACGTGTAACGGGCCCCGTGCTTGAGGCGGTTTTCATCCCAGAACCTTTGAGCCTCGGGGCTGCGGTTGCGCGGCGTTCCAGGGGGCAGCGGCCCGTCCGTCAAATCTTCAGCGGTCGCATAGTCCGCCGCTCCAAAGTCGATGATCACCGGCTCGCCGTCCTTGGTGACCATGATGTTTCTCAGGCTCAAATCCCGATGGAGCACCTTTTTCGCGTGCATGTGCTCCAAGGCGTCAAACAGCTTGAGGAACAGGACGACGACTTCATGCGGCGTCGGGTGGGTCCGCTCTACCCAGCGGGCGAGCGTGTAGCCGTCCACGAAATCCAGAACGATGTAGTAGAAGCCTGATCGCGCACCCGGCCACCGGCCACTCGTCAACATGCGGATGATGTTCCGGTGGTTGAGTTGCTGGAGGCACGCCACCTCGCGCCGCGCGCGCGCGTCCGTCTGCCTCGGATCAATGCTGCGCTCTGTCTGACAGGCCACCTTGAGCGCGAAGCGCTCGCCGTCCCTCTCCACCTCGTAGACGACGGCATAACCGCCGCTCCCGATGCGTCGGACAATGCGCCAGTCGCTCACCATCTGGCCGGGCTTCAAGTCCAAGGGATCAAAATCCGCGAACATGCCGCGCACCTCTCGCCAGTGGCTACAGCTTCACCTCGGGAACGGACAGACAGCGGCTCCCGTCACCGTTGCACACCCGCACCGCGTGCTGCTCCCGCAGCCATTCTTCGGGCTCCCCACGCGCGGGCATCTCTACTTCCACTGCCACGCCCACTACACCGCCCGGGGGGATGGGTGCCTGTTCGGTGAGCACCGCGCGAGCGCGGCGCGGCTCCCCTCCTGCGGGCGTGACTTCGGCCCACTCGGGCGCCCACGGCTCCCCCCCGGTGTTGCTCACTTCGAGGACAACCACGCTCCACGTTGCCCCCCCGAGACCCCAGCACATAACGGGGCGAAGCTCACCCCCGCGCGCCTTGTAGCACCCTCGATCAAAGGCCAGCCCCCCCATGCCGTGCTCGTTCACGAAGCCCGAGAGCGCCACGGCTGCCGGGCTCAAGGCTGCGGGCCGTGCCTTCAACGCCTCCAGTTCCTTGGCTTGCGCCTCGCACCGCTCGCGCGTGGCCGACAGTTCAACGCGGCACGCCTCGACGGTTTGCTGCGGGCGGCTCACGTTGACCAAGCCATCCGCTGTGCCCGGCTGCCCGGTCAGCAGGAACACGACGCTTGCGGGTGAGCCCTCGCGGTAGGTGACTCGCAACGCGAGTCGTTCGCCAGTCACGAGCGCCACGGCGGGCGAGAGCGTCACGCCTGCATCCCCCACTTCGAACACAGCGAAGCGGGCGCGGCCCTCCACCTGGACCGACTCACGCAGGATCGGAGCGCCAAGCAGGATCACCGTGACGGTGCCAGGCGCGATGTAGAGCACCGGGGACTCGCCCGACCTGCCCGTGAGAACGACGGAGCGCCCTGCGGGCGCAGCCTGTACCGTCGCTGTAAGGCCCACCAGCAGGGAGGCGAGCGCAAAACTTGGGGTGAAGGGTCGGAACAAGGCGGGGAAACCTCCCGGGTAGGTCCCCAGAGTAGCAGACAGGGGAGCGCCCCCACGTCGAAGTCAGGCGCTGTCCATGTGCCATACGTCGGCGTCCTTTCCGCGTGCCGTTCACGGCCCCACCGCGCACGCCACGACTCATGCGCGAGGGCTCCACGCGCCCAGCAGGTGAGCCTGGACGCGGGAGACTCCACTGGGCGCAACTTCACCCGTCCGACGCACGGGGTCCACTGGCGCACAGGCCTGCCCCGATACGCATATGGTGGCGCCGGACGTGGGCCGTTGGTGGGCTCCGGTGGCGCCGGGTGTGGGGCCGTTGGTGGGCTCCGGTGGCGCCGGGCGTGGGCTCCGGTGGCGCCGGGCGTGGGCTCCGGTGGCGCCGGGCGTGGGCTCCGGTGGCACCGGCCGTGGCGCCGAGTTGCACCCCGTAGAAGTCCCGTATGAAGTCCCGTCTCGGCTTCGCGTCCGCGACGGTTCCGCCGCACCGTGCCCTGCACCGCGCACGCTCGATCCACCCGCCCGCATGGGCCCTTGGTTGCCCGACTGCACGCTTGCCAATCACTGCTCGTGCTTCGCCCCGCGTCTGGACACAAGGCGCTGCGCTGTGTCACTCCTGCTTTGGGTAGTTCTGGGCTGGTTGACGAGTTTGTGAAGGGCGGGCAGGGCGATGGGTGGGATCAACTCCCTGGAGGGGCAACCCTCCATGTGCGGCGCAGTCATGCGCCATTGGCTGGCCGGTGACACCACCGGCAGAAACGCCGAGAACACCGGCGAGAACACTGGCAGAAACTGCGGTAACAACGCTAGGAACGCCAGCAGCAACGCCAGGGCGCGTCGCTGGTCACTCCAGGCGACGCCGCAGGAGGGGGAACGGCCATGAGCGCGCCCCCTCTGGCTGCGAGCACCGCGCCCGCGTTTCTCACCGTGGAGGAAGCCGCCGAACTTCTGCGGGTGAACCGGAAAACCCTCTACGAGGCGATCCGGCTCGAACAGGTGCCCGGCGTTGCTCGGCTCGGGCGAATCCTCCGCATTCACCGGGACACGCTGCTAACGTGGCGCCCCGGTAACAGCAGACCTGCGCTCGGAGACACGAAGTCATGAGCGTCAGACTGCGGCAGTGGAAGACCCAGGAGGGCAAGGTGCAAGAGGCGTGGTGGGTGGACGTCAAGTACCAGCACCCCAGCGGCAGGGTGGAGCGGATCCGCAAGGCCTCGCCCATCAACACCCGCCGTGGGGCTGAAGAGTACGAGCGTCAGATCCGCCATGCACTCCTGACCGGAACCTTCGGAAAAGAGAACGGCGCGGGTCGGGTTCTCACCCTCGGGGAGTTCGTCCCGCGCTTCCTGACGTACAGCGAGAACAACAACAAGCACTCCAGCGTCGTCACCAAGCGGCAGATCCTGGACGACCACCTGATCCCCGCCTTCGGCAACATGACCCTTGATGCCATCGGTCCAGCGGAGATCGAAGACTTCAAGGCGGCCATGCGGAAGAAGCCCTCGGGGGCGCGCGCACGGAAGGAAGCTCCCACGCGGGCGGCCCTCCTCAAGCGCAAAGGCTCCGGTGCGGCGAAGCTGCTCTCCCTCAAGTCGATCAACAACGTTCTGACCGTGCTGCACAAGTTGCTGGCACTGGCCCAGGAACAGGGCGTGCTCCAACACGTCCCGCGCGTCAAGCTGTTCAAGACGGACAAGCCCGCCTTTGATTTCCTCTCCTTCGAGGAAGCCGAGCGCATGATCAATGCCGCTGAGCCAGAGTGGCGGACGTTGATCCTCGTGGCGCTCAAGACGGGGCTGCGGCTTGGAGAGTTGATCGGGCTCCAGTGGGCAGACCTGGACTTGCAGCGCGGCAAACTCCACGTGCGCCGAACGATCTGGCGCGGCGTGGTAGGACTGCCCAAGGGTGGACGGGAAAGGACCGTGGACCTGCCCACGTCGGCGGTGGAAGCCCTCAAGGCACACCGCCACCTGTGCGGCCCTTACGTGTTCTGCCAGACGGATGGTCGCCCGCTCACCGCTGGGATGACCAAGCACCCGCTCCTGCGAGCGCTGCGTAGGGCAGGAGTCAGCCGCCCGGAGGGTTCTATCGGCTGGCACGACCTGCGCCACACCTACGGCAGCCACCTCGCGATGCGGGGCGTTGCTCTCAAGGTCATCCAGGAGTTGATGGGCCATGCGACCATCGAGATGACCATGAGGTACGCGCACCTGTCGCCCGAGGCGCGGGAGAGCGCGGTGCAGGAGTTGGATCGGCCCATCCCCCAGCCGCGCACCGCTCTGGGCTAGAGACGCCAAAGGGGCACACTGAGGTCACATGAAGAAAACGAGGACAAAGAAAAACCCAGCAACCCGTTAAGATTGCTGGGCTTCTCGGGATGGAGGCGGCGGGAATCGAACCCGCCGCCGGAGGCCTCCGGCGAGCGCGCGCAGCGGCCCTGGAGGCACTGGAAGGGGACAATCCGGCGCGGGAGGTATCCTACCTCGGATGACCTTATTAACGGTTTCTTCGCGCCGGTTGTCTTTCTCGGCAAAGTTCATCCGAACCCAACCCCTTACCCGCGCGATGTTCGTCCCTGGCCTGGGAACCCTCCCTGCCGACTCTGCATGGTGCCTCCCGAGGAATCCGACAGCGCCCTCGTGGCGCGCGCGCTCCACAATGAGGCGCGCGCCACCGAACAGCTCGTGCGTCGGCACCTGCGGGCCGCGGTGTCGGTGGCCATGGCCGTGCTGGGAGATCGCGCGGAAGCGGAGGATGTGGCCCAGGAGGCGCTGGTGGTGGCCTTCGAGCGGCTGGACACATGCCGGGAGCCAGACCGCTTCGTAGGATGGCTCCTGCGGATCGTCCGCCACCGGGCGCTCAACGCGCGGATACGCGGCAAGGTTCATGAGCGCTCCGTCGAGCAGCTTGTCCCGAGCGAGCCGGCACGGGCTCCTCTGGATGCGGAACGGGTGGGATTGAGGAAGCGGCTGCTTCAAGGGCTGCAGCGGTTGTCACCGCAGCAACGGGAGGTCGTGGTGCTGCACGATCTGGAGGGATGGACACATGGGGAGATCGCCGAGGCCCTGGAGATCTCCGAGGTGATGTCGCGCCAGCACCTCTTCGTCGCGCGGCGGGCCATGCGAGAGTTCCTGGGTCAGGGACCCTCGTCGGGAGAAAAGCCATGAAGGATGACGAGAAGCTGGATCTGAGCGCGCTGGATGACCTGAGGGACCCGGCACGTTTCGACCGGCTGGTAGGGAACATCACCCGCCAGGCCCTGGCGGCGCGGCGGCGTCCGTCCCTGTGGGAGCAGCTCACGACCTGGGCGTGGCCGGCCCTGGCTACCGCCGCGCTGGTGCCGTTGCTGGTGTGGGGCGCGCGTCTGGCGCGGCCTCCGCTACCCGCTGAGCCGACCGTGGCCTCGGCCTCGGTGCGGTCCCAGGTGATTCTGGCGTGGGCACTCCAGCGCCGCGCGCCCAGCACCGAGGAGCTGCTCCTCTACCTTCCGGCCGGAGGCGCTCGCCATGAGCCCTGAGCCTTCCCGCCGGCGCGTCCGCTGGATGTCTGGGCTGCTGCTGGCGGGCATGTTCGGCGCTGGGGTGCTGACCGGCCTGGGCCTGGCCCCCAGCGGCGGGCCCCAGCCCCCCGGCGCAGGGAGGGACGGGGACCCGGTCTTTCCCTACCGGGAGATCGGGCTGAGCGCTGAGCAGGAGGCCCAGGTGCGAGACATCCTCGTGCGCAACCAGCCGAGGATGGATCAGCTCATGGCGCAGGTGCTGCCTCCGGTCCAGGCCTTGAGCGCGGAGATCGAGCAGCAGGTCCTCCAGGTCCTGACGCCGGAGCAACGCCAGCGCCTGGAGAAGTTCAAGGCGGACCACCCCCCGCCGGTAGTCCCGGGGATGGGGCCGCCTCCGCCCCCTCCACCTGGCCACTAACACTTTTAATTCCCCATTTGTCTTCCGGGTCAAAAGGCCGGGGAGACGTCATGGGAACGGTCCCCTGCACCCCCTGCCCTCCCACACAGGAGTCCCCCCATGGGTGTTGGTCCCGTTGACTCGTCCATCAAGAACATTGGGTCGCAGCCTCTTCCCCCGAAGAAGATCGAGGCCCCAGCCCCCAAGCAGGCGCAGCCCTCCAATGTCAGCACCAAGGGCACCGCCAAGGACAAGACGGCCCCCACGCCGGCGCAGACCCCCGACAGCTACGTGAAGGGGACTGCCAAGGAGAAGACCCAGGTCGAGCTCAATCCCCAGCAGGCCGAGACGGACTTCAACACGCGCACGCAGCAGGTGGAGACCGACCTCAAGGACGGCAAGATCGGCCAGGCCGTGGACACGATGCTCAACTCCGAGGGCGACAACGTGAAGTTGAAGCTGAGCGGAGAGGCCAAGGTCTTGATTCCGGGCACTCCGGTGAAGGCGGGCGCGGAGAGTGGCACCGAGGTGAAGGTCACCCAGGGGAAGGACGGCACGTATGAGGTGTCGGTCCTCAGCGAGGGCAAGCTGAAGGGCAGCCTCTCCACCGAGGACCTGAGGGCCAGTAACGCGGCCGGCGGCCAGCAGGCGGGCGCCGACGGCTCGGCCACCGTCGAGGTGGGGGCGGGCTTCGCCCCCAAGTTCACCTTCAAGTCGAAGGAGGACCTGGATCGCGGCCTGAAGGCGATCGCGCAGTGGGGAGCGGGCAATCCCACGGCGGGGGCACTGAGCGCCGGCGTGGACGTTGCCTCCAAGGTCAACAGCAAGATCACGGGCGGCCTGGCGGGCCTGGCCCATGCCGTCCCCGGGCTCGATGGCGTCGGTGACAAGCTCGACCAGGCCTCAGCCACTTTCAAGAAGGTGGATGACGCCGTCGGGCTCGACCAGGACGCGATGAAGTTCCTCACCCAGAACATGACGGGGTTCCAGGTGAAGGGGGGCACGGCGGTGGAGCTCGCCGGCAAGCTGAACCTCCCCCAGGGGGAGCTGGAGGGCAAGTTCAAGGGCGGGGTGGAGACCAGCCTCGACATCACCTTCGGCGAGGACGGCAAGCCGCCCTCCGTGAAGGTGGAACAGTCGGGCAACATCGACCTCTCGGCTGCGGGCAAGGCTGGCACCCTGGTGGGGCCGCAGGGGGAGGGGAAGAGCAACGCGAAGGTCTCGACGACCACGGAGTTCGAGCTCGGCGGCAACCTGGATCCCGCGAAGCTCCTGAAGGGTGACGTGAGCGCGGGGGTAGATCCCAAGCTGGTGAGCAGCAAGGCCGCCATCGAGCTGGGAGTCGGCGGGAAGCTGGGGGCCCACGCGACGGCGCCGGGCGTGGCAACCGCCAAGGCGGACGCCGGGCTGAGCGGCAAGGTGACGCTATCGGCGCACACCAGGGATCTGCTCCAGGCGCTGGACTCGGAGGCGCTCGCGGGCCTGGCCGCGTACGACCCCTCCGCGTTGCTGAAGAACCTCGGCGATACGAAGCTCACCGTGGACCGGGAGCTGTCCGGGACGGCGACCCTCAGCGGCAAGGTCGGGTTCGATAGCAGGGTGCTCAACGTGGGGGTGACCGGCGAGGCCGCGTGGACCGACGTGCTCCGCAAGGATCCGCAGCCCAAGGAGCTCACTGGCTCGCAGCTCGGCGAGGAGCTGAAGGGCATGCCTTCGGACTTCGCCAGCCTCCTCGCGACGCTCGAGCCCCAGGAGTTCAGGGCCTGGACCCGTCAGGCCCTGGTGGGTTGATCCGGTTCAGCGACAGAGCGAGTCGCGGAGAATTACCTGCGGGGCGCCAGCACGATGATCGCCATACCGGTCAAAGCCACCAAGGCCCCTGCAATGTCCCAGGCGGTGGGCTGCTCACCCTCCACAGCCCACAGCCACAACAGTGCCACCGCGATGTAAACGCCTCCATAGGCTGCATAGGTACGCGAGGCCCCCGTGGGGTGGAGCGTCAGCAGCCATGCAAAGGCTGCAAGGCTCGCGGCTGCCGGCACGAGGAGTAGCGGCGACTTGCCCTCGCGTAGCCAGAGATATGGCAAGTAGCAGCCCACCACTTCCGCCACTGCCGTCAGCACGAAGAGGCCCAAGGCCCGCATGAGGACGACCATGAGCCACTCCGTCCCATGGCCTGGGTCTCCTCCGCAAGTGGGCTGCAGCGGTGAGACAGAAGGGCTCACGCTGGAGAGCAAGACGGCGCGCCCGAGTCGCAGCCACAAGGCGCGGCCTGGGGGAGGGTCGTAGCCGGAAGGCCCTCGGTCGTCTCCACGAACAGGGAGCGCATCAGGGCCTTGGCTTCAGGGGCGCCCCTCATGAGCAGGACGAGCCCGTCTTCCCCGTGCTCGGTCACCTCCATCTGGAGGAAGGCACAGCAGACCGACTCGAAGCGGACGAATTCGGCGAGTTCTTCCGCGAGTGCGGGTGTGCGGGCGAAGCGGAAAGCGAAGCCTTCGGGCGTCTCCTCGATTTGCTGCACCTTGCTCCGAATGGCGGACAGGACCTCTGCCCGGCGCCTGCGCAGTTCGGGCGGTGGCAGTGTGCAGGCCAGGACGGGGGATTCGGTATTTTGGATCACTGAACTCATCGCAGGACTCCCTCTGACCCCGGAGAGCGGCTGTCCCGGGGTGGTGCTTGCGCAGGCGAAGCGGCCAGCGCATGGTGAAGTCATGCCTGTTCAAGTCGACTTGAAGTCAAGCCTTTCGATTGGCCAGCTCGGACAAGCGGCAGGGCTGCGCACCTCGGCCATTCGCTACTACGAGGAGATTGGCCTCCTGCCTGCGCCCGAACGCCAGGGCGGCAGGCGAGTGTACGGTGCCGAGACGCTGGAACAGCTCAAGCGCATTGCCCTGGCGCAGGCCGCGGGCTTCTCTCTCCAAGAGGTGAAGTTGCTGGAGCGAGGCCTGGATGACGAAGAATCGGCCCCGCAGCGCTGGCGGCGGCTGGCTGCTCGCAAGCTGGGGGAGGTGGACGCCCAGATCGCGCGGCTGCGGAAAATGAGGGACCTCCTCCACCGGGCGCTGCACTGTGAATGCACGTCAATGCGAGCCTGCCCGCTGCTCGTTCAGGGGCACGCGGGCACCCTGGCGTCAGTGCGAGCCCCCCGGCGTATGCCATCCCGGCCGTAGAGGGGAGGGGCACTCAGCGGTCCAAGAGTCACACCCGCGCGGCCTACAGTCTAACCCAGAGGGCATTCGACTTAGGGGGAAATGTGGACTCGATGGATCAACAGACCACTCAGGCCTTGAAGGAAGAGTTCTGGCGGATGGCGGATAACGCGCGCAACCAGACCGAGTATCTGGCCGATAGCAAGCTCCAGTATCTGCAGTACGCTCCGCTTGATGTCTTGAAGCGGATCTTCGTGCAGTACCGCTACTTCACCATCTTCTACATCAGCGACCTCGCGCTCCTGGTCTACCGGCTTCCGTTCGGGAAGCTGAGGAGCCTGCTGGCCGACTTCCTCAACGACGAGCTGGGGAACGGCAATCACGATCAGGCGCACCAGCAGATCTACGACGACTTCCTGGTGAGCCTCGGGATTCCCCAGGAGGAGCTGCAGGCGAACGCCAACCGGACCAACCTCCAGATTCTGAGGGAGATTAGCGACCTGGTGATGACGGAGTATCCCTGGTACGCGGTAGGTCTCCGCGGCATGGGGGGCGAGTGCCTGTGTCAGGTCTACCTCGCGGCCATGCACGCCCACTTCACCAAGAACCCGGCCATCCAGGCGATGAAGGACCGGCTGGATTGGAAGTTCTGGGACATCCACACCGGGGAGGTCGACATCGAGCACCGAGAGCTGATGCGCGCGGCGCTCATGGAAGCGGTGGATGAGGATCCGGCGGTGCTGGAGGACCTGGTCGGGGGCTACAGGAAGAGCAAGGGCGTCTTCGACCAGTTCTGGGACAACATCTTCGAGGCCGCGGGCGTGCATATCCACGCGGCCTAGAGGCGGACTTCACATGGCGCGAATCAAGGACTTCCATCTCGCCTTCCCCGTCTCGGAGCTCGCCTCGGCGCGAGCCTTCTACACGGGTGTCATCGGCTGCCCCGAGGGGCGCAGTACCGACCACTACGTGGACTTCGACTTCTACGGGCACCAGATCGTCGCGCACCTGGCGCCCGAGCGGCCGAAGACCAGCGAGTCCGACTTCGACGGGGGCGATGTCACGGTGCCCCACTTCGGGTTGAACCTCGACTGGGACGCCTTCCATGACCTGCTCAAGAGGATGAAGGCTGGCGGTGTGCGCTTCATCAAGGAGCCGCACATCCGGCTCGAGGGAAAGGTGGGGGAGCACGTCTCCATGTTCGTCCACGACTTCTCGGGCAATGCGCTGGAGTTCAAGGCGTTCCGCAACCAGGACCAGGTCTTCTCGAAGGAACTGAGCACCGAGCCGCGCGAAGAGGCACCATGACGGAAATCCAGATACGTACTCTCCGCGGGGAGGATTTCGAGAGCCTGCGCCAGCTTGAAGCCGACATCTTCGGCAGCGCGGGCTATGCCGTCGTGTCTCCCCATTACCTGCGGCTGTGCACCGATTTCTTTGCCGACACCTGCTTCCTTGCGCTCGTGGATGGCCAGCCCATCGGATACATGCTGTGCTTCGTGCGCGGTCGTGAGGCCTACAGCACCCGGCTCGGCGTATGCGAGGAGTTCCATGGCACAGGTGTTGCCATGCGCCTCATCGGAGCATGTATCAGCAAGCTGGTGGAGGACGACTACGACTTGCTCTGGTTCACGGTCAAGCCAGACAACACCCATGCACGCGAGCTCTACCGAAGGCTCGGGGCTGTCGAGCGGGCGGTGCGTCGCGACTTCCTGGCGCCGGGCGATGAACTGATCATCGGAGAGGTCGACAAGCAGACGCTCATTCGATTGGGCCAGAGGTTCCGCCCGTCGCGCGAGGTGGCGCGTCCCTCGGGTGGCGCCGGCCTCCACGCCTGACGGTCCGGGCATTGCGTCAGGACTGAGGCAGGGCCGCGACCTACGCGCGACCCGGGCGGCCAGCGCCCAGAATCACGAAGGGCAGTGACGCCCCCAGGATTCCAGCGGCACTCCCGAGGCTGGGGCCCAGACCCAGTCCCAGGCAGGAAAGGCAGGACGTCGAGATGGCGATGGTGGCGCATGCAAGCCACCGAAGGAGGCGTCCCTCGCGTGCCTGCCTCGCCGTCCATCCCACCAGGAGGCCCGCGGCCAGTCCTGCGAGGATGGAGAAGCCAACACACGGCGAGGCCAGCGCCTGGCATGACCCGTCCGTCAGCGCCACCGCGCCGCTGGCAAGCAGCGGAACGGCGCCAGCGAGGACTCCTGGCAACACGCTGGAGCCAACGTCACGGCCTCGCCACCGCAACCAGATACCCGCCCCGGAGAGAATGCCGGTCAGGCAGAACGCCTCCGGCCATGGCGCGCCGAGGGCGACCGCCGCCAGGGCGACTGGGACGACGACGAAGGCCAGCCGGGCAGCAAAGCGCAGCCGCCCGAGCTCGTAGACGCGCCGCGCCCGCCTCGGCAGCTGGTTGGAGTCATGGGGGACCATAGAGTTTTCTCCAGAAGGAGCGCAGACGCTCCATGGCACGCTGACGGCGCTTTCGCATGTGCGGGGGCAGCGCCTCACTCCCCTGATCGGCACCCGGGGCCAGGAGGGCCTCGCGGTCCATCTCGCTCAGGTAGGACAGCGTCTGGGCCAGCGCCTGGCGAAGCTGCTGTGCAATGAGGGCTTCCTGCGCGTCCGAGCTGCTGTCGGGCGTGGATGTCGCCGTGCCCAGGCTCGCCTCCCGTCTTCGGTTGCGCTGCCGACGCAGGCTTCTCACCTCATAGGCGGCGATGCCAAACGCCCAGGCGACGCCGTCGCGGCGGGTATTGAAGTCCGTGATTCGGGAGAAGACCTTGAGGAGCGCCGTCTGGGCCGCGTCCTCCGCTTCGGAGGGGTTCTGCAGGAGCCCGGACGTGAAGGCCAGCAGCCGGGGCCAAAGGGCCACATAGACTTCCTCGAAGGCGTCTCGATGCCCTTGCGCGAAGCGCACCATCTGCGCATGCACCTGGGCTCGCGCCGCTTCATCCATCGGCGTGGCCCTCTCCCTGTCCCGGACGCGCCTTCATCAACAGCCCCGTGAAACCCCGGTGCGGCAGCCGCACGTCGTCGAGCAGCTCGGGCCGTGAGACGCCGCTTTCCGGCGGCGGACGAGGCCCCAGATGAAGCCCAGCATGCCGAGTCCGATGAAGGCCACTCCCAGCCGCTCCCCGTAGGCCCCAATGGCCGTGAGCGCGGCACCGCTCAGCCCCAGCCCCACCAGCAGCGGGATGGAGCAGCAGAGGGCACACAGGATGACGCCCAGCGAGAAGAATGTGACCGGCAGCTTCTTGGACAACCTCGCGGCGCCGCTCGGGGGGGAAGGGGGGAGGTTGGGGCGAGGATCGTTCATGTGGGAATGCCTCCGAAAGCCGCGCATCGAGGCGCGATCAACCTCTCTAGCCACCAGGCGGAAGTGCGTGACACCCGTCCATTTTTCCCATGGCCTTCGTCCTCGTGCTCGGCCCCTCGGGGGGAGAGGCGCTGGACGAGCAGGCCGTGTTGCAGCCTCGTACTGAACATTGCCCAACCGGGCAGGTGACGTCTGACTCCGACGTGTCCTAATCAGGGAACGCCTGTGCCTATCTGGGGGGATCAATGGCCATACCACGTTCTCGTAGCTGCCTTGCGGTTCGCTTTGCCACCGCCTTTCTCTTGTCCTTCGGCGGAGGGGCACTGGCACAGACTGCCGCTCCCACTCCAGCCGATGCCGCGGAGCGCTCATACGGTCTCGACGCCCAGCTCGCGGCCGTCCTCAAGCAGCAGGGGTTCACGGGCCAGGTGGAGTCGACGTTGGAGAAACAGCTCGGTCGCAAGCTCGACTCGGGAAGGGTCGAACTGGGACGTGTCTTGTTTTTCGACCGGTTCCTCGGTCTGCACAACGACAACTCGTGCTCGGGCTGTCATTCTCCGACTGCCGGATTCGGCGATACCCAGTCCATCGCCATTGGCGTTGACAACAACGGGGTCGTCGGCCCCGGTCGCGGGGGCCCTCGGAATCAGCGCCGGACCCCTTCCGTCATCAACAACGCCTTCTATCCACGCCTCATGTTGAATGGGCGGTTCGCGGCCGTCTCTGGAAACCCCTTCGACAACTCGAAGGGCTTCTTCTTTCCCGAGCCCGAGGGAACCGTCAGGTTCCCGCCCAATGATCCGCGGTTCGTCCACCTGCTACAGGCGCAGGCTCACATCCCCTTCACGGAACTGCCGGAGATGGCGGGCTTCAGCAAGATACGCGAGACGTCGTTCACCTCGTCCCGCTTCCAGACGGCTGCTCAGGGGCAGGGAAGCGTCTCGTTGTTCGCGGCCGAGAAGAGCGCGGAGCCGCGGCTCGACGCGAAGGCTCCGACCCGGCTGCTGGTCTTCCCCCAGCGAACGCCGCGCCTGTCGCTGAAGGAAGCCAAGGAGAAGGAGGATGCACCCGTCGTTGATTTCACGAAGTTCGACCATCCGCCCCACGGCGCCCATGGTGTGCCGCTGCCGCCACCGCTCGTCACGCAGCTGCCCGACGACACCGTTCAGGAGTTCCGGAACGAGCCCATCCGCGACGTCGTGGCGGGCAGATTGAACGCGAATGAAGCCTACCGCAGGGAGTTCGCCAAGGTGTTTCCGGAGGTAGCCAAAGGCGGCCCCATCAGCTTTGACATGGTCGGGCAGGCCATCGCCGAGTTCGAGTTCAGCCTGACCTTCGCGAATGCACCGATTGACCGTTTCGCCCGGGGCGAGCGCTCCGCGATGACCGCGCAGCAGAAGCAGGGAGCCCTGCTGTTCTTCGGGAAGGCGAACTGTGCCGCCTGTCATGCGGCCAGGTCCAAGAGCCCCGATGGCGGCGAGTTCCACCACGAGATGTTCAGCGACTTCGAAATGCGCGTGATTGGAGTTCCGCAGATCGCGCCACGGTTTGGCGTGGATGCCGCCGGCAAGCCCACCGGGAACGTGCCCTTCAGGAACGACAAGGGTCAGTTCACGGAGGACGGGACCCAGGACTTCGGGCTGGAGGACATCACCGCCGACCCGGCCGACCGGTACAAGTTCAGGACCTCCCCTTTGCGGAACATTTCGCTCCAGCCGGCTTTCTTCCATAACGGAGCATTCACCCGGCTCGAGGACGCCATCCGCCACCATCTGAACGTCAAGGGCTCTATTCAAACGTACAGTGCGGCTTCGGCTGGCGTCGCGTCCGATCTCCGGGCGATTCAAGGTCCTACCGAGCCTGTGCTCCAGAGACTGGATCCGCTGCTCGCGAAGCCGGTGGCGCTCACGGACGACGAGTTCAAGGCGCTCGTTGCGTTCGTTCGCGATGGCTTGTTGGACCCACGCGCGAAGCCGCAGAATCTGCGCAAGCAGGTCCCGAAGAAGCTGCCAAGCGGGCAGCCTCTTCAGAAATTCGAGTTCTAGGCTTTCGAGTGGGGCTGCCGCTGGCGGAGGAGGGGCTGGAAGCACAAGCGGTGGCGGAGGTAGGGGGCATCCGTTAGGTTGCGGCGGCCATGAACCGTCTGCTGACACCCTTCTTGCTTGCCCTGCTCCTCGCTCCCGCCGCGCGCGCGGGCGAGACCCTGACCATCTACTCCGGGCGCAACGAGCGCCTGGTCGCGCCGCTCTACAAGGCCTTCACGGAGAAGACAGGCATCCAGGTGAAGGTGCGCTACGGCGAGACGCCGCAGATCGCCGCCACGCTGCTGGAGGAAGGGGCGAAGTCCCCCGCGGACGTGTTCGTTGCCCAGGATGCGGGAGCGCTGGGAGCGGTGGCGCGCGCGGGGCTGCTGCAGCCGCTGCCGAAGGAGCTTCTGGAGAAGGTGGATGCGCGCTTCCGCTCGCCCGAGGGCACGTGGGTGGGGCTGAGCGGCAGGGCCCGGGTGGTGGCCTACAACACGAAGAAGGTGAAGCCGGAGGCGCTGCCCACCAGCATCCAGGGCTTCACGGACCCGGCGTGGAAGGGCCGCATCGGCTGGGCGCCCACCAATGGCTCGTTCCAGGCGTTCGTGACGGCGCTGAGGCTGATGAAGGGGGACGAGGCTGCGAAGCAGTGGTTGGTGGGCGTGAAGGCCAATGGGCCGCGCACCTACAAGAACAACGCGGCGATCATCGAGGCGCTGGCGCGCGGTGAAATCGACGTGGGCTTCGTCAATCACTACTACCTGTACGCGGCGAAGAAGGACAAGGGCGAGGGGCTGCCGGTGGCCAACCACTTCTTGGCGCCGGGGGATGCGGGGACGCTGGTGAACGTGGCGGGCATGGGGGTGCTGAAGAGCTCGAAGCAGCCGGAGGCGGCGCGCAAGCTGGTGGCCTTCCTGCTGGAGCAGCAAGCGCAGCAGCACTTCGCGAAGGAGACGTTCGAATACCCACTGGTGGCGGGGGTGGAGGCGGCCTCGGCGCTGCCGGCGCTGAGCAAGGTGGGCTCGCCGGAACTGGATCTCTCGAAGCTGGAGGATCTCAAGGGCACGCTGAAGTTGCTGCAGGAGGCGGGGGTCCTCTAATCCCCAGCGGCTACTCGCCTCCCTCTCCATGTCGCGCCGCGCCTCCAGGCCCCTGCTGGCCGCTGGGCTCGCGGTGGCGGGGCTCGCGCTGTTGCCCGCCGCCTATCTCGTCGTGCGCGCGACAGGAGCCTCCCGGGAGGCGTGGGAGCTGCTCTTCCGGCCCCGCACGCTCGGGCTGCTGGGCAGCACGCTGGGCCTGGCGCTGGCGGTGACGGTGTGCGCGACCGTGCTCTCGCTCCCGCTTGCCTGGCTGACGACGAGGACGGATCTGCCCGGCAGGCGCATCTGGACGGCGCTGCTGTGCCTGCCCCTGGCGCTGCCGACGTTCGTCAGTGGCTACGTGCTGCTGGCGGCCTTCGGCACGGGCGGTGCGCTGGAGGAGCCGCTGGCCCGGCTCGGCCTGCCCGTGCCGCCAGTGTACGGCTTCCCGGGGGCGCTGCTGTCGCTGACGCTCTCCACCTATCCGTACCTCTTCCTCGCGCTCCGGGCGGGGCTGCTCTCCCAGGATCCAGCCCTGCTGGAGTGCGCGCGAAGCCTGGGGCTCACCCCCGTACGGGCCTTCTGGCGTGTCACGGTGCCGCTGCTGCGGCCGGCCTTCGCCTCCGGAGCGCTGCTGGTGGGGCTCTACGTGCTGTCGGACTTCGGCGCCGTGGCCCTGGTCCAGTACGACGCTTTCTCCCGCATCATCTATATGCAGTACGAAGGTGCCTATGATCGTGCCTATGCCGCGCTGCTCGGGTTGGCACTGGTGGCGGTGACGGTGGTCGTCCTCGTGCTGGAGGCCCGGGTGCGAGGCCGCGCGAGCTACCACCGCAGCGCCAAGGGCACCTCCCGCGCGGTGGCGCCGGTCCGCCTGGGGCGCTGGAGCGTGCCGGCCCTGGCCCTGTGCGGCGCGGTGGTGGCGCTCGGGGTGGGGCTGCCCGTGGGCATCCTCGTGTACTGGGCCGCGCGCGGAGTGGCCTCGGGCGAGGCGGGGGTGTGGGGCCCCGCGGTGAACTCCGTGCTGGCCTCGGGCCTGGCCGCGGTGCTGTCGGTGGTGGCCGCGCTGCCGCTGGCGGTGCTGGGCGCGCGCTATCCGGGGCGGCTGCCCACGCTGCTGGAGCGCAGTGCCTATGTGGGGTACGCGCTGCCCCCCATCGTCCTGGCGTTGTCGCTCGTCTTCTTCGGCATCAACGCGGCGCCCTTCCTCTACGGGACGCTGGCCATGTTGCTGCTGGCCTACCTCGTGCGCTTCCTGCCGCAGGCGGTGGGCACGGTGCGCGCGGCGCTGCTCCAGCTCTCTCCGCGCCTGGGGGAGGCCGCGGCCACGCTGGGGCACGCCCCTGCCTCCGTGCTTCGTCGTGTCACCGCGCCGCTGATGGCGCCGGGGCTGCTGGCCGGCGCGGCGCTCGTGTTCCTCACCGCCATGAAGGAATTGCCGGCCACGCTGCTGCTGGCACCCATCGGCTTCGACACGCTCGCCACCCGCGTGTGGGGCGCCACGGCGGAGGGACAGTTCGCCCAGGCCGCGCCCTCCGCGCTGCTGCTGATGGCGGTGTCCGCGCTGGGCGTGGGTCTGTTGCTCTCTCAGGAGGAGCGGGCGCGCTCCTCCCAGGTGACAGGGTAGGGGACGATGCCGCTGCTCTCACTGGATCAGCTCACCCTGCGCTACACCGCCGGTGGCACTCCGGCGGTGGACGGCTTGAACCTGGCGCTGGAGCCGGGGGAGACGCTGGCGCTGCTGGGCCCCTCCGGGTGTGGAAAGACGACGACGCTGCGGCTCGTCGCGGGTTTCGAGCGGCCAGACACAGGCTCCCTCCAGCTCGAGGGACGCGTGCTCGTCGGCCCGGGCACCTTCGTCCCACCGGATCAGCGGCGCATGGGCATGGTGTTCCAGGACTACGCCCTCTTCCCGCACCTGTCCGTTCTGGACAACGTCACCTTCGGGCTGCAGGCCCTGCCGCGCCGCGAGCAGGTGGCCCGCGCCCGCGCCATGCTGGACATGTTCGCGCTGGGCGGCCTCGAGGCGCGAGCGCCCCACGCGCTCTCCGGTGGCCAGCAGCAGCGCGTGGCACTCGCCCGGGCGCTGGCGCCGGGGCCACGGGTGTTGCTGCTGGACGAGCCCTTCTCCAGCCTCGACGCGGCGCTGCGAGCCTCCACCCGCATGGAGGTGCGCCGGGTGCTCAAGTCCCTGGACACCACGGTGCTGCTCGTCACCCATGACCAGGACGAGGCCATGGCCTTCGCGGACCGGATGGCGGTGATGCGCGGGGGCAGGCTGGAGCAGCTCGGCACGCCCGAGTCCCTCTACCTCACGCCACGTACGGCCTTCGTGGCCTCGTTCCTCGGGGGCACCAACCCGGTGCCCGGCAGCGCCTCTGGCACCGAGGCGCGGACGGTGCTCGGCAACCTCCCGCTGGTGTCGCCCGCGCAGGGGCCGGTGCTCCTGTCCCTGCGGCCGGAGGCGCTGCGGCTGATGGCGGAGACGGGGGCGCAGGCAGGCACCTTGCGCGCGGAGGTGCTCACGCGTGAGTTCCAGGGCCATGGCGTGGTGTTCACCGTGCGGTGTGGAGGCATGGAGCTGACGGTGCGCGGCACATCGGAGGTGCCCTTTCGCCCAGGCGACAGCGCGCGGCTGGAGGTGGTGGGCAAAGCGGTGGTGTTGGAGGACGCTCCTCCAGACGCGGCAGGGGAGCCCGGTTCTTCCGGTACCTGAGAGACGGTCGAGTCTCCCGCTTCCGCAGGCTGCGCAGATACCCACTGGGGTGGCGAGAGCGACGGGGCTGATGCTCACCCCTTCCGAGGCATGTAGGCGCGGTGCGGGATGGCGTTTCCTCGATGCCGGATGAACAGCGGCCCCCAAGACGGGTTCGCGTCATGCATCTGCTTGAGCAGGCGCACCATGCGGGCGTGGATCGGACGCACCGCCGCTCCCTTCACCAGTGCAGCCTCGATGGCGGCCGCCACCAGGTGGGCCGCATAGGTGCCCTCCACCAGCGCGCCCGGCAGCTCCGGCGGGCCGGACAGCAGTCGCTGGCTGAGCCGCGCGACACGCGTCTGGTCGGCGTCACGCCAGTTCTGGATCTGTCCCAGCGCGTGGCCTTCCAGCGCAGCGGCTCGGTGCGTGACGATGACCTCCGCGACGAACCCTGCGGACAGCCGGGCCTTCTCGAGAGACACGGGCTCTCCGGCCAGCACGACGTCCGCCCGATCTTCCTCCACCTGCTGCTCGATGAGCCGGGTCCAGCCCTGACGCCCGGTGAACTGGAGCTTGGAGACGGTGGCTGCCGCGAGATAGCCACGCAGCAGGTCGGCCGGGTGTGAATCGCCCGCTGGGCCCTCGCTCCGCAGCCGCGGCTCGCCCCCCCATGCCGCGTTGAGCCCGCGGAAGTAGCCTACCAGCCCAAGGCCTGCGGTAGGCCCCATGTTGAGGATGCCGAGGACATCCGAGGCCGTCTCGTCGATGCGCTCAGCCCAATACTCGCCAAGCATCTCCAAGTCCTCCGCCTTCAGCCGGGCGTACACCGCCCAGGCCAGCTCCGCCGCCAGCCCGCTATCCGCGTGGAGGACGTCATGCCCCGCCGCCTCGTGCGGCAGCGCCGCCCAGGCCAGTAGCCCTTGCCGCGCGTTCGCAGGGGGTAGGCTCACCACGCCCGCCTCCAGGCCCAGCACTTCCGAGGTGGCATCCACCGGCCAGGTGTACGGTCCGAAGCTGGGATTGCCCCACTTCACCAGTGGAGGAATCACGCCACGATCCGGGGGCTTCACGCCGCGGCGATCCCCCGCGCTGAGGAAGCCATCATAGAGATCGCTGACGACCTCCTGGAAGGCATCCGTCGCCACGCGCTCGTACCCCTCTGCGTTCTGCAGGATGGCATGCGCTACATCCAAGAGCAGGGCTGCGGTGCCCTCCCTCCGCGGATCGCTCTGCAGCACCTGCGAGAACCCCATCGGGCCAAGCCCATCCAGCGCGGAGAGGAAGGGCTGGTAGAAGGCCTCGCGGTACACGGGGGGAAGTGAGGCGCGCGCGGCCTCCAGCCTGCCTCGCAGCGCATGGTAGTCCGAGGGCTCTGGCGGCCCCATATCGCCGTCCAGCGCGGCCTCGCGGGCATCCTGGATGAGCTCACTCAGGTTGTGCTCGGGGTGCGTGGGCGAGAAGACGGGAGGGCGTGTCCCTACGGGATGAGGGCTGGTGGGAGAGGAAGGCCGGGGCGGACGGGGGGCGACAACTCTGTTGGCACGGGACATGGGTACCTCGGTGAAGGGGGCACTCTCCTCAGAGAGTGACGTGGCTGAAGAGCAATCGCCGTGCCCGAGTGGCCTCCTCAGGGTTTTGCAGCCAGCCGGTCCGCCCAGGCCTGGCTGGAGCGCCAAGCCATGTCCACCGGAGTGGACAGCCACCATGCAGCGTGTCCACTGCCGTTGACACTCTGGGGGCTTGCCCATGGGGAGGTCCCTCGGAAACGTTCGCTGGCCCGCCGAGTGCATTGGACTTGAAACAAATGTCCTGCCTCGGGCCCGCCCGCATTCACGTGTTATTGCTGGGTGCCATGTCGACAAACATGGCGGCTCCCGAGATACGTTTTGCGCGCGAGCGTGACCTCTACCTGGCTGTGCTCCGGGTCCTGGATGCACCCGACCCACGCCAGCCCCTTCAGGAGGTGCTCGTGGGGCTGGTCGAGTTGGGGGATGCTCAGCGTGCCGGCCTGGAGCTGTATGGCGATGCCTCCGCGGGCCGCCGAGAGTGGTCGCTCTTCCACGGCTGCACGGATGCGGACCGTGAGGAGATCCGGGCCCTCACTTCGCGTGGAATCGTGGCGTCTGCGATTGCCGCGGGACAGACCGTCCACACAGCCCATGCGCTGCTGGATGCACGCTTCTCGGGCTCGCCCAGCGTGAGAGGACAGCGGCTGGAGGCGGTACTCTGCGTCCCGCTCTCGGGCCGTCTGCCGGGTGTGCTCTACCTGGAGGGTAAGCGCGGCGCGGGACCCTTCCCGGAGACGCTGGTGGCCTTTGCTGAGTCCGTGGCGCGCTACCTGGGGACCGCCGCCGAGCGCGCACTGGCCCGGCGCGGGGGCGATGTGGATGACCCCACCCGACTCTTCCGCGAGCGCCTCCACCTCGAAGGCATCGTTGGGCGGAGTGCGGCGCTGGCACGTGTCTTCAGTCAGGTCGCAGTGGCCGTGCCACTGGACGTGACGGTGATGATCAGCGGCCCTTCAGGCACGGGAAAGACACAGCTGGCGCAGGCCCTTCACGCCAACAGCAAGCGCAGCGCGGGCCCCTTCGTGGAGCTCAACTGCGCCGCCATTCCGGAGGGGCTCTTCGAAAGCGAACTCTTCGGGGCCCTGCCCGGCGCCTTCCCTGGTGCGCGGCGGACGGTAGGCAAGGTGGAGGCCGCAGAAGGGGGCACGCTCTTCCTGGATGAGATCGCCGAGATCCCGCTGGCCGCGCAGAGCAAGTTGCTCCAGTTGCTGCAGTCGAAGCAGTACTTCCCGCTGGCCAGCCCACGGCCGCACCAAGCGAACGTGCGACTCATCACGGCCACCAACGCGGACCTGGAGCAGCAGGTGCGCGAGCGGCGCTTCCGCGAGGATCTTTTCTACCGCATCAACGTGCTGACGGTGCGCCTGCCGCCGCTGTCCGAGCGGCGCGAGGACGTGGGCCCGCTGGTGGAGGCCTTGATGGAGCGCCTGGCCAATGAGCACGGGCTACCGCGCCTGCAGGCCTCTCCGGCCTGCCTCGTCGCGTGCGAGCTGGCAGATTGGCCAGGCAATGTGCGGCAGCTCCGCCACCGGCTGGAGGCTGCGCTCATCCGCGCCAGCGCCGAGGCCGCTCCGCGCCTCGAGCCACGCCACGTGTTCGAGGAGGCGGGCGGCCAGGACATGGGGCCTATCTCCTTTCATGAGGCCACGCGCCTGTTTCAGCGTGACCTGCTGCGCCGCGAGCTGGATGCCACGGATTGGTGCGTGAGCGATGTGGCGCAGCGACTCGATTTGACCCGTTCGCACATCTACAACCTGATGAAGGCGTTCGGACTGTCGCGCTGAGTGAGTGGCAGAGGGCTCGGCGCAGCATCCTGATGTGTTGTCTTGTTTCACCCACACACAAGGAGCAGTGCCCATGCCTGAAGCCAATGATACGTTTATGCGGCAGTTTGCCACCCTCGCGCCCGTTGATAGCGCTGACAAACTGGAGCGCTGGTGGAGACCCAATCTCTCCGAAAGCCAATATCGTGCTCATAAGATCAAGGTCGTGTCCTTCGAAAGGACGCAGGATACGGTCTACCTGAACTTCGAACTGGCTGGAGACAAGGCTCGCGCTCAGCAGCTCAGACAGTTTCGCGTGGACCTCCACCGCGCGACAGAACTCGTCTGGTCCGAGTTGCCCTCCACCGTTGCTCACGCGACGAAAGACCAATACGCATTCCTCATGCTGAGTGAGAAGTGGTATCGGGACAACGAACTCTCCGTAAACGCATTCGCCGAGCCCGGTGACAAATGGCCGTTCGGGGCTGAGTTGCCCTCGTGAAATCGCCTCAGAGCAAGTGAGTGGCGCGACACTCGAAAGGGGCCAATCCATGCACCTCACCGTCATCTCGTACCCTTCGATTATCAGCGATCTGTTCGAGGACGTGGCTTTCACGTTCAATCCAAGTGCGCACTCACCAAAGTCTGCATTTGTGCGATGCCAACACCCGAATCACCTCCCGCACGTGCTTGCCAACATCGGGCAGAAGGTGACGTGCCTTGACCTCTTCGGGCATGGAGACTCTGGCAGATTGAAGCTCGGCGACGGCATGCTCGTGGATACAGACAGGACCAACTGGGATGTCATCCGCCAGTTGGACGAGGTGCTGGCGGAAGGCGCCAAGGTCCGCTTGCTCGGTTGCTTCACCGGCACCTGTCATGCTGGGCACAAGACCCTGCGTGACATCGCGGGCCGACTTGGGAAAAACCGCGAGATCCTGGGTACCACGGCCCTCATCTACCAGCGCGATTTTGGTCCCACCGGCTTCAAGGAAGAGGTAGCCCAGAAGTACCTCGTATCCTCAAATATCCCCCACCCTGTCGAACCAGCGAGCCGGTTTGGCGGCGGCCCTGAGCCCACGCTTGGCGAAGACAAGTTCATCAAGAGCCTGCCTCAGGGGTTCATTGCGCAGGGCCGTGGCGTGCCTTCCGCGATTCCAATGGACCAGAAGATCGTGGACTCGACGGAGGTCAGCCTCGCCAGCGAAGGCAAGCTTGTGCTCCTGCGCGATCTCAGCCAGCAGCAGCCCCTGCTCTTCCTCTTCAAGAAGTGTCCTCCCGTGTTGGACGTTCCGAAGCTGCGAAGCGCCCTTCGGCTCTCCTGAGCGGAGGGCTCAGCGCGAGCGCTCCACGCAGCGCACCCCGATGCCGAACTCGAAGCGGCGGGGCGGCAGGTTGTTGGTCCATCTGAGCCGGTGCTGTCCCACTTCCACCGGCCCATCCCACCTGCCGCCCACCAGCATGCGCAGGCCCCGATAGGGCCCCTCCGTGGCAGGCGTCGACGTCCACTCGGCCACGTTGCCCGCCATGTCCAGCACGCCATAGGGGCTGCGATCCTCGGGGAACGAGCCGATGGGCGCCACCGTGGGAAAGGCATCCTTGCCTTGTAGGTTGGCGGGAGGTTCCGCGCGATCCTCCCCCCAGACCGTCTGCCTCCGGGGATTCGGGTTGGCCACCTCTTCCCGGGCGTCCAGGAACTCGCCTCCCCGGGCTGCCTTCTTCCACTCATCGAAAGCCGGCAGATGCTTGCCCATGAAGCGGCAGAAGGCCTCGGCGGTGAACGCGTCAAACCCAGTGGCCGGGCTCTCCGGGGCATGGGCCAGTACGTACAGCGGGTGGGCCGGGGCCACCATCCGCTCGTCACCCGAAAGTGGGAGGATGCCTTCTTGGAAGAGGCGGAACTGGCCGTTGGTGACTTCCGTCCCATCGATGGAGAAGGCCTCGACCTTTATCCGCAGCTCGTCCTCCGCCTTCTCCGCAGGACGCCAGTAGGTTCCCGCAGGCACCGCTATCAGCCCGGACCGTGAGGCGGCACAGGTGGGCACCGGGACATGCACCTCGCGGCGCTGCGCCCGCTGCTCATAACCGGGCAACCTCCGCAGCCGTACTTGGGAAGGGGGGCAGCCGCCCCGCTCCACCGTCAGCCACGCCCCGCGCGAGGGCGCCTCCACTCGCTCTCTCCAGGCCCCCTGGCCGTCCACCCGGCCTGAGCCGCGCTGCAGGCTGCCTGCATCGTATTCTTTCCCAGCCCCGAGCCCTTCTACGGGTGCCAGAGTCCACTCCAGCGGCCCCGTGGCGCGCACCCGCGTCCATGCCAGGGTGCGTGGATCGAAGTCGTAGAGTTCCAGCACGAGGTCGAAGTCACCCACGTCCGCCGCGGCCAGGCGGATCTCGGCCTGCTGGCTCACTGCCTCCAGTTGCTTCTGCCGGAACGCCAGCGCCGCCAGGATGCCGGCCACGGCCACCAGCGCCAGCACGATCACGGTGCCCGCCAGCACTGTCCGCCGCCGCAGTGCCTGCCGCTGCTCGTGCTGACGCGCGGCCTCTAGGAAGGCGCGCGAGCGGCTGGCGAGCGGAACCTTCCAGTCCTCTACCCGCCGCAGCGCCTGGGCCAGCGCGTCGCCGCCCCACGTCTCCTCATCCCTCCGCCCGCGACGATCCCAGAGCGCGGCGGCTTGATCGATCTCCTGCACCAGCAGGTGCTCCTCGCGGGACTCCTCACGCCAGCGCGCCAGCTCCGGCCACGCCGTGGCCAGCGCCTCATGGGCCAGCTCGACCACGGCCTCGTCGGTCTGCACATCCCGCGAGGCCACCACCAGCCGGTGTGCCAGCAGCGCATCCAGCTGCCGGCCCGCTCCGGGCCCCAGCTCTTCCAACAGCTCCGCGCGCTGGCGTGGCCGCCGGGTGCTTTCGGGCGTGAGCAGCTGAAGCAGCAGCGCGCGCACTGTGCGCACCTCATCGGCGGGCAGCTGGCCCAGCAGTTGCCGGCCTTGCGCGGCCAGTGCGCCGGCCACCCCTCCCAGCTCCTGGTAGACGGAGGCCCGCAGCAATCTCCTCTCGCTGTCGCGTCGCTCCCACAACGCCGCGCACGTGGCCTGGAGCAGCGGCAGCCCCACCGGCTGCGCCCGCACGTCCACGACGATGCGCGCGACGAGCTCCGGCTCGTCCGTGGCGTAGCCGACTCGCCGCAGCGGCCCAGTGATGGCCTCCCCCAATGCGGCCGCTGAGAGCGGACCCACCACGAAGGCTCCCCCGAGGAACGGACGCAGCGGCTCCAAGCGAGCGAAGTGGCCCAGATAATCATCCCGCAGCGCGACCAGCACCCGCCACCCGAGGTTCGACGCAGCGACCGCCGCCAGGCATCGCGCCAGCGCCTGCGCCTCTTCTAGCGTGGCCAGTGTGAAGGCCTCCTCGAAGGCGTCCAGGGCGAGCAGCGCGGGCCCAGGCGCCCGAGCGTGCAAGGCCTCCACGATGGCACCTGGGCTGTCTGACAACCTGGCAGCCGTTCCAGGCTCCAACCCCAGCACTTCCGCCAGCCGCTGAAGCGGACGGCGTCCCGGCCGGAGTGTCACCACGGTCCAGGGCGCCAGCTGCCTCAGGCGCGGCACCAACCCGGCGTGCAGGAGCGAGCTCTTGCCAATTCCCGAGGGGCCCACGAGCGCCACCGCCATCTCATTCCGCAGCCGCTCCACCAGCGCGTCCACCTCCGCCTCGCGCCCTGAGAACTCCTCGGCGTCGGCCTCGGTGAATGCGCGCAGCCCACAGAAGGGTGGCCGGGCAGTGTCTCCTTGCCGTGGGCTCTCCGGCTCCAGCAGAGCGGCGAGCGAGCGCGCTACCTCCTCCGCCGCAGGGCGCGCCGTGGGGGAGAGTGCCAGGCAGTCTCTCACGAGCGGCGCGGCCGAGAGCGCTTGCGCGGGGCCTGGCAGCGCACGGGGCGAGAAGGCGAAGGTGGCCAGGTCCGCATCGTCCACCGGACGGCGGCCCTCAAGCAGCTCGTGCAGGAGCACTCCCAAGGACCAGACATCCATCGCCGGGGCAGGAGGTGCTCCCCGCCAGCGCTCCGGTGACATATAGGCCGGAGTGCCTGAGGCCGCGCCCACGGAGGCGCCCGCGTGGCGGGCCAGGCCGAAGTCCACCACCCGAAGCCGTCCATCCTTCGGCAGCAGCACATTCTCCGGCTTGAGATCGGCATGGACGATGCCGTGCCGGTGCGCTTCGGCCAGCGCATCCGCGATGGCTCGCCCCACCCGGAGCACCTCACTCACCGGCAGGCGCTCGCGCGTCATCCGCTGGCGCAGCGTCTCTCCTTCCAGGTACTCCAGCGCCAGATACGGCTGAGTGCCGAACGTGCCAACCTCAAGCACGGTGACGATGTGCGGGTGGCTGAAGCGAGCCGTGGTGCGCGCCTCCTCGAGAAGCCGGTCCGCGCTCTCCGGGCCCAGCACCTCCGGCTGGAGGACCTTGAGCGCCACCAGACGTCCCAGCAACAGGTCCTGCGCCAGGTAGACCCTTCCGGATGCGCCTTGCCCCAGCAGCCGTACCACGCGAAACCCATCCACCCGAGATCCCGCGGCGAGCGGCCCGTCCTCAGGAGGCGCCTTGCTGACGGCAAGCTTTCTCATCCCCACTCCGGTGTCACGACACTGCGGAGTCTAGACGCCTCCGTAGCCCAAGGCACCTCGTGCGCCTCCTGGGCCGAGAAGCCTGTCGAATTCCTTGGACACTCGCCAGGGTCCCTGTCCACCCGAGTGGACACGCGGATGCGAGGGAGCCCGGAAATCCTTGCGAATCTGCTGGGAATTGCGGGGCTTCCGATCCCCGGAAGTGCTCGGCACGCCCGTTGCTCAAGGCCCTCCCGCGCCCAATGCGTAGGAGGTTGTCTTGGATCTGCTCATCCAGATGTTCGCCGTGCTCGCCGTCTTCGCCATGGTTCACGAACGCGTGTTGGAACTGCTGCGCATGCCGCGGGAGCTGCTCGCCAAGCAGGATCAGAACAAGCCTGAAGACAGCAAGCGGTGGACCCAAGTCGTCACGGTGCTGGACGCCGTGACGATCGGTTCCTTCAACTGGGTGAGCGGCGTCGTCCTCGCGCTGTTGACGCGTGCGGATCTGCTGAAGCTGATCGAGCCAGTGGCCGCTGGCCAGAAGCCCGAGTTCCTCACGCAGTATCTGCGGAAGAGTCCTTGGGACTGGTCAAGCTGGTCACTGCTCGAGTTCCTCGGCTGCGTGCTCATGGGATTCTCCACCACCGTGGGCTCGAAGTTCTGGCACGACGCCGTCAATGGCTTGATGGAGCTCCGGAAGCAATTGGCGGGCGCGGGGGCGGCAGCGCGCAAGTTGACAGCGGCAGAGGTGCAGCAGGCCCTCAATACCGCAGCCGAAGAGGTAGGAAAGTCCAAAGCAGCGGATTCGAAGCAGGCCCTCACGGACGTGGCCGAGGCGCTCAAGCGAGGGGCCCGCAAGGCCGCCGAGTCCCAGCCTGGTCACTAGCATTCCCTGGCATCGAGAGAGCGAGAGCAGCGCGGGATGAACCTGCAGCCGGACAGAGGAAACATGCGACTGAATCTACTGCGTAGGACATTGACGGGGCTTGTAGTCCTGATGATTGCGCCGCTCACTGCGGAAGCCCAGCTCCAGACGCTCACGACCTTCCGCCGGCCAGAAGGCCGTGAGGCTACGGACAAGACTACCAAGCCGGATGCGTTCATTCCTCAGACAGACGTAAAACGTACGCTTGCTCCGCTGGTGATTACTCCGAGTTTTTCGGTGCCGATCAACGGTGAGACGGACATCGGCCCGAGCTTGACGGGACAAGGAGCTGTTCCCATCGAATGGGAGGCTGCAAAGTCACTGGGAGCTTTGTTGGTGGGCGATGTGCGGCTGACGCTCAATCAGAAGCCCAGCGTGGGGACTGCCGAGGACGTGGGTCGGCGCATTCGCGCAAGCTCTGGTACGGGAGTCCTCAACCTGGGCTTGAAGGGTGAGTGGTTCCCTACGCGTTACAATCGCGCTTCGGATCGAGGCTCGCTTGGAGTACTCGGCAGGGTCGCAGTTCAGGGAGCCGTGCAGTCTGCGGCTACTCTGGAGCTTGCCGGTGTCACGGACAATGCGCAAACCGCCATTCAGCAGGAGACCTTCGGCCTCGTTTCCATAGAGGGTACAGCCGCCGTGTACCTCTTTCACGTCTATCTGGGCTTACAGTGGAACCGGTACTGGATGGTCGACGCCGGAGCCGTGAATGCGGATCTCCGTCGTGAAGTTCATGCCCGCAATGCCATCACGGTCATGGCGGTTGCTCCCTTTCTCATCAATGATTCGGATTCGAACGAGGGTAAGGTCCGCGAAAGTGACACACTGTACCTTCAAGTAGCGGTAACGACGCGGGATGATTGGAGCGATGCCGCGATGTCCTTTGGGGTGGCTGCCTCGTTCGATCCCCTCTGAATCCAACAGCGCATTGCCCAGTAAGGAGACTTCATGGCTGGCCTCTACGGCGTCGATCATATCGTCGTGTTGATGATGGAGAACCGCTCATTCGACCACATGCTCGGCTACTTGAAGAACACCGGGTTGCCTGGGGTCGATGGGGTAGACGGCAATCGCGCCATTGTTTTCGAGAACAAGCCGTACAAGCAGGAGCACCTCTCCAGCCCCGTGTTCAAGCCGGATCCTCACCATGGCCACGAGGAAGTGAAGCGCCAGATGGCCGGTGGCGCCATGACGGGCTTCGTTGGGAGCTTCGCCCCCCGAGCCCGGGCCAAGGGCAAGGATCCTGGGCTCATCATGGGGTACCACGATGAGCGGGAGTTGCCTGTCTATGACTACCTGGCGCGGCGCTTCACCGTGTGTGACCGCTGGTTCTCGTCCATGCCTGGGCCCACCTGGCCCAACCGGCACTTCGCCCTTTGTGGGCACTCGGAAGGCCATACCGACAATGGTCACTTCATCCAGGAGGCGAAGACCATCTTCGACCACCTGAGCGATGCGAATGTCCCGTGGCGTTACTACTCACACGACATCGCGTTTCTGCGGACCGTTTCCAAATACACGGCCCACACCAGCCGCATCGACAAGGTACAGTCTTTCTACACCCGCGCGGCCCAGGGGACGCTCGACGCGGTCTCGTTCATCGATCCCAACTTTACCTTGCAGGAGTCGATCTTCGGCATTGGCTATGCCAATGACGACCACCCCCCGGTGGATGTCCGGCGCGGGCAGGATCTGGTGTCCCGCATCTACAATGTGCTCCTCCTGGCCAGGAACAATCGATGGAAGCGCACGCTTTTCATCGTGACCTACGACGAGCACGGTGGCTTCTACGACCATGTCCCTCCCCCTGCCGCGGTGTCTCCCAACGGAGACCCCAGCTTCAGCACCTATGGCATCCGGGTGCCTGCGCTCGTCATCTCTCCGTGGGCCGAAGCGGGCGCCGTGAGTCACACGGTGTTTGACCACACGTCCATCCTCAAGACCATCCTCAAGCGCTTCTGCCAGAAGTCGGACGGAGCGCTTCCAGATATGGGAGCGCGCGTCGCCGCCGCCAATGATCTGGAACCGCTCCTGTCCCGGCCGCAACCACGCGATGATGCCAAGCCAGCCCCCGTGGCGAACATCGACACCGTGTCGGTCTTGCCACTGAGCTTCCATGGGGTCGCGGGACCGCTAGGCGTCGCCGGCCATGAAGCTGCGGCGGCCGTTGCGCTTGAGCCCACCGACTTCCAGTTGGAAATGCTCAAACTCCGCGACGAGGCTCTGGCTCAAGGCGTCCCCGAGGGCAAGCTCTGAGTTCCACGCTCTTGCGATCGCCGTCCAGCAGCGGCCCTGCTGCGGCTGGGGCTCGCGCGCACGAGTGGATGGCCCCGGAGTGCCAGCCCGGCACTCCGCCTCTTCTCCAGGTCACCCTCACGGAGGCCTCGGGCCGCTTCACCGTGAGGACCTTCACGGTCGCGGTGTCGGGAGGCACGCCCTGTCCGGGGTGGAGGCGCACCGGCCACCTGGCCACGCCTCGCACCGAGCATGTCGCCACCGTGCTGCCCTCCGGCAAGGTGCTCGTCGTCGGTGGGGCGGTCTTTCCCCGGGACAAGGCCGAGCTGTACGACCCAGACACGGGCACCAGGAGCGCCACGGGGAGCCTGAACGTCGCCCGGAGGGAGCTTGTCGCCACCGCGCTGCCGGATGGCCGGGTGCTCGTGACCAACACCTTCGGCACCCAGGCGGAGGTGTACTCGACGGAGACGGGGACATGGACGCCCACCGGCAGCCTGCCCGCTCCTCTGGGGCTCCACGTTGGCAGCGTTCTGCCCTCGGGGCGGGTGCTCGTCCTCGGGGGAGCGGGTCGTGGCACGGAGGTGTACGACCCGGACACGGGCACCTGGGCTCTCGGCGCGGACATGGTGTGGCCCCGCACGGGGCCCACGGTCAGCGTGCTGCCCTCGGGCGAGATCCTCGTCACGGGTGGAACCGGCGAGGGCGTCCCCGTCCTCGCCAGCACGGAGCTCTACCGGTCCCCGTAGTGCCCGGTCCACCCGGCGAGCCACTCGTGGCGGGGCTCGCCGTGGTCGCCGGTCATGCCTTTGCCGAATCGAGTTGATGGAGCAAGAGGGAGTTGCCTTCCGAGTCGAGACACACCGCCATCTGACAGCGCGGTCCGCGAATGACGTCGCTCTTGAAGGAGACGCCCTTCTCCTTGAGGTGCGTCATCAGGCTCTTGAGGTCTTCGACCTCGAGCGCGATCGTTCCGCCCGCCGCGGCGCTGGGCGCATCGCCGGTCGTGTTGGTGAGCGCGAAGCATCCGCCGCCCGGGAGGTCATACTCGATCCAGTGCATGTTCCCGTGACTCCCCGCGGTGCCAACCGTGAGGCCGAGAGTCTCTTCATAGAACTTCCGCGCGCGCGCCACATCGGCGACCGGATACATGGTGAAAGCAACCTTCTTCACTGCCAGTGTATTCATTGCCATGTGAGGATTCAGGCTCCGTGGACGGTAGGGTGGTGCTTACCAACTTACCAGGAAGGACAGAGGTGCGCGGAAATAGCGCTCACAGGTGAAGATTTCCGCCCTCCGTCCTCTTCTTATTCCTGCTCATTCCGGTCGCGTCGGAAACTTCGTGCGATGTTAATGATTGTCATTTCCCTGTGGCGGATGAGCGGGCGAGCGTTAGTCATTTTCTTGTGATTCTTGAGAAGCATGAATCACGGTGAGGCCGGTTCTCCTCATCAGCGCCCCGCGTCATCCGCCGCTCTGCTCCCCCAGGCAGAGTCCCTCACAGGAGGCCAACCATGAAGCTCCCCTCGTTAGCGCAACAGCCTCGCGGCGCGGCTCCCCCGTTGTTGCTGGGGTGCCTGCTGACACTGGCCCTGGCCTCCGCTTGCTCCGGAGAGGAGCACCTCGAGTCTCCTCCCGCTGAGAGTGTGACACGCCAGCAGGCGTTGGCCGGAGAAGGCTTCTCCTTCCAGGCCACTTCGGTCTGGCAGACCGGGTACTGCGCGGACATGCGCGTCACCAACACCACCGGAGTGGACATCAACGGGTGGGCGGTGGGCTTCGAGCTGATCCCCGGCATGCGGATCACCTCGCTGTGGCTGGGGCGGTGGTCGGCCCAGGGCTCTCGGCAGATGGTGACAGATGACGTCTGGAACAGCGCTCTGCCCGCCGGCACCTCGGCGATCTTCGGCTTCTGCGGAGAGCACACCGGTACTGTCGCCAGCCCCTTCAACTGCACGCTCAATGGTCAGCCGTGCGGGGGCGGCAACCCACCGCAGCCGCCGGCTGATACGCAGCCTCCCTCCGTGGTGCAGGGGCTGAGCGTCGCCAGCCGGGCGCTCCGGAGCCTGGAGCTGACGTGGCAGGCCGCCACCGACAACGTCGGCGTGACTGGCTATGAGGTGTTCTTCCAGGGCGCCAGCTCCCCCGTGGCCACCGTTGGCGGCACCCGCGTGAGCGTGGGCGGGCTCCAGCCAGAGACCACCTATGTCTTCACCGTGAAGGCCCGAGACGCCGCGGGCAACCGCTCCGCGGACAGCGCGCCGCTGGTGGCCACCACGACCAGCCCCAAGAAGCTCATTGGCTACTTCGTCCGGTGGGGGGTGTACGCCCGCTCCTTCTACGCGAAGAGCCTCGACACTCGCGGCATGGCCGCGAAGCTCACCCACGTCCACTACGCCTTCGGCAACGTGGTGAATGGCCGGTGCGGCATCCTGCCTGCCCCTTGGGGAGACCCGTACGCGGACTACCAGATGATCTTCGGTGCGGAGAGCAGCGTGGACGGCCAACCGGACACGTGGGATCAGCCGCTCAAGGGAAACTTCAACCAGCTCCGCAAGCTCAAGCTGAAGTACCCGCACCTGAAGATCCTCATCTCCCTGGGCGGGTGGGACTGGTCTGGCGGTTTCTCCGATGCGGTCAGCACGCCTGAGCGGCGCCAGGCGTTCGTCCAGTCCTGCATCGACCTCTACATCCGCGGCAACCTGCCGGGTCTCCCCCCAGGGGCGGCCGCGGGCATCTTCGACGGCATTGACGTGGACTGGGAGTTCCCCGCGGCTCAGGGCAAGCAGCCGGGCCGCCCCGAGGACACCGTGAACTTCACGGAGATGCTGGCCGAGTTCCGACGCCAGCTCACCCAGGTGGGCCCGGGGCTGCAGCTCTCCATCGCCACCGGCTCGGATCCGGACAAGTACACGAAGATCCAACTCAACAGCGTCCACCCGTACCTCGACTCCATCAACGTCATGACCTACGACATGCACGGGGGGTGGGATCCCACGACGAACTTCCACGCGCCGCTCTACAACCAGGCCGCCAACCCGCAGAAGGCGAGGCGCGCCAGCACGAACGAGGCGGTGCAAGGCCACCTGGCCGCGGGCGTGCCGTCCAGCAAGCTCGTCGTCGGGGTGCCCTTCTATGGCCGGGGTTGGCAGGGCACGCAGCCGGGGCTCGCGGGAGATGGGCTCTACCAGTCCACCTGGGGCCCCGCACGCGGGAACTGGGATGACGTCTTCACCGGCAACACGGGCATGTTCGACTTCCACTACATCCAGAGCACTCTGGAGCCTGGGACCGTGAAGTACCGCCACCCGGAGGCGCAGGTGCCCTACCTCTACAATCCCTCCACGGGCCTCTGGGTGAGCTACGACGATCCCACCTCCCTGAGCGTGAAGGGTGACTACATCAACGCGCACAACCTGGGCGGCGCCATGGTGTGGGAGCTGAGCGGGGATGACGCGCAGGGCTCACTCGTCACCGCGCTCAAACACAAGCTGTCACAGTGAGCGAGGCGCGAGCGGAAGGCGAAGGAGCGCCCAGCAGGAAGTAGACCGCTTCGACGTAGGCGGCGAAGACGGCATCGTTCAGAGCCTGCGGCCTGGACGGAGTCTTCCGGGAGCTCGAATTCTTCTGCCACCCCGTGCGCAGAAGGATGTCCATATCGCGGTTGAACTCTTCCTGCAGCCCCATGGAGTCTCCGTCAACGGTAGGTCCTCGGGAGCCTGTTCGGGTCCCGAGGAGCCACCAGTTTCCGGGCTTTCGACCTGGCGTACCGCCCTGTCAGTACTGGACGGTCGCGCTGTAGGCGAAGTGGTCGGAGCCGTACTTCTCCAGGCGTTCGGCGGGACCGGTGCCGATGCCAATGCTGACGTAGATCTGATCGATGGGCACGCCGTCGACACCCGCCGTCCGCAGGTGGTTCATCCCCGGGATGTCCTGCGAGAGCTGACGGTTGAAGTCGCCCACCAGGACGACGGGCAGCCCCCGCGAGAGCAGCTCCGCGACGACCTCGCGCACCACGGTGTTGTGCGTCCGCCAGCGCTCCTGGCGCTCGGGGTGCTCACCGTTCCAGGCGCCGGAGATGTAATGGGTGTTGATGAACGCCAGCTTCGCGCCGGTGTCCTTGTTCTTCAGCACCACCCAGTTCACGAAGCGCGCGGGCGTCACCCCGGCATCACCCTCGTGCGTCATCCGAGAGCCGTCTCCCGTCTTCTCGTACTTGTTCTTGCGCCACGAGATGGCGATGGAGTTGCGGGCGGCGAGCCGCTCCGCCCCAGGACGGTAGTGGTCGTAGTACTCGAGCGCGTTGAGCTTGGAGTGGCCCGCGTCGGTGTCCACCTCCTGCCAGCCGATGACGTCCGCGAGCGGCTTGAAGGTCGCGCTCCCGTGAAGGGTGTTGTGGGTCGCGACAGTGGTCGTCGTGACCGCGAGCGCCTCCACCTGCTCCGGAGGAGTGGAGGGCATGAACCCCAGGGAGATGAGGAGGCTGAGGACGGCAGAGGACAAGAGTTCGAACATGGTTTCTCAGAGGTGGGCGCCAGGTTGCATCACCCGGCGCATGGGGGAAGGTTGAAGAGCTACTCGGGGCTGAGGAACTTGTTGACGACCGGGTTGTCATTGGAGTCCCAGCCCAGCACGCCCAGGTACATGCCCCGGCGGCCCCCGTCGTCGGTCTGTGCGTCGAAGTTGATCGGGCACGGGCTGCCGCCGCACAGCCAGCCGTGGAAGAAGATCCGCTGTCCGCCGTCGAGCGCCGCGGCGATGTCCGCGCCGCCGGGGCCGCACACGCCGCCGGTGTTCGCATCCGTGAGCAGGGTGTGCTGCGTGACGCTGTTGAAGGCGTTGGTGCCCACGCCGTTGGCCCGCATCCAGATGGTCTCGTAGGTACACTTGTTGTACGGCCCACGCGAGGCGAACAGGATGTAGTCCCCGGCGCGCTTCACCAGGACCGGGTTCTCCACGATGCGGTCCGAGCGCAGCAGCTGACGGCTGGTGGCGTCGCCGGCCACGTGGGTGCCGGCGGCGTTGAGCCGGACGATGCGCAGCGACGAGGGCAGCTGCTGCGTCTTGTAGAGCAGGAAGCGCGTCCCATCGCTGTCCTTGAACCCGGACGGGTCGATGACGCCGGCGTTGGTGATGGGGCGGCCCGGGACGGTGTCATCCGCGGTGGGGACGTCCGCCAGCCCTGGGCAGACCAGCGGTCCGCCCGCGACCGGGGTGAACGGCCCGAGCGGCGAGCTGGCGGTGGCCGCACCGATGCAGCGCTGGTTGGCGCCCAGCCCGTCCACGGGAGCGGCGAAGTAGAGCACCCACTCGTTCGCGCTGATCCGCTCCAGGTCCGGGGCCCACATGCCGCCGCCCGTGGCCCACGAGGGCTTCGAGGTGAGGGCCGGACCCTCGGTCATCCAGGGCCCGGAGGCGATGTTCCCCTGGGCCGACGGGACGAGGCTTCCGGTCGACATGCCGTAGAACTGGTTGTTGTGCATGACCACGGACGGGTCTGCGAACCCACCACCGCTCGGTGCGTACACGGGACGGGGGGCAGCGCCTGCGTTGAGGGAGACGGTGAGGCAGGCGACGAGCGCGACGGATGCGCCAAAGGCGCGACAGCGGAGTGGCGTCAGGGGTGAATCCTCCTGCGCGCCTCCTATAAGATTCGCGGCTTAGTGATAATAGGCTCGTTTTGCTTGACTGTCTGGATGTGCGGTATTCGACGGACGCTCGAGCCTCGCGCTTGCGTAGACTGGTTGGACCCTACGCAACACAGAGGTCCATCTCGATGATCAAGCCCGTTGCGCTCCTGCTGCTTCTCTCCACTCCCGCGTTGGCCCGGCAGGTGAATGTCTCCTCGGTGGCTCAGCTCCAGTCGGCCCTCGCGGGCGCGCAAGCCGGGGATGAAATCATCCTCGCGGACGGCACCTATGCGGTGAACGCCAACCTGAGCTGCACGGTGAATGGGACAGCTCAAGCCCCCATCGTCGTGCGCGCTCAGAACCGGCTGGGCGCGAGTATCCGCTTCAATGCGGTGGAGGGCTTCAAGGTCTCCGGCGCCTATTGGACCTTCGACGGGCTCGACATCCAGGGCGTCTGCGCGGACGACAACAACTGTGAGCACGCCTTTCACGTCACGGGCCACGCCGAGAACTTCGTCCTGCGCAACAGCCGGGTGCGCGACTTCAATGCGCAGCTCAAGGCGAATGCCTCCCAGAACGGAAGCACGTGGGAGATTCCCCACCGTGGACTCATCGAGCGCAACGAGCTGGGCGATACCCGCCCTCGCGCGACGTCCAAGCCGGTGACGAAGCTCAACATCGACACGGGCGACAACTGGATCGTCCGCGACAACCTCATCCGCGACTTCCACAAGAACGGCGGGGACTTCGTCTCCTATGGCGCGTTCATGAAGAGCGGCGGCAACAACGGCGTGTTCGAGCGCAACCTCGTGCTGTGTACCCGGGATGTGACCCCCGGCGGCACACGCATCGGGCTGTCCTTCGGAGGCGGCGGGACGGGCAATGCCTTCTGCGCGCCGGCCTTCAATTCCACGGTGCCGTGCGACCCGGAGCACAGCGGCGGCACGATGCGTAACAATGTCATCGCCAACTGCTCGGATGTCGGCATCTACCTGAACAAGGCCCGCTCCACGCAGGTGCTCTTCAATACCCTCATCTCTACATCGGGCGTGGACTTCCGCTTTGCCTCCAGCACGGGCTCCGCGCACGGCAACGTGCTGGAGGGGAATCTGCGCGGCCGGGAGAGCGGCACGTTCGATGCGGGCACCAACCTCCTCAACGTGACTTCGGCCACCTTCTCCGGCTGGTACCAGGAGCCGCTGAAGGGAAACCTCACGATCAAAGGGAACGTGTCCACGTTGATCGGCGCCGCAGCGGCCCGCGCGCAGGTGGTGGATGACTTCTGCGGCCGGCCCCGTCCTACCCAGGGCGCGTACACGCTGGGGGCCCTGGAGCACTCACTCGGGGACTGCTCGGGCTGGCCCACCGATGGGGGCAGCGCGTCTCCCGACGCGGGGACCGGCAACGGGGGCTCAGACGGGGGCTTTGACGGGGGCTCTGACGAGGGTTCTGACGGGGGCACCCCTTCGCCCGTGGACTCGGGGGTGGCCAGCGACGGGGGACCGGGCACGGAGAGTCCTTCCGATGAGGAGGCAACCGGTGGATGCGGTTGCTCCTCGAACTCGGGGGTGAACGCCACGCTCCTGCTCACGGCCTTGGGGCTTCTGACGCTCTCCAGCTACCGGCGCTCTTGATGCCTGCCGCGGTGAGTGCGAGGGGGCTCAGCCCAGGAGCCGGCGGCGGGAGACGATACCGGCGAGCAGGGTCAGGCTCGCCAGCAGCCACGAGCCATCCCCTGAGCCTCCCGAACACCTACAGCCTTCCTCCGGCGTGGAGAAGGTGGCCGTGGTCTGGCTGCCCACCACGAATCGAGCCTGAGCAATTTCCCCTGATGCGTGGTGATAACGTTCCGCTCCACGGTGGGCCGGCCGTCTTGTCGAGGGAGGGATGATGGAACAGGCCCGTCAGTGGTTGCTCTTCGGTGTGGTGCTCTTCAGTGTGCTGGGGTGTGGCGAGGAGCCCACCGTTCCTCCCGAGCCCCTTCCCGAGGAGCCCACGCCGCCAACCCCCGTCTACTGGAGCGCCACGGCATCGCTGAATGAGGCTCGCTGGAGCCACACCGCCAGCCTGCTGCCCTCTGGCCAGGTGCTCGTCGTCGGTGGACTGGGCGGGGACGGCAGCGAGGTGCTCGCCAGCGCCGAGCTCTACGAGCCCTCCACGGGCACCTGGAGCATGACCGGCAAGATGATCGAGCCCCGCGTGGGACACACCGCCACCGTCTTGCCCTCGGGCCAGGTGCTGGTGACGGGGGGGCATAACGCCCGCGGCACCCTGGCCAGCAGTGAGCTCTACGAGCCGGCCAC
Source organism: Hyalangium ruber (assembly GCF_034259325.1). Lineage (NCBI taxonomy): Bacteria > Pseudomonadati > Myxococcota > Myxococcia > Myxococcales > Archangiaceae > Hyalangium > Hyalangium rubrum. The sequence goes on along the minus strand of NZ_JAXIVS010000003.1, from coordinate 531,495 downwards.
CGGCACCTGGACCTCGACGGGTAACTTGAGCGAGCCGCGGGCGAGCCACACCGCGGGCCTGTTGCCCTCCGGCAAGGTGCTCATCGTGGGCGGAAGGCACGAGGACCTCTCTCCCTACGGCAGCGTGGAGGAGTACGAGCCGGCCCAGGGGACCTGGAGCCTCGTGGCTTCGATGCCCCGGACCGCCTGGTACCCGAAGGCCACAGTGCTGCCTTCCGGCAAGGTGCTCATCACGGGCCAGCCGACCGACAACAACGTGACAGGCTATGTGGTGCGCTATGCGCCAGACACCGGGAGCTGGCAGACCGTCGGTGCTCCGCTGATCATGAACAGCCATACCTGCAGCCTGCTGCCCTCCGGCAAGGTCCTGTGCGCGGGGGGGTATGGCTTGGCCTTGGTCGGTCCACCCCTCTCGCAGGCGAGCCTCTACGACGAGGCCACGAACTCCTGGAAGACGATCGCTCGGATGGGCCTCGGCCGAGCCAGCCACACCGCCACCGTGCTGCCCTCGGGACACGTGCTCGTCCTCGGCGGGAGTGCCGGAAGCGAAGTGCTGGACAGCGCGGAGTTGTATGAGCCCGACCAGGACCTCTGGACGGAGGTGGGCCGCATGTCCGAGCCGCGGTCGGGCTACACCGCCACCGTGCTGCGCTCCGGTCAGGTGCTCGTCGCCGGCGGGCGCAGAGGCACCTCCACGCCTCTGGCCGTCGCCGAACTCTGGGCACGCTGACATTCTTGTGCCTCGTGTTCCGCCCGAACATCATCTCCGAATTCGCCCTGCAGGCGATCCCACAGGGCGAAAACGGCGCGAACTCCGCAGATGCTATGGGCAGTACTCATTGTTAGAGCGGCAGACCCCGTCGCCGCAGAAGCACGATGTGTTGCCAGGACAGTAGTTGCAGGGATCGTACGGGGGCGGGGAGCACTCCCAATACACATACCGGCCGGCCGTCCTGCTGGGGGAGGACCCACAGGTGGTACGGTTGCCATTGCTATCAATGACCATGGGCCAGGCGTTCACCTGCAAGTAGTGCGAGCCGCAGGGAATCCCCGCGGTGCTGAAGTACCAGGTCCCAGAGTTTCCGGGGCGCTCATCGAAGGCGTACCGGACGCCATCGATGTAGTAGTCCAGCCGCACAGCGTTGGAGAACTGGGACACTGCCCAGGACCCTACCGCTGACACATCCCCCTCGTACTGTGCGGCATCCCAGATGCTCAGGCTGCTGACGCTCAGGCCCGAGCACAGCGACGACTCCAGGGTGCCCAGGGGCTCTTCACCCAGAGCCTGCGGAGCTTCAGGGAGGGTCCCACCACAAGCGGCAAGCAGCACCCCGGACATCAGGGCACCCAGAGAGAACAGGTTCGTCTTCCGAAGCATCCAAGCTCCTTGATGAGTGTTCAAGTTCACTCTGAGTATAATCTGTTTTCCTTGTATTTCAAGTTAAATCCCCAGGCGGGGCAGCAGGCAGCCTCGAGCGTGCCTGGAAGCGCGCGGCATGGACGCGCACTCAGGGGCCTGCGAGCGCATACACGCTCGCCTACCTCTGAGGTAGGGTGGAAGGAGCGGAGGTGGAGGCTCTTCTCCGCGAGGATCCGATGGCGCCACACTGGACCGTTCATGAGCTGGAGCCCGCCAACCTTCCATCGGGAACGGAGATCGGGCCCTGGCGGGTGCTGGAGCTGCGCGGGAAGGGCACCTACGGGGCGGTCTACCGCGTCGAGCCCGTGGGCGAGGAAAGGGCTGGGCCCTTCGCGCTGAAGCTGGCCCTGCATCCGGTGGATCCGCGCTTCGAGCGCGAGGTGGAGTTGCTCTCGCGCATCCACCACTCGAATGTGCCGCGCCTGCGGGCCCGTGGGCTGTGGAGCCATCCGGCCGGGCCTTTCCCCTTCCTCGTGATGGAGTGGGTACATGGGGTGCCGCTGTATGATTGGGCCGAAGCGCACAACCTCAGCTCGCGGCAGGTGCTGCGGGTTCTGGCCCAGGTGGCTCGGGCGCTGGAGGCCACGCATGGAGTGGATGGCGTGCATCGCGATGTGAAGGGCGCCAACGTGCTTGTGCGGGCCGAGGATGGCCGGGCGGTGCTGCTGGACTTCGGCGCGGGGGACTTCCGTGGGGCACGCACGCTCACGCGAGAGGTGCTGCCTCCCGGCACTCCGCAGTACCGCAGCCCCGAGGCACTGCGCTACCAGTGGCTCCACTGGAGACAGCGCGGAGCCCACTATGAGCCAGGACCGGCGGATGACGTGTACGCGCTGGGCGTGACGGCCTACCGCCTGGTGACAGGGTTCTACCCGCCGCCCGGGGTGGATCCCCAGGCGGCCGTGAATGGCGCGATTGTGCCCGGTCCCGCGCTCGTGGCGCCCGAGGCGGTGGTGACCGTGTGCCCGGAGCTGGCGGGAATGATCCGCCAGATGCTTTCGGAGGAGCCCTCGGCACGGGGCCGCGCTGCGGAGGTTGCCCAAGCGCTGGAACACGCGGCGGAAACGGCTGGAGTGGAGGCGGAACTGCCCATCACCCGGCGCGCGGCCCAGGCATCCCGCGTGCGCACGGAGTCCCGGCGTATGGGGCGGGGCAGGGGACCGAGTCTCGCCGTGGCGGTAGGGGTCCTTGCCTGTGTGTCCTTCTATGGATGGTGGACCGCGCGTCGGCAGCCGGTGGAGCATCCCGAGAGAGGCATGGAGGATGCTGGCACCGCGGGCCTCGCCAAGGACGCGCTCACGGTCAGCGCCAGCGTGGAGCGGCCAGCGCCCAAACCGGAAACGATCACTCTCGAGGTACCGAAGGAGCCGCTCCCGGGGCAGAGGAAGCCTCCGTGCGGGAAGCGAACGATGGCGATCAACGGAGGGTGTTGGGTACGGCCCGACGACCCGGCTCTGCCTTGCGAAGAGGGGGCATACGAGTGGAAAGGCGCCTGCTACTACCCGGTCTTCGCGCCTCGGCCTCCCCCGACCTCGGAGTCTCCGTAGCAAGGCGGATTCGGTCTCTTCGAGTCACCGTGCTATCCGCGCGGCTCGCTACGTCCACGATATGGTGGACGCCTGAGAGGAGTGGCGTGGATGGCACTGGATCTTCAAGCGGGCTGCGTTTGTGTCGGGCTGACCAACGTCGCCAACCATAAGCTCAAGGACAAGCTCGAGATGCTCGATGCGTCCGCCGGGCGCATGGCGGCGAAGAGCTCGGACAAGGCGCTGAAGCTGCTGCTCATGCCTGAGTTCTTCGGCTCCTTGTACGACAACGACATCCGGACCTTCCGGCCCCTGAGCGATGCGGACCGGAAGGCGCTCCTGGATCGCGCTGCGGAGATCTCCCAGAAGCACTCATGGATCGTCATCCCTGGGACGGTGCTGATTCCGGTCTCTGGGGTGCCCGAGCAGGGGGCCTTCACCAAGGCGAACGGGCGCGTGCAAAGCTGCGTCCCTGTCTTTTACAAGGGTGCGCTGATCGCCCGGTTCTTCAAGAAGTTCTACTCCACGGGAGAGATCCCCTGTGTCCCGAGGATGAAAGACGATGGGAAGTGGCCCGTGGCCACCCCATTGATGGGCGCGTTCGACACCGAGAAGCTCCGGGCCGCGTCCGAGCAGGTCCGCGAGAAGCTCGTTCCTGACATGTTCACCGTCGAGGGACACGATTTCGGTCTGGAGATCTGCAACGACATCGGGATGCTGTCGACGGTGCTCGGAAGCCGCAGGGGCCCCGGCTGTCACATCATCGTCTCTCAGGGCATGAGCCTGGGGTACATCTACAACCAGGCGGTGGCCAAATACATCGACCGGGACGGAGCCGTCATCGGTAAGACCGTGGCGAAGCTGCCCGAAGCAGAGTCCATCAATCAGGGAGCCATTGGCTACGAGGGCGTGTTCGTCCAGTGTGATGGGCCAGCCAGCCGGTGCGCGACCAAGGAATTGTTTGGCCACTGGCGGCTGCATCTGGCCACGGATCTGCTGGCCTTGGAGCCGCTCGCCAAGGCGAAGGGAGGCTATGGCGGGATCCCCTCGTGTTTTGTCCTGTATCCGCCCGTCCCTCTCTCGAAGTTCACGTTGACCACGTGAGCGTCGCTGGCATGTTCTTTGCGAAGATGGATGACCATGCTTCGCCTCCTCGCCTTTCTGGGCTTGCCCGTCATGCTGCTCGTGGCACTCCTGACGTTCTGTCACAGCCCGAGCGGGAGGCCGCGCAATCTTGTCCCGGTGCTCCTGGCTCTTGGATTGGAAGCGGCGCTGCTCCTCGGAGCAGCATGGGAGGTGAGCCGGCTCAGATATCCCGTCATCGACTATGTGCCAGACTTCAGCACGCAGCACCTCGTTGGTGTCTGGGAGTCACGTGTTGGCAGCCTCTCCTTGAACGCAGATGGCATGTTCCTGAGCAGCACGGGTGAGCAGGGGCAGTGGTCCGTGAAGGGAGACCAGAGGTCCAGTCTCAAGGTTGGGCGCGATCGCTGGTGTGTCATCCGGGTGGACGGGCAGCTACAGCTGCTGCGTCCGGAAGACTGCCCAGCGGACCCCGACAACTGGTTCTTCAGTCGCGCATTCTCTCGGCGCCGTTAGCTGAAGGGCCGCGTGTTTCTCAGCGTGCAGCCTGGGCTGCTTGAACGTGGCCTGCGAGACGAATGTCGGGGCGTACGGGCTCCCCGTTGCCACGGCGGATCTGGCTGGGTTGGGGAGCGCTGTTGAAGTCGAGGAACCACGCCGGCCGCTGCTCGAAGAATAACGCGAAGGGCCTCGCTCCCAGCTTCCGAGGAGCGAGGCCCTCCGTGACATCAGGGCACTGTGTAGCCCGCGCCCGGGCCCTCATCCACGGCCCAGTCCGGCTCGTGCGGCGGCACGTGGACCTTGCACTGCGCGCTCGTCACGTTGCCCGTCGTGTCCGTCACCCGGAAGTTCACCGTGTAGACACGCCCGTTGCTCCACTCGTTGCGCTCGGCGCGCAGCTGCAGCTCGGACGGGCCACTGATGACGATGTCCCCCAGCGTGTTGCCGTCCTGGCCACCTGTCGCGTCCTCTGGCTCGTCGCTGGAGACAGAGGTGATGACGCCCCGCGCCTGCAGGTCCAGGCCCTGCTCGCACGCGTCATTCAGGGTCGCGCAGTCGGACAGCCGCACCGTGTTCATTTGTCCATCGGACGGCCACAGCTTGAACGGCACGGCCTGGACACTCGGGCCTTGGTCGTCCACCACCGTCACCGTGCGGTACACCGGCGGCGCGCTGTGTTCGGCGGCATCCTCCACCGTGTACGTCAGGGTGTAGGTGCCCGCCACGCGGTGGTTGAGCCCACCCTCGCGCCGGACAGCCTGCCCGAGGTTGCCGTAGCACAGGTCGCTCGCCTCGACCCACGGATCAGAGAACTCCTGGCCGCAGGAGAGGGTTATGTGCTCCGGCCCGTTGAGCGTCAGCGTCGGCGGCGTGGTGTCGAGCACCTTCACCGAGCGGATGGCGCTCGCCACGTTCCACCGGTCCATGGCCAGGTACTGCACCGAGTACGTGCCCTCGGCCGTGCCATCCGGCCCCGGGCCGTAGTCGTCCGGATCCGACTCGCCCGGAATGCCGTCACCGTCGTCGTCCCCGGAGTTGTACTTGTGTACCGGCAGCGTGCCGCTGCACGCGTCGTACGCTTCGGCGCCGGGGTCCACGTAGGTGTCCCGGCCGCACTCCAGCACCATCGGCGAGTCACCCAGCAGCTGCAGCGCCGGCGGGACGTTGTCCACCACGTTCACCCAGCGCGGCACGCCCACGGTGGTGTTGCCCGCGGCGTCCGTCACCCGGTGCTGCACCTCGTAGAAGCCAGGCAGCCGGTTATTGAAGTTCAGCACCTCGATCTGCGCCGTGAGGTCACCCGAGCACGTGTCCGAGGCGATGACTCCCGGAGGCAATGCGTAGCCGCACTCCACCACCGGCGCCGGGTCTCCCACCAGCGTCAGCGTGGGCGGCGTCACGTCCACCACCGTCACCGGCGCGCTGCACACCGCGCTCGCCTCGCCATCCGAGGCCGTCAGGGTGACTTCATGCGTGCCCGGCCCGAACGGGCCCGTCGGGCTCTCGGAGATCGACAGCGGCTGAGGGCCGTTATCCGGATCATGACTGCCATTGTTCACGCTCGCGGAGGCCTGGCACGTGACGGGGTCGGCCGGCACGGTGACGGCCTGGCACAGCGCCACCGGGCGACGGTTGCCCGTGTCACACGAGAGCATCAGCGACATCGCCAGGGCGTTGTTGTCCTCGCGGCACTCCGTCTCCTGGCCGTTGCCCGCACCGTCGTTGTCCGCCACGGCGTACACGCTCACCAGCGTGTCGGGAGGCACCATCCACAGCTTCACCTGGGCGTTCTGTCCAGCGGGCAGGGCGTTGGCCAGCTGCGCCGTGCCGAGCCGCGTGCCTCCCGCGCTCGGGTCCCCGTTGAAGAAGGCCACCAGCATGCCCGAGGCCGTATCCTGGTCGCCGCGGTTGCTCACGGTGGCGACCAGGGCCAGCTGCTCCGCCGTGGGACTGCACTCCACCGAGAGGTGGGTGACGATGAGGTCCGGCGCCAAGGCGGGAGGCGTGAAGCCAGGGCCCTGCGGATTGACGCGGAAGGTATTCAGCCCCGGGGTGAGCCAGTTGGCCGGCGGGCTCGTGGGGATGGTGCCATCCTCATGGATATGGGTGACCGAATAGGCGTGCTGGTTCCAGACGCGCCGCGAGCTCACCCAGCCGTTGAGCCGGTCCCGGAACACGCGGATGCCCGCGGCTCCCGAGGCGGTAGGGCTGTTGGTGGCCAGGACGATCTCCGCGTTGTGGTCGCCATCCACGTCCACGACGACCGGAGCCTCGTACGCGGTGCTCGAGCTGTGAGCCGTCTCGAAGCGCGTCGCGCCGGTGGCTCCGTCGTAGATGCGCAGCCGCTGCTCGTCCGCGTAGACGATCTCCATCTGGCCGTCGCCCTCGAAGTCGAACGCCGTGGAGCCCGTCAGGTTCGATTGGTCCGTCGTGGACCTGCTCCACTTCACCGTGCCGTTCGTCTCGAACACCACGTAGCGGGTGCCGCCCGCCACGCCTACCTCCGGCTGCCCGTCATTGTCGAAGTCCGCGATGGTGGGCGCGCCGCCCGTACCTCCGCCCGGCAGGCTCGCCGTCCACAAGAGCGCGCAGGTGTCATCCATCAGCGACACGCGGCCGCCCCACACCACGACCACCTCGCCGTTCGGGTCCGCGTCGAAGTTGCCCACGCCCGCCAGACCGTGGCCGATCTGCCCGGTGTTGGCGCACTTCAGTGTGCCGTCGTGCCGGTAGATGGCCCGGTCGTTGATGACCTCCTGCAGGCCGTCCCCGTCGATGTCCGCCGCGAAGGAGAGGGCCCCCGCGCTGCCACCGGCGTTGTCGCTGCCCTCCCACTCGAGCGCGCCCGTGTGGCTGAACACGTGGTTGCCGTTGAGGATCTCCACGTTGCCGTCCCCGTCCAGGTCCGCGAACGAGGGGCCTCCCCAGATGTTGGTGGACACCGAGGTGCGGAACTTGAAGGCGCCGTCGTGCTCGAAGCAGATGATGCCCGTGCCGCCCTCGGGGACGGTACACAGCTCCACCTGGCCGTCGAAGTCGATGTCCCCGGCGGCGATCTGCGCCGCCCCGCGCACCCGGTAGTTCGCGTTGCTCACCGCCCACAGGTCCGCGCCCGTCGCGCCGTCGATGGCGCGCATCACCCCGTTGCTCGTGTGGTTGCTGCCCGCGAACGCGTTGAAGACGACGTCCGGCACGCCGTCGCCGCTCACGTCCACCACCACCGGCGTCATCATCACCTGTTTGTGGTCCGGCATGACCGTGCCTCCGGTCCACGCCCACTGCAGCTCCGGCTCGAAGTTCGGGCTGAAGGGCGGACTGGCCTCACAGCGCTCGCTGAGGGCATCCACCCGCCGCCGCACCTGTGGTGACGCAGTGGGTTCTGTCCCGGTACCACACGCCGTTAACGCCAGCGATGCGAGCGCACCCAGGCTCGCTTGCAAACTTGCTCTCAAGGAGGACCCCCAAGTCCTGTACCCGCCCCCTTATGGGCAGGTGCCCTGCAGAGTAGGGAATATCCGTTTTGTCGGCAAATATGCAGTATAACTGTAAATCATGAATTGCCTTTGGGCCGTAAGCGCTTGTTTTCCTTGAGAGGCTTCAGCGGCCTCGGCTGCCGGCGGCATTGCTTCCTGTTCGGTTATCTCGTTAGAGGTGCGCCACCATGCCTCCGAGCCTGCTCGAGACCTTCCGCATCCTGTCCTCCTTTGAGCCACCGAAGGGCTCGCTGCGCGCGGCGCCCTGGGAGGAGTACGTGGATTGGGCCATCTCTCAGGGCCTGGCGCCGCTGGCGGCCTACAACCTGGAGTACCGGATGGGTGGGGGCGCCGACGCGCCGGAGTGGGCGCGGGACCGGCTGCTCTCCATCTACCAGGGCTCGGTCAACGACAACGTGATGAAGCTCGTCCACTTCAAGCGCATCGTGGACGACCTGGAGGGGCGCAAGATGCTGCTGATGGGCGGCGCCGCGTTCGCCGAGGCGCTCTACCCACACGTGGGCTTCCGGCCGGTGCTGGACATCCAGGTGATGCTGCGGCGCATGGACGTGGACGGGTTCGCCGGCTACCTGGGGCAGCACCAGTTCCGCCCGGAGAAGGACGAGCTGAACAGCGGCGCCACCCGCGTGGTGTCCGACGGGCGCACCGCCGTCTACCTCTTCTCGGACGTGCTCGGCGCCGGGCGGCGCGAGGAGCTCCAGGGCGTCTTCGACCGCTCCAAGCCCATGCGGGTGTATGGGCCCTCGGTGTTCCGGCCGGACCTGGAGGATGCGGTGCTGCTCCTGTGCCTGGAGTTCGCGCGCCAGGGCTTCCAGGTGCCGTGGCTGTACTTCGTGGACCTGCGCGAGCTGGTGACGGGGGCCACGTGGATGGGGGGCATCTACTCCCGCCCGCTGGAGGTGGCGGCGCTCCAGGAGCGCGCCAAGGCCTGGCGGCTGGAGCGGGCCCTCTACACCGCGCTGTCGATCGTCGAGCGGCTCTTTCCCCACACGGCCAGCATCGTGGAGGCGGCCCGCCCTCCGCTGCGCCGCGCCACCCGGGAGCTGCTCAACCGGCTGGTGGTGGAGCCCGTCAGTACGCCGGGCAACCAGGCGGTGATCCGGGGTGCGGATCGCCTCCGGCGCCTGCTGACCGGGCAGTAAACCCCTGTCGGCTGGCCGGGCGGGCAGGAGGGAGAGGTCCCCATGTCTTCCCCTGGCCTCGCTCCCCGGCTATGAGGCGGGAGCATCCGCCGTCTGGGGAGTCTCATGCGTATCGCCATCATCGGAACGGGCTATGTCGGGCTCGTCGCGGGAACCTGCTTCGCCGACTCGGGCAATGACGTCACGTGCGTGGACATCGACGAGCGGAAGATCCGCTCGCTGAACGCGGGCGAGGTGCCCATCTACGAGCCGGGGCTGGAGGAACTCATCCGCAAGAACGCGCGGGAGCGGCGGCTGAGCTTCAGCACCGACCTGGCGGCGGCGGTGGGGCCGGCGCAGGTGGTGTTCATCGCCGTGGGCACGCCCGAGAGCGAGAGCGGGGACGCGGACCTGCGCTACGTGCTGGAGGCGGCGGCGCAGATCGGCCGCGCCCTCCGCCAGTACACGGTGGTGGTGGACAAGAGCACCGTGCCGGTGGGCACGGCGGACAAGGTGCGCGAGGCCATCGCCCAGGTGACGAAGGTGGAGTTCGACGTCGTCTCCAACCCCGAGTTCCTCAAGGAGAACGCGGCGCTGGAGGACTTCCTCAAGCCGGACCGGGTGGTGATTGGCACCAGCTCCGAGCGGGCGCGGCGGATGATGGGCGAGCTGTACGCGCCCTTCGTGCGCACCGAGAACCCCATCTTCTATATGGATACGCGCTCGGCGGAGATGACGAAGTACGCGGCCAACGCGATGTTGGCCACGCGCATCTCCTTCATGAACGACGTCGCCGCGCTCTGCGAGAAGGTGGGCGCGGACGTGGACTTCGTGCGCAAGGGGCTGGGGGCGGACCGGCGCATCGGCTACCCGTTCCTCTTCCCGGGCGTGGGCTACGGCGGCTCGTGCTTCCCCAAGGACGTGAAGGCGCTGGTGGCCACCGGGCGCGAGAGCGGGCTGGAGCTGGACCTGCTGCGCGCCGTGGAGCGCACCAATGAGCGGCAGAAGAAGCTGCTGGTCCACAAGGCGCTCAAGCACTTCGGCGGCTCGCTGGCGGGGCGCACCTTCGGCGTGTGGGGCCTGGCCTTCAAGCCGAAGACGGACGACATGCGCGAGGCGCCCTCCATCGAGGTGATTGAGGGGCTGCTGGGCAAGGGCGCCCAGGTGGTGGCGCACGACCCGGTGGCCGAGCGCAGTGCCCGGCGCTACTTCGGCGACCGCATCCGCTACGCGTCGCTGCCGTACGAGGCGCTGGAGGGCGCCGACGCGCTGTTCGTCGTCACCGAGTGGAATGAGTTCCGCCACCCGGACTTCGAGCGGATGAAGGCGCTGATGAAGGCGCCGGTCATCTTCGACGGGCGCAACATCTACGACCCGGCGCGTATGCGCGAGCTGGGCTTCACCTACCTGGGGATCGGCCGCTCCTGAGCAGGGCCTGGGCGGGCGCGGTGGCTTGCGCCCGTCGCCCTCGGAGGCGGGAGGCTCAGCGCGCCAGACCGCAGGCGATCTTGCCCTCGTCGGTCTCGAGGTTGTTGCAGTCGCACGTCTCCAGCCGCTGCTCGCACACCGCCTCGTCCTGGGAGGTGGGCTCGATGAAGGCCTCGTCGTTGGAGGCGCGGCGGATGCACACCTCGCGCTCGAGGGTGTTGGCGGAGCACTCGCACAGCTTCTCGGACAGCTCGCGGCACGGGCCCTTGCAGCCCGAGAGAGCCAGGAGGGCGAGGGACAGCACGGCGGTGGCGACGGAGCGGTGCATGGGGGGCGGAAGATGCCAGATGCCACCCCGGATGCAAGCGAAGCGGGAGGCCTCGGGTGCTAGGGTCGCCCGCCCGCTCTTCTTCCGGGAGGCATCCACTCCATGCTGTCGCTCGTCGTCGTCCTGCTCACCGCCACCCCTGGCCAGGCCTCGCTGCTGTCACCCGTGGGCGCCGAGTCGCGCCCCTCCTCCGTGCGGCTGCTGGCCCAGGCCACTCCCCCGGCGGGCTCGGAGGGGCGCTCCGCCCCGGGCTCCGTGACCAGCCCGCCGCCCCTGGTCAACGCGCCGGATGCGCGCATCCGGGAGCTGACCTCGCAGGTGGAGGAGCTCAATTCGCGCATCCGGGCCCTGGACACGGACTGGCCGGTGGGCGCGGTGGTGATGACCTACAGCGGCTATGTGCTCTCGCCGCTGCTGGTGGTGGGCCTGCCACTGCTCATCATCGGCGCCGCGTCGACCGCGGAGATCGCCGGCACGCTCACCGCCATCGGCGCGGCCACCACCATCGTGGGCGGCGTGGGGGTGGTGCTGCTCATCGCCGGCATCGTCACGGGCATCAACGCCTCCTCGGGTGCGCGCGCCGAGCGGCAGGAGCTCCTCCGCGAGCGCACGCGCCTGGAGGATGAGCTGCGGGAGCTCAAGCGCCGGGGCGACGCCAGTGTTCACCGCTGGAACATGGAGCGCCCCGCGGTCGCACTCACCGTGGCCTCTCTCTCCTTCTGAGCGCGAAACGAGGGAGGCGCCGCCTGTCTGCCTGCTCCCTGAGGTGAAGGTAAGGAGGCATTCGGGTGCGCTCGTGAGATAGTTCGGGCGCGTTCATGCCTTCCTCCCGCCGCACCTCCCGGTTCAGCATCGCCGCAGAAGCGGTGTTGGCGGGGCTCGTCGTCTCGGGGCCGCTGGCGCTCGGAGGCGCGGCGACGTGGGCGCTCTGGCCGCTGGTGGGGCTCTCGGCCCTGGCGGCGGTGCTGGCGGCGGAGGCGGCCCGGCGACAGGGGCATTCGCTGCATGTGCCGTTGCTCGCGGTGCCGCTGGTGGCCAGCGCGGTGCTTTGCCTGCTGCAGCTCATCCCGCTCCCTCCGGCGCTGCTCGCGGTAGTGAGCCCCGAGGCCGCCGCGCTGCGGGAGTTCGCGCTCGTTCCCCTGGGCCTGTCGTCCGCGAGGCCCGTGTCCCTGGATCCGCCGGCCACGTGGCGGGAGCTCGCCAAGCACCTGGCCTATGTGCTGGCCTTCCTCTCGGCGGTGGAGGTGTGCCGCTCGCGGCGCTCGCGGCAGCGGCTGCTCTCCACGCTGGCCTTCACCGGGGCGGCGGTGACGCTGCTGGGGTTGCTGCACTCGCTGCTGGGGCTCACGGAGCTGGTGGGCCTGCGGAGCTACACCCACGCGCGGCCGCCGCTGGTGACGCCGTTCGGCAACCCCAACCACCTGGCGGGCTTCCTGACGTTGTCGGCCACGGTGGGGCTGGGCCTGATGCTCTCCAGCGCGCGTCGCGAGCGCACGGTGCTCTTCGCGGTGGCGGCGCTGCTGTCGGGCGCCGGGGTGCTGCTCTCGCTCTCGCGCGCGGGCATCCTCTTCTTCCTCTTCGGCCAGGGGGTGCTGGCGGTGTGGCTGTTGCGCCGGCGCGCGAAGCGGCGGGACGAGGAGGAGGAGGAGCGGGTGCCCTCTCCCTGGAGCCGGGGGCCGCTCGCCCTGCTCGTGCTCGGCGCGACGCTGGCGGTGGGCGGCTATGTGGCGTGGGAGAAGCTGGTGGCGGAGGCGGCCAGCGTGGACAGCGTGGAGAAGCTGCGCCACAGCAAGGTGGACCTGTGGCCGATGATGGCCGAGGCCGCGCGCTCCTTCCCGGTGTTGGGCATGGGGCGTGGGGCCTTCGAGGCCGCCTTCCCGCGCTACCAGACGGCGCTCAACCCCAACACCCTCACGCATCCGGAGAACGCGGTGCTGCAGCTGGGGGCCGAGTTCGGCGTGCTGGGCCTGGTGCTGCTGGCGGTAGGCATCTGGGGCTTCACGCGGCTGATGCGCGGAGCACGGCTGGGGCGCTTGGAGCTGGCGGTGCTCGCGGCGGTGCTGGCGTTGGGGCTGCACAACCTCTTTGACTTCAGCCTGGAGCTGCCCGCGTGCGCGGTGGCCGCGTGGGTGGCGCTCGCCACGGTGGCTCGGCCGGAGGAGCGTGAGGCTTCTGGCTCGCCACGGTGGACGTGGAGGCTGCCTGCCACGCGCGGGATGGGCATGGCCGCGGTGGTGGCGGTGGTGGCGCTGGTGGCGCTGGTGCCAGGGCGGCACACGTTGATGGCGGCGGAGGCGGAGCTTGCGGGACTCGTTCACGCCCGGGCGCCGCTGGCGGAGGTGCGTGGACGGGCGTTGGGGCTCATCGACCGGCACCCGTCGGACTACCTGCTCTATGGCCTCGTGGGCTCGGCGTATGCCACGGGGGGCCAGGCGAATGCGGGCGAAGCGCTCGCCTTCATCAACCGAGCGCTCTACCTGCGGCCGACGGATACGGCCTCGCACCGCATCGCCGCGCGCGCGTTGCTGGCGCTGGGGCGTCGCGGCCAGGCCTTCCTGGAGTACCGGTTCGCCCACGAGTCGGGAGACGAGAGCGTGTTGGTGCGTGAGGCCCTGGAGCAGACACGCACCGTGGAGGAGCTTCGGGCGCTCACTCCGGACTCCGCGACGGTGGTGGCGCAGCTGGCGCTGGCGCTGGCTTCGCGGCCCGGGCGACAGGAGCAGGCCCTGGACTGGCTCGCCTGGGCCCGGGAGCGCTTCGACGCGGCGCCTGGGGTGTTCGCGCTCTGGGAGCTCGAGGCGCGCATGCGCGTGGGACGCGGTGAGCTGGGGGTGGCGGAGGCGCTGTGTGCCGAGATCGAACTCCGGGCTCCGGCGGCACCGCAGCCGGTGCTGCTGCGGGCGGAGATCCTCCGGGCACAAGGACGGCGCGAGGATGCCATCCAGCTCCTCGAGCAGAGCCTGCCTCGCTTTCCGGGCAACCTGGAGATGTCGTTCGCGCTGGCAAGCCAGCTGCTGGACACGGGGCTGACGCGGCGGGCGCGAGAGGTGCTGAACCAGTCCAGTCGCTTCGTGACGGACTACCGGCAGCGGGCCCGGTTGCTGGCGCTGGAGGGCGCGTGCTTCGAGCGGGACGGCCTGCTCGGACGGGCACTGGAGCGCTACGTGACGGTGTCGCGGCTCGAGCCCGCTCCCGAGGCCCACTTCCAGGTGGCGCGGCTCCAGGAGGCCTTGCGCCGCCCGGGCGACGCGGCGAGGGCTGTACGCAAGGGGCTGCAGCTCCAGCCTGAGGGGTCGCGAAGCGCGGGGGAGGCATGGCTGGAGCGCCTGGAGGCCGAGGAGAAGCGGTTGCTGGAGGCGCACCGGCAGCAGCTGATGGAGGATCCCGGCAAGCAGGACGTGGAGCAGTTGCTGCGGACCCGCTCCGAAAGCCCGTAGGGCATGGGGACTTGTTGAATGGCCTTGGAGGCGACGAGGGGCTTGCACCTGCGTAGGTACGTTGTGCTTGCCTGGGTTCTCTTGGCCACATCCTGCGCCACGGACAGCGGGCGGCCTACAAGCGGAGATGCAACGGACACAGGTTCGCGCATCGTCTTGTATCCAGACAACGGCGCACCACGCGTCCTGCGGCCTTCTCTCCGACGTGCTCCCGTCGAGGTGACCCAAGCCGAGTACGAGGCGGCGATGGTACGGCTCGCTCGGGAGCTTCGGGAGATGTTGCCTCCTCGGCCCACGAAGCAACTCGCCATCATCGCCTGGGGACGTCCCGGACAGGCTGATGGACGGGCTGCGCTGGTTGGCGAATACCTCCAATGGTGCGAGCGCCAAGGTACCCCTGGTGACTGCGCAAGCCTGCTCGAGGGCCGGCCCTATCTCACCGATGAAGCGAAGCGAGAGCTGGCCTTCGCCTTGGCTTCAGCAGGCGTCTGGGAGGGCACCACCGCCGTCGTGGGCGAGGTGCTCGATCCTGCCCAACTGAGAGTGGCCCTGGTGAGCTCGATCGCCATGGCCATGACGCTGCTGGTGCTACCGGAGCCGATCTCCAAGGCGTTCGTTCTGGCGCTGACCGTGACCCTGGTGGCTTACCTGGGCTGGGACACGGTGGTCAGCCTCATCGAAGGCTGGAGGCGCATGGACCGAGAGGCAAGGCAGGCGCGCACCTTCTCTGAACTTCGCGAGGCGGGTGAGCGCTATGGACGGGTCATGGGGGAGAAAGTCACTCGGCTGCTGCTCATGGTCGCCACAGCGGCCCTGGGCTCCGCGGGGGGCAAGGCTTTGGGGGGGATGAACCTGCCGGGTTTTACCCAGGCCTCGCGCATGGCGGCGACGGAGAGCGGCCTGGTGCTATCAGCGGTGGGGCAGGTGCATACCGTCAAGGTGACGGGCCGTATCCTGACTGTCTCCATGGCGCCCAACGCTCTGGCCATGACCCACCAGGGCATGAGTGGTAGAGGCCAAGGCACGCCCTCTCCCGCGAAGTACCGGCTGAGTTCCATCGAGTCCTGGCGTAAGCCCCGCTTGACCGAGGAGGGACAGATTCTGCCCTTCAAGCGGACGCGGGAGCCTCCAACTCTTATTCCGAACCTGGGAAGGAACCGCGCAGGGCAGACGATGACTGACGGCAGGAACACCCTCCGCTTCGACAAGGATGGATTCCCAGAGTTCGAGCCGAAGTTCGAAACCCTGATCGACGATGTGCATATAGGGACTGGGAAGCCCCAGGCGCACTTCAGGGCCGCGAATGAGAGGCTCTCCCAAGCCATCCAACAGGATTCAGGGCTTGCGAAACAGTTGGGGTTCACCGGAGCCGAGGCTGGCACGCTCCCCACGTTGAATACGGCGCCAGCTGGCTACAGGTGGCATCACCATCAGGACGTCGGGCGCATGCAGCTCATCCTAGAGGGGGAGCACCGGCTCTCCATTCCTCATACGGGCGGCATGGCGATCTGGGGCGGGGGATACCCGAGATGACGCGGAACCGCGAGATCGTCTGGCGGCCTTACGTCTGGGGTGAGCCCCGAGCCGCGAAGCCTCATGAAATCGAGGCGCTCGAGCGGGAGTGGGGTGTCACTCTCCCCAAAGAGTACAAGGAACTGGTGAGCGAGTACCAAGGCATGACACCTCAGCCCAATGTCTTCAGCGTTGGCGCGACATCGGAAAGCGCAATCAACGAACTGCTGACCGTCACCCGGGACGAGGGGCGGGAGGGATACCTGGCGCTTGGCGTCTATCAAGCCTTGAAGCCGCATGTTCCCAAGGGGATCTATCCGTTCGCCTCGACTCCCGGGGGCGAGTCCGTGTGCTTCGACTACAGGGAGGGTTCCCTCCCTCCTCGGATTGTCCTCGTCTCGGTCGAGTGCGATCTCTATCCGCTGGCGGAAAGCTTCTCGGACTTCCTGGCGGGCCTGCACGACTGAGCGTGCCTTGAGCTCGGCGCTCAGTGGTGCAGGTGGGGCATGTGCATCCGCATCGAGGCGTACCAGATGACGGCCAGCACCATGATCAAGGTCAGGAATCCCGCGTCGCCCATGACGCACCTCCTCTCCTGAAAAGGTGCGTCAGCTCCACCGTTCAGGCCACCAGCCCCGAGCGTGTGCCTCGGGGGGCGGCCGGACATGCGTCTCAGCGCTGGAAGTCGTAAACGCTGCCGAGCTGGAGGATGCCCGTCAGCTCATCGAGCGCCGTCATCGTCTCCCGCGCGAGCTTCGGATCCTGCAGATCCTTCGCGTACATCGTCTCCCGGTAATGCTTCCTCACCCAGGCGGCGAGCGACTCGTGTAGGGCAGGGGAGTAGAAGACGTTGGCCTTCACCGCGGCCCGCTCCTCCTCCGTGAGCCAGATGCGCTGGCGCAGGCACGCCGGGCCGCCGCCGTTGTTCATCGACTGGCGCACGTCCAGGTAATGCACCCGCTTCACCGGGTTGTTCTCGGCTACCACACGCTCGAGGAAGCGCCGCGCCGTCTCCGTCTCCTGGCACTCCACCGGGGCCACGATGGCCATGCCGCCGTCCGGCAAGGTGAGCACCTGCGAGTTGAACGGGTACGACTTCACCGCGTCCTTCACCGGCAGCTCCGCCTCGGTGGCCGTGATGGAGGTGAACCCCTCGCCCAGCTTCTCCCGCAGCGTGCGCAGCAGGCCTGGCGCGTCCGCGAACGCCAGCTCGTGCAGCATCAGGAAGCTGCCATTGCCCACCGCCACCACGTCCGTGTGGAAGGCTCCCGAGTCGATGCCCTCCGGGTGTTGCTGGGGGAACAGGGTGCGCTCCGGGTCCAACTGGTGCAGCCGCGCGAGCGCCTGGCTGGCCTCCAGCGTCTGCCGCGCCGGGAAGCGCTTGGGCCCGACAATGTCCTTCCACGGGCTGCGCCCCCACGCCAGCAGGTGTACCGCGGCGTGCCCGGGCGTCACGAGGCGGGTGTGGTTGGCCGCCCCCTCATCGGCGAAGTGCCCTCCGCCGGGCAGGGGAGCGTGGACGGCGAACCGCGCCTCGTCCGCGAAGATGGCGCGCAGCACCGAGTGCGTCGTCTCCGCCTCGATGGCCCGGTGGAACATCTGCTGGAGGTTGGCGGGCGTCAGGTGCAGCCGCTTGTCCGCCGTGTCCTCCGAGGGCGCCACGGTGGCGGCGTTGGCCGTCCACATCGCGGCGGCGCTGGAGGTGAGCCGCAGCAGGTGCTCGGCCTCCCGGGCGGCGCGGGTGATGACCTCCTCGTCCGTGCCGCTGAAGCCCAGCAACCGCAGCGTCTTCAGCGAGGGGCGCGGCTGAGGCGGCAGCACCGCCTGGCCCACCCCCAGCCCCGAGACGAAGCGCATCTTCTCCAGGCCCTGGAGCGCCGCCTCGCGGGGATAGCTGGCCTGGCCCCCATGGGTGGTGGAAGCCAGGTTGCCGACCGAGAGGCCACCATAATTGTGGGTGGGGCCAACGAGACCGTCGAAGTTGTACTCGCGCATTGGGATATAGAACCGCTGCTGTGGAGCGCCCACCCTTAGCAAAGCGGCTCAAGCGTTTCCTCCGCTACCTGCTCGTGCGGGCCGCGTTGGCCCTCGTCCACCCACTTCCCCTCGGGCTGGCGCGGTGGCTGGGTGTGCGCTTCGGGACACTCGCCTTCCTCGTGGCCGGCGGCGAGCGGCGCAAGGCGCTCAAGTCCCTCGCCCGGGCCTTCCCGGAGAAGTCCGAGGCCGAGCGGCTCGCCCTGGCCCGCGCCTCCTTCCGCCACCTGGGCGCCGCCCTCTTCGAGGTGGGCTGCACCGCCGCGCTCGACCAGGAGCTCAAGCCGCTGGTGGCCTGGCCCGAGGCGGACCGGCGCGTTCTGGAAGCGGCGCTCGCCCGGGGCAAGGGCGTGGTGTTCGTCTCCGGCCATGTGGGCAACTGGGAGCTGCTGGCCCGGCGCGTGGCCTCCGAGGGCTTCCCCTGCCAGAGCATCGCCAAGGAGACCTCGGACCCGCGCCTCACCGCGCTCGTGGGGCGCTTCCGGGAGCGGGGCGGGGTGCGCAGCATCTGGCGCGGCCAGGACGGCGCGGTGCGGCACATGCTCCGGGCGCTGAAGAACGGCGAAATCCTCGGCCTGCTCATCGACCAGGACACCAAGGTGCAGTCCTTCTTCGTCCCCTTCTTCGGAGAGCTGGCTGCCACGCCTCGGGCCGCCGCGGACCTGGCCCTGCGCACTGGCGCCGCCGTGGTGGTGGGCTTCTGCCACCGCGAGGGCCCGGGCTACCGGCTCACCATGGAGGAGGTCTCCCCACCCGCCGAGGAGGACCGGGAGGCGGCGGCGCTGGCGCTGACGGCCACCCTCTCGCGCTGCATCGAGACGGCCATCCGCCGCACCCCCGAGCAGTGGGTGTGGATGCACCAGCGGTGGAAGACCCGCCCGGAAGGTCAACCCGCGACATTGCCCACGGGAGCCGAGGCGCCCGTGCCCACCCAGTGATAGGAAGAGCCCCGTGCCGCGCCTCCTGCTGCTCTCCAGCCTGCTTGCCCTCCTGGCCGCATGTGGCCCGCGCCGGGACGGGGCGGGTGCCTCCGAGCCACCGCCCCAGGTGGTGCTCCGAGGAGTCCAGCTCCAGTCCTTCGAGGGAGACCAGCTCGTCCTGGCCGGGCGGGCCGAGCGCCTGACGTACCAGCGCTCGGAAGGGGCGGTGATGGCCACCAACACCCTGCTGCGCATGCCGGGCCGGCGTGACACCGAGCGGATGCCCTCCGCGCCCCAGGGCGGCATGGAGATTCGAGCGCCTGTCATGGAAGGCAGCCTCTCCTCGCGCCAGCTCGTGGCCTCCGGAGGCGTCGTCGTCCGCACCGCCGACGGGCTGGTGGCGCGCACGCCTCGGGGCACCTATGACGCCGCTGGCAAGAAGGCGGGCGGGCGCGAGGGCGTGGCGGTGCAGGGGCCGGATTACGCCCTTCGGGCGGACACCTTCGAGCTGTCCTTCCCGGACGGGAACTTCACCTTCGAAGGAGCAACAGAGACCGTGGTGGGAGGGGCAAAGTGATCGAGTTCCTCGCGATGGCCTTCTTCGTGGTGCAGCCCGCCTCTCCCGGGGCGGGGGCCGACGGTGGCACGCGTCCCCAGTTGCTCGGGTCGGCGCCGCTGCGAGACCCGGTGGAGATCTCCGCCAACCTCATCAGCGGCGGCCGCAGCTCGGCCACCTTCACGGGCAACGTGCAGGTGAAGCACCGCACGCTGGAGCTGCGCTGCGACAAGATGGAGGCCTTCTACACGGAGTCGCGCGAGGTGCGCCGCGTGGAATGCACCGGCGGCGTGCAGGCCCAGGACGGGGACCGCTTCGCCCGGGGCGAGAAGGCCGAGTACGACGTGCCCAGTGGGGTGCTGGTGGTGACGGGCTCGCCCGAGGCGCGCCAGGGCACCACGTTCCTCAAGGGCACCAAGGTGCGCCTCACCCTGGGCAGCGAGCGCGTGGAGGTGGAGAACGCGCGCATCGTCATCGAAACGGCCCCCGAGGCCCCCAAGAAGGGCAAGGGAGGCGCGAAGCGGCCATGAGCGGCGGCGCGCGGCTGTGGGCCGAGGGGCTCCAGAAGAGCTACCGCAAGCGCCAGGTGGTGCGCGGCGTCTCCTTCAACGTGGCCCAGGGCGAGGTGGTGGGCCTCCTGGGGCCCAACGGCGCCGGGAAGACGACGAGCTTCAACATGGTGGTGGGCCTCGTCACCCCGGACGCCGGCCGGGTGCGCGTGGAGGAAGAGGACCTCACGCACCTGCCCATGCACCGGCGTGCCCGGCGCGGCCTCGGCTACCTGCCGCAGGAGGCCTCGGTGTTCCGCAAGCTCACCGTGCGCCAGAACTTCCTGGCCGTGCTGGAGCTCCAGAAGGGCCTCGACAAGAAGGCGCGCGAGGCCCGGGCCAAGGAGCTCATCGACGAGTTCGGCCTGGGCCACGTGGCCGACGCCCTGGGCGAGACGCTCTCGGGCGGCGAGCGGCGGCGCGCGGAGATCGCCCGCTCGCTCATCCCCAACCCCCGCTTCATCCTCTTCGACGAGCCCTTCGCCGGCGTGGACCCCATCAACGTGGGGGACCTCCAGCGACAGATTTCGCTGCTCAAGGGGCGCGGCCTGGGCGTGCTGATTACCGACCACAACGTCCAGGACACCCTGGGCATCTGCGACCGGGCCTACATCATCGCCCAGGGGCAGATCCTCGAGGAGGGCACTCCGGAGCAGATCGCCGCCTCCCCCCGCGCCCGCGCCGTCTACCTGGGAGAGCGCTTCCGGCTGCAGTCTCCCTAGGGCCCTTCCCCAGGGGCCTTCAGAGCGGGTCCGTGGAGCTCCAAGCACGCTTGCCCAGCAAGTTGGCCCACCCTTTGCGTCAAGGGGTGAACACCTCCCGGGAGACCTGAGGAGTCCTCTAAATCCATGATTCGATTATGGAAATCGTCTAATGCAAGCAAGGGGCCATACCCGTGGGCACTAGACGAATGGAGGGGGTCTTGCTAGTTTGGCACGGTCCTTGATTGGGGAAGTCGTCAGGGACACCTTTTGTGTCGGTGGGGAGCCCTAGTCCATGGCGATGGAACTCAAGCAAAGCCTGAAGCTTTCGCAGCAGCTGGTGATGACGCCGCAGCTGCAGCAGGCGATCAAGCTCCTTCAGTTGTCGAGGATGGAGCTGCTGGAGCAGGTCCGGGAGGAGATGGAGCAGAACCCGCTCCTGGAGCAGCCGGACGAGCAGGCGCCCCTGGATGTGGCGGAGAAGGAGCCGGGCGAGGCCTCCCTGGAGGCGGCCAACATCGAGGTGCCCCGGGACCAGGAAGCCTCGATGGTGGGCGACAGCACCCCGGAGTTCAAGGGTGACTCGGACAACCCGCCGGAGATCGACTGGGAGGCGTACCTCAACAGCTACCAGTTCAACGAGCAGAGCACGCCCTCCAACCGGGGCAACGTGGCCACCGAGGACATGCCGTCCTTCGAGGCCAACCTGGTCAAGAAGGAGGACCTGTTCGACCACCTGCAGACGCAGATGGGGATGCTCAAGCTCAACGACGCCGAGCGCCGGGTGGCGCTGCTCATCATCGGCAACCTGGATGATGACGGCTACTTGAAGCTGCCCGAGGTGGAGGGCGATCCGCTGATTCGCCTGGCCAACGAGGCGGACGTGCCCATGCACGTGGCGGAGCGGACCCTGCGGCGCATCCAGAACCTGGACCCCAAGGGCTGCGGCGCGCGCGACTTGCAGGAGTGCCTGCTCATCCAGGTGCAGGCGCTGAAGGACAAGTACTCCCCGATGCTGGGGCTGATGATCAAGCGGTACATGAAGTACCTGGAGAGCAAGAACCTGCCGGCCATCGCCAAGGAGCTGAAGGTGCCCTTGGAAGAGGTGGTGGCGGCGACGCGCCTGCTGCCCAAGCTGGATCCGAAGCCGGGCCGCAACTTCAGCGGGGATGACGCGCCGTACATCACCCCGGACGTGTTCGTCTACAAGATGGGGGACGAGTACACGGTGGTGCTGAACGACGACGGCCTGTCGAAGCTGCGCATCTCCGGGGCGTACCGGAACGCGCTGAAGAACGGCGCGGTGTCGCCGGGGCAGACCAAGGAGTTCATCCAGGACAAGCTGCGCAGCGCGCAGTGGCTCATCCGCTCCATCCACCAGCGGCAGCGCACCATCTACAAGGTGACCGAGAGCATCATCAAGTTCCAGCGGGACTTCCTGGACAAGGGCATCGCCCACCTCAAGCCGCTCATCCTGCGGGACGTGGCCGAGGACATCGGGATGCACGAGTCCACCGTGTCGCGCGTGACGACGAGCAAGTACGTCCACACGCCGCAGGGCATCTTCGAGCTGAAGTACTTCTTCAACTCGTCGATTGCCCGCGTGTCCGGAGAGGACACGGCGAGCGAGGCGGTGAAGCACCACATCAAGCAGCTGGTGTCGCAGGAAGACCCCCGCAACCCGTTCTCGGATCAGAAGATCGTCGAGCTGCTCAAGGCGCAGGGCACGGAGATCGCCCGGCGCACGGTGGCCAAGTACCGCGAGGTGCTGGGCATCCTCCCCAGCAGCAAGCGCAAGCGCTACTTCTGAGGTAGCGCCTGGACGAGGAGGTGCCGGCTTCAGGCGGAGCGCGCGTGCGCCTCCGCCGTCGCCGGGCCTGCCGTCGCCAGGAAGCGCGTCACGCGCTCAGCCATCCAGCCTCGGAACGCATCGTTCGTCGGCGGGATGTGCCGGCAGTTCGGGATGAGCTCGACCTGGGCGTGGGGGATGAGCTCCTTCATGCGCGCGAGGAGCTTCGGCCCCGGGAAGCTGAGGTCGTTGTCGGCCCCGACAACGAGGGTCGGCGTCTGGAAGCCGCGCAGCCGCTCGGCCGTCGCCAGCGGCGGCGGGCGCAGATCGGGCACGAACGAGCGCATCGCGTCTCCGAGGTAGCGCCCCCACTCCTCGTCCCACGTGGTGAGCAGCGGCGTCGCGAAGCGGCGCAGGCGCTCCTCCGACGGGAAGCTGCGGTAGAGCATCATGGGGATGGCGAGCTGGGTGAGCCCCGCCCACACGGGACCGGAGACGACCCCCGCGGGTACCAGCAACACCAGCCGCCGGACTCGGGCAGGCGCGACGGTGGCCGTCTGGAGCGCGACGAAGCCGCCCCAGCTGATGCCGTAGAGGTCGACGCTCTTCAGGCCCAGGCCGTCGAGGACCTCGAGCAGCCAGCGCGCGTGCGCGTCGGTCTTCAGCGGGGGCCGTACCTCGGGCCCTCGGATGGACTGGCCGGGCACGTCGGGAAGCAGGACGTGGAAGCGCTCGGCCAGCGGTCCCAGCTCGTTCGCGGCGTGGGCGGAGCTGGCCATCGCGCCATGCAGGACCAGGAGAGGGGGCAGCGCCGGGTCACCGACGCAGAGCACATGGCTCGGTCCGAGCGTCGTCGTGACTTCGCGGTGGGTCACCGGGGCCCGCACGTGAGCGAGGAACCGCGAGTACCAGGCGTCGAGCGTGCTTCGGGCGGAGGCGTCGCGAAAGATGCGTTGGCTCATGGGCTCTTCCTTTGGGTGGGGCGTTGAGGGCTTCGTGTGCGGGGGGCAGGGGCGGGCCTCAGCCCGTCGAGGTGCTGGCGCATGAGGCGGCCCACCAGCGCGGCCGGGTCGGGGTGCCCACCCTGAACCCAGGCGATCAGCGCGAAGTAATAGAAGGAGAAGTAGGCGACCCCGAGGAGGGCGGTGCTCGCGTCGCTGGCCAGCTCTCCCTCGCGCGCGGCCTCGTCCGCCAGCGCGGTGATGCGCTGGTGGACCTTGGCCACCTGGGCCGCGAACCGCTCCGCCCAGGGGGGGGAGGCCAGGAGCGACTCCTTGAGCAGCGTGCGGGAGAGGGCAGGGCGGTCCGCGTAGAAGCCGAACATGCGGCGCGTCAGGTGGGCGAGGCGCTCCTCCAGCGTGCCCTCCGGCACGGTGCCCAGGGCCTCTTCGATTTCACGCTCGAGGTCCTCGAAGAGCGCGGCATGCAGCAGGTCCTCCTTGTCACGGAAGTGCAGGAGCACCGTCCCCGTCGCGACCCCCGCCTCGCGGGCCACCTCACGGATGTTCGTGTCGACGAAGCCCCGGGCCTCGAAGTGCCGCTTGGCGACCTCGAGGATGAGCCGGCGTGTCTCGGTCTTTTGTTCGGCGCGTTTCATTGGATGAACACGTTCAGTGAACACGTTCATTAACACCGACATTCCGCGCAGGCAAGGCCTCCCCCGGGCACAATGGGGTCATGAGTACGGACACGGAGCTTCCCCGCAGGGACCCCCTCCCGCTGGTCGTCCCACCGGTGACGCTGGAGGGGAGCACGGTGCGCCTGGAGCCCCTGCGCCCGGAGCACGCCTCGGCGCTGGCCTCCCTCTGCGAGGACGAGGTGTTCGAGTTCACCTCGCAGGTGATGCGCACGGAAGCGGACCTCCAGGCGTACATCGCCGCGGCGCTGCGGACGGCCGAGCAGGGCACCGAGCAGCCCTTCTTCATCCGGGACCGGGAGACGGGGGCGCCGCTGGGCACCACGCGCTACATGACCATCTCGCGCGCGGACCGGACGCTGGAGATCGGCCACACGTGGCTGGGGCGGAGGGCGTGGCGCACGCGGGTGAACACCGAATGCAAGTTCCTCCTCTTGCGGCACGCCTTCGAGACACTCCAGGTGATGCGGGTGCAGTTCAAGACGGACCAGCGCAACGCGCGCTCGCGGGCCGCCATCGAGCGGCTCGGCGCGAAGTTCGAGGGCATCCTTCGCAACCACATGCTGGTGCGCGGGGGCGTGGTCCGGGACTCGGCGTACTACAGCATCCTCGACACCGAGTGGCCCCAGGTGAAGGCGGGGCTGGAGGAGCGGCTGGCGCGAGAGTGATAGGGTCTCGCGCCGCATGCTTCGCCTCCGCCGCTTCCTTCCCTCCTTCGCACCCCTCTCGTCTCTCGCCCTGCTCGGGCTGCTCGCCGGTTGCGGCGGGCGCACCGAGACCCGGCCCGTCTCCCTGGAGGAGCTCGCCGACCGGACGTTGACCTTCACCCTGGTGGACCTGGACCAACTGGAGACGCCGGACGCGGCGGGCTCGCACCGCTTCACGCTGACGCTCTCCCAGCCGGAGGAGGGCTGCACCCAGCTCGAGGCGGGCGTGACGGCGACCTTCAACGGTCAGCTCATGGAACTGGAGCCCGGAGGCATCGTGGGCACCGGCGGCCGCGAGGTGTGCGAGGAGACGCGCGCGTGGCTGGACTTCAACCCGGAGGCCTGGGACGCCGAGCCCGTCGAGGACGCCCGTGTCTTCCTCCAGGGCGAGGACGGCGCGCGCGTGGTGACCCTCATCCTCCAAGGCGCCAAGGCCAAGCGGCACTTCGTCTACGAGGGCGTGGGCGCGGGGACGACGCTGCGGCAGGGCCAGCGCTACACCTACCGCTGGCAGCCGGCGGAGGAGAGCCCGGGTCCCGTGACGGCCAGCCTGCTGCGCGAGGAGGGGCGGGCCCCCGCCTTCCTCCAGGTCGAGCAGGACGGCAGCGCCGTGAGCTTCACCTTGCCGGAGGCCACCCCCGCCGCCATCCACCTGCTGACGCTCAGCGCCAACTTGGAGGCCACGGTGCTCGACTGCGAAGGGGTCGCTGCCTGCGTGGGCGGAATCCGTCACGCCAGCGACTTCGAAGTCACCGTGGCGCCCTGAGCCCGGGACTTTCCGCACGTTGTCGCACCGGAGCGGGCCGCGTGGGTGTTGAGCGGTGGACGGGCCGCGCCGCCCAGTGGTGACCAGCGGTCGGCCCTCCCTGGAGGGCGGGTGAATCGGGGAGGGGGCGTCACCACCTTGCGGCCCTCATGGACCGGCCTGCCCATTCGCAAGTGTCGCCCCGGACCGTCTGGACGGTGGGGCTCAACGTGCTGGCCATCGTGGCGTTGGGCCTCATCCTCTACCAGTTGCGCCCGATGCTGGCGCTGCTGGCCATTTCGCTGATGCTGGGGCTGGCCCTCGACCCGCTGGTGCGGCTGTTCCAGCGTCTCGGGCTGTCTCGGGGCTGGGGCGTGCTGCTGACGCTGCTGTCCGTCATGGGGCTGTTCGGGCTGGTGGGGCTCACCATCGTCCCGATGATGGTGGAGCAGGTGAGCAGCCTGGTCTTCGCGCTGCCCGGGTTCATCGAGCGGGTGAGCGGCTCACCGTGGCTGCGCTCGCTGGATCAACGTTTCGGCCTGATGGCCTTCGTGGAGCGCGAGCTGCTCTCCTTCTCGGCCACCGTGGCCGGCTCGGCGTTCGACGTGCTCAGCTACACGCTGGGAGGACTGGTGACGGGGCTGGCCGTGCTCACCCTGTCCGTCTTCGGGCTGCTGTCGGGCGGCCACCTGTTCGACCAGGGGCTCCACTGGATGCGGCCGGATCGGCGCGCGGACGTGCGGGGCCTCATCATGGCCATGCGCGAGGCGGTCAGCGGCTACCTCGTGGGCGTCTTCCTCGTGTGCGCCCTGGGCAGCGTGGTGACGGGCGTCACCACCTATCTGTTCGGGGTGCCGTACTTCCTCGCGCTCGGGATGCTGTACCTGGTGCTCGGGTTCATCCCGTACATCGGCAGCCTCATCGTGGCCATCACCGTCTCGCTCACCACCCTGGCCACCGTGGGCTTTCGCCGCGCGCTCATCGTGCTGGTGCTGTTCCTCGTCTACCAGCAGATCGAAGGCAACGTGGTGCAGCCGCTCATCCAGCGGCAGACCTTGAAGATGAACCCCCTGCTCATCGCCATCGTCGTCATCATCGGTGCGATGCTGATGGGGGTGCTGGGAGGCGTGCTGGCGCTGCCGGTCGCCGCCGCGTTGCAGGTCGTCCTGCAGCGGGTGCAGCGGGCGCGCTCTCGCCGCTGGGAGCAGGAGGCCCGGCCTGGGGGACCGCCGGACGGAGGCCTGGGCCCGCCCGTGCCGCAGGGCAGGCAAGAGGAACTGCCATTCTCCGAGGACTCCGAGGAGCCCCTGCCCCACTGAGCGCGGGGGAGGGTCGCCAGGTTGGGAAGTGAGCGAGCGTCGGTTGCCTGCTCGTTGTCCAGTCGGAAAGCCCCTCGGACTTGGGTCCAAGCCTGGCTGCCAGGAGTTGCCGGGCTCCCGGGCCACCCCCACCGTGCCTGGGTACTCATCTGGAGGACTCATGCCCCGCAACCCCGATCCACGCAACGCCAACCCCCAGCCCCCCTTCTCCGAGAAGCCCCAGGCGCACCCCGGTATCGAAGAGCGCATGAGCCAGGCGCCCGACTACGGCGAGGACTCCTATAAGGGGCTCGGCCGGCTGAAGGATCGCGTGGCGCTGGTCACCGGCGGCGACAGCGGCATTGGCCGGGCGGTGTGCCTGGCGTTCGCCCGCGAGGGTGCGGACGTGGCCTTCGGTTACCTCAGCGAGCACGAGGACGCGGAGAAGACGCGGCGGCTGCTCGAGGAGGCGGGGCGGCAGGTGCTGACGATGTCCGGAGACCTGGCCGTCGAGGCGCATTGCCGCAAGCTCGTCGAGGACACGGTGAAGCGCTTCGGCCGCATCGACGTGCTGGTGAACAACGCCGCCTTCCAGGGCAAGGAGGTGGAGAAGTTCGAGGACCTGGACCCCGAGCGCGTCGAGCGCACCTTCCGGGTGAACATCCTGGCCATGTTCCACCTGGTGCGCCTGGCGCTGCCGCACATGAAGCCGGGCAGTGCCATCATCAACGTGGCCTCGGTCCAGGCGTATCAGCCCTCGGCGGGCATCCTCGACTACGCGAGTACCAAGGGCGCCATCGTCACCTTCACCAAGGGCCTGTCGCAGTCGCTCATCGAGCGCGGCATCCGCGTCAACTGCGTGGCGCCCGGGCCGGTGTGGACGCCGCTCATCCCGCAGTCCTTCAGCGGCGAGCACCTGAAGAAGTTCGGCGAGAACAACCCCACGGGCCGTCCCGCGCAGCCCGCGGAGCTGGCGCCCTCCTTCGTGTTCCTCGCCAGCGACGAGTCGCGCTACGTGAACGGGGAGATTCTCGGCGTCACGGGCGGCAAGGTGCTGGCGTGAGCCGCCGGACCCGGCACCCAGACTCCTTGTCACTGGAACCACCCTCCGGGATGTGCCGTGCGTGATCGTCGCGGCGGCGGAGAGGGCCCAGGTGGCGCGGGTTGTCAACGCTTCCTCGCGCGTCGAGGACTGTGTGGCACCCAACCCATCGCGTGGCTCCCCCCGCTGGATCCAGAAAAGAGCGGAAGTGGCTGAAAACCCTCGGGAATAAGGGACTAAAACCACCTGTCCGATGAAAGGTGGCTCGGGTCTCCGGAACGGCCATCGCGCAGTCGAAACGCCGGGTGGGTTGCTTTTGTCCCCCCGGACCGTTTCTGATCGGAGATGGAGCACCGTCCTACCCACTGAGGAGGCAGCTACGCATGCAGATGAACATCACCTTCCGCCAGTTCGGAGCGTCGGATTCCCTCAAGGAGTACGCACGCGAGAAGGTCGACCGGGTAAATCGGTTGTTGGACCGGGCAGGTGAAGCGCATGTGGTGCTCTCTCTCGAACGCCATCTGCACCACGCGGACATCACGATCCACTCGGGTTCGTGGGTGCTGAGAGGCCGAGAGAAGAGCGAGGACATGTACGCGTCCATCGATCTGGCGATGGACAAGATCGAGCGGCAGCTGCGCCGCTACAAGGACAAGCTCAAGACGCACCATGGTCGTGAGCGCGTGCATCACCGGCAGGGGCTGGTGCAGCAGCTGTCGCGCGTGCGCCACGCCGTGTTCGACATGCCCGACGAGCACCACGAGGAGGCGGCCGCTGAGCCGGCTTCGCAGGCTCAGTCGCTCCGGGCCGCCGCGTCGGCTCCGACGACGGAGAACCCGGCCGCGAAGTCGGATGTCAGCTCCGCGCACCGCGTGCTGCGCACCACGCACCTCACCGTCCAGCCGATGAAGGTGGATGAGGCGGTGATGCAGATGAACCTGATGAACAACGACTTCTACGTGTTCCACAACGTGGATTCGGACGCGATGAGCGTGCTCTACCGCCGCAAGGACGGGCAGTACGGCCTCATCGAGCCGCACGAGCCCCAGGCCAATCCGTAGCGGTTGAGCAGGACGTGCTCCGCCTCACCCCTCCGGGAGGCGGAGCGCGCCGGGCTAGCGCAGTAACGGGAGAGAGAGCGTCGAGGCGCGAAACGCGTATCGCCCTCGCTTTTGTCTCTTCGTGGGGCATGCTGTCCGGGCATGAGGAACGCTCCGGTGCTGGCGCGCCTGCTCCTGGCGCTGAGTCTCTCCTTGCCCGCGGCATGTGCTACCTCCCAGCCAGCAAGGGCTGAAGGGGGTGAACCCCAGGCGGTGCGGACGAGCCAGTTGCCAGGAGGCCGATTGAGGCTCTCCTTCGCGCCGGCGGCTCCCCGCCCGGACCTTGATTCGTTCCGGTTGGAAGAAGCTCAGGCAGCGCTCACGTTCCTCCACGCGACCTTCCTGGCGGAGAGGCCTCAGATTCGGATCCTCGCCCCTTCTGGGGCCAGGCTCTTGGGGGGCGCTGATTCCGCCAACTGGGAGCAGGCGCTGCGTCAGGAGTTCCTGTCACGCTTCGGCTTGAGCCTGTTGCCGCTCCCGTCATCCTTGGAGAAGAGCCGTCTCTTCCAAGCCTTGAAGTTATCCCCCCGCTATATGGGCTCGGGTGTACGCGAGGCGGCCGAGGAGCTGTTCAGCTCACCGGTCTTCGTCGCCAGCGTGTGCTTGTCGGTGGGGGTGTACTTCGCGGCGTGGTTGGCGCCCGAGCCGCTGTTCTCCAAAGCGTTCGCGGCGACGTTGACGGCGGTGCTGGCCATCACGGTGGGAATCTTCGAGGTGGCGAACCTGGCGCTGGCTTGCCTCCGGCTGTACCGGGAGTCCGAGGCGGCGAGGACGGAAGGGGAGCTGGAGGCGGCATCCGAGCACTTCGGCAAGGCGGTGGGTGGGACGGCGCTGCGGGTGCTGGTGATGGTGGCGAGCATGGGGGTAGCGAAGGGGATGCCTACAGCTCCTTCGAGGGGGCTGGGGGCGTTGCTGGGGCCGCCACGGTACGCGATGGAGGGAGGGTTGGCGGTGGGGGCGGCGGGCACGGCCCAGGTGGTGGCCGATGGCAGCCTCATTATTGGTGGGGCAGCGACAGGAGAGATGGCCGCGCGACTGTGCGGTGGGCTTGCGGTCTGCTCGACGATGGAGGAGGTGCGTGGCGGGGGAGGTGGCACGAAGCTATCGACGCGCTATGGCCCGCCCCACACCCAGCAGAACCCGCCCCACAACGAGGCCATCGAGAGGGAGTTGGCCATCCGAGAGGCGGCGGGGCATACCCAGCTGCGGAAGAACAAGGCTCAGGTCGATGCGCGCGGCAGGCCGGTCTTCGATGGAGAACCCGCGGATGGAACCCTCTTTCGCCGGCCCGATGCTTCGTCCCTTCGTCCCGATGGCATGCGGCAGAACACCAATTATGTCTCCAACCCGAAGGACCTGAAGCGTGAGCTGGACGCCTTCGAGGCCATGGTTCGAGCCGACGCTCGGTCCATCCATGAGCTGTTCATGCTCGATGGGACATTGCTCAGACGATACGTCCCTCCCGGCGTGAGCTATCCCTAGTAAGAGGCTGAGAAGAGAGATGGCACACACGCGGGATGTCGCTCAGGACCGGGAAGAGCTGGTCAAGGCGTTCAAGCAGGGTGACGAAGCCCGGGCGCGTGAGCGGGTGTCGCGGCTGGGGGAGGGGCCTCGGCAGGTGCGGCTTGTGCTGGAGGCCATGCTGGAGGACTCCCAGGGATTGGTGCGACAGGCGGGGGTCTTTGGTCTGGGAGAAGTGGGCGGAGCCGCCAGCATCCAGCGCTTGGAGCAGCAACTCGCCATCGAGGAAGCGAGGGGGGATTACGACGCGGATGCGGTCGTGGAGGAGATCACCCGCGCGCTGGGACGTATTGAAGAGGTCGGGGCACGGGCAAGCCTGGTGCGAAGGCTGGAGCGCATGGCCAAGGGCAAGCCGGAGCGCTCGGATGTGTACACGCTGGTGCATGCGCTGTGGAGGCGTCGGCACCCCGACTTGGTGCCCGCCGTCAAACAGAGCTTGGAGCAACTCTCCTTGCCAGCTCCCCACGGTCTGCACGGCCTGGGGGTGCTGCTGGAGAAGTCCCCCGAAGAGCTTCAGGTGTGGGCTCGGGATCCGGCTGTACCCGTGGAGTACAAGACAGAAGTGCTCGTCGTGCTCGAGGCGGAGGTGCCTGCCACGCTGACCGCCACGCTGGCCGCGTTCATCGCGACCGCCCGAGAGCTGAGCGAGCAGACGAAGGCGCCGAACGATGCTGCCGCCTACTTCTGCGATTGCCTGTTCAGCCTGGTGCTTCTGCACCGGGAGCGCGTTCTAGGGGCGTTCTCACCAGAATCCCGCTCGGAGCTGCGAATGGCGGCTCGGAGTCTGGTCGTCGCCCCGCACAACTCCCTGCGGGCTGCGGTGGTGCTCAAGCTCGTGGGGCGCGCGGAAGACGCGGCGCTCCTCGATGTCCACTGCCCGGAGGACCCCACCTGCGCCAAGGTCTTCCGTGACGCGGCCCAGGTGTTACGCGAGCTTCATTAGGCCCTGGGCAGTGCTCAGCGCGCGGCGCCCGGGAGTCCGTGGGGTGTGCTGCCCGTGCTGGGGGACTTCGGCGCCGCGGCGGCCTGCTGCTGGCCCACGGGGTTCAGCCCATGGCCGAAGGTGAGCCGGCGCAGCTTCACGGGCAGGCGCCCCGGAGTGCCAATCTCCCCGAAGAGCGCCGCCGCTGCGGCCGTGGTGGAGGCGGGCTGGAAGGAGTAGACGGCGAGCACCGCCCGGGCCTCGTCCACCAGCTCGGTGAGATAGGGCAGCCCCATCGACACCACCACCACGGGGCGCCCGGTGGCGGCGGCCGTGGTGACGAGCTCCACCTGTCGTGAGTTGGTGACGCCCACCACCACCAGCTCCGCGCCCAGCGCCGCCTTCCGAGCCTGTTGCCGCAGCGCGGCACGACTCTCGGCGGACGGGTAGGGGGGAACATTGAGCACGGAGACGTGCGGGGCGCGCGCGCGGATGGCCTCCCCCAGCGAGGCCTCGGAGGTGATGACGGCGATGCGGGCCTCGCGGGGCAGGGGGAAGTGCCGCCCGTCGGTACGCAGCAGGGTCACGGAGGCGCGGGCGATGAGGTGGGCCACCTCGCTGTTACCTGGAGGGGGTGGGGTGGCCAGCCGCTCCTCCAGCCGGGGCGGGGCCTGGAAGAGGCCTCGGCGGACCTTGACGGTGAGGATGCGGCGCACGGCCTGCTCCAGGCGCACGGCCGACAGCTCCCCGTCGCGCGCGGCGGCCAGCAGCGCCTCGTACGCCTCCTCCTTGCGCTCCGCGCCCCAGGGCACCAGCACCATGTCCGCGCCGGCCCGCACCGCCATCACGGCGGCCCGACCCACGCCGTAGCGCTGGACGATGGCCTCCATCTCCATCTCATCGGTGAGCACCAGCCCGTCGAAGCCCATGTCCCGGCGCAGCAGCCCGTCCAGCACCTGGGGGTGGAGCGTGGCCGGCACCTCGTCCCCGGTGAGCCGGGGGATGGCCACATGGGCCGTCATCAGCCCGTCCAGCCCGTCCTGGATGACGGCGTGGAAGGGCTCCAGCTGCGCGAGCACCTCCTCGCGCGTCTCGCGCATCACCGGCAGCGCCGTGTGGCTGTCGATGTCCGTGGCCCCATGGCCCGGGAAGTGCTTGGCCACGGTGACCAGGCCCGCGTCCTGCTGCCCGCGCACGAAGGCCCGGCCCAGCTCGGACACCAGCGGCACGCTGTCCCCATAGGAGCGCACGCCGATGACGGGGTTGCGCGGGTTGAGGTTCACGTCCAGCACCGGCGCCAGGTTCATGTTGAAGCCCAGACGTCTCAGGTCTTGCGCTTGAGCCCTACCCGCCGCGTAGGCGAGGTCCGCCGAGCGCGTGGCGCCCAGGGCCATGTTGCTGGGCAGCACCACCACCTGGTCGCTGACGCGCACCACGGTGCCGCCCTCCTGGTCCAGCGCGAGGAAGGGGGGAATGTGGTCGGCCAGCAGCCGACGCAGGCCGTCGTTGAGGCGGGCCGCCTGCTCCGCATCGACGAGGTTGTGCTTGAAGAGGCACACCCCCCCTACCTGGCGGCCACGCACCAGCGCCTCCACCTCCTCGTCGATGTCGCTGCCGTAGAAGCCCACCATCATCAACTGCCCCACCCGGGCCTCCAGCGACATGCTGGCGAGCAGCGCCTCGACCCGGGCAGAATCCCCCGGGGACAGGGCGGCGGGAGGGGGCAGGGCCGAGGGGGTGGCCGTGGTGGGGGGCGCGGGGGCGGGCGCCGAGGCGCACAAGCCGAGGGACAGCAGCAGGGTGAGGCCGGCGAGGTGAGGGAAGGACACGCTGGGGGTGAATGCTAGTCGAGAGGCGCCACCCCCTCCACCTTCCAGCCGAGTGAGCGAAGCTGACCGGAAGAGGGCTTCTGGTGACAGGCGACCCTTGCGCGAAAAGTTGTCGAGGAGTAATTGCCCGTCGACGTCGAGGAGCGCCACCGCGGGAGCGCCAGTGAGAATCGCCGAGTTCCTCAGCCCCCAAGCCGTCGTCGCGGACATGCAAGCCCGCACCAAGCCCGAGGTGCTGCGCGAGCTGAGCGTGGCGCTGGTGCGTGCCCACCCCCAACTCCAGGAGGAACGGCTGGTGGAGGTGCTCAAGGAGCGCGAGAAGCTCGGCTCCACGGGCATTGGCGAGGGTGTGGCCATTCCCCACGGCAAGCTGCCGGGGATGACGCAGCTGCTGGCCACCTTCGGGGTGTCGAAGCAGGGCCTGGACTTCGAGGCCATTGACGGCAAGCCCACCCACCTGTTCTTCGCCCTGGTGGCGCCCGAGAACAGCGCGGGGGTACACCTCAAGGCGCTGGCGCGCATCTCCCGGCTCTTCAAGAACCCACGCTTCCGGGCCGCCATCCTCGAGGCGCCCAGCGCCGCGGACATCCACGCGCTGATTGTGCAGGAAGACGCGAGGCCCTGAAGGGGGCCGGGCTGGGGGGCCCATGGAAATCGTTCTTCGACCTGTCAGTGACCGCTTCTTCCAGGAGGCGGTTCTGCCCGTGCTCACCCACGCCATGGGCAACGCGGCCCTGGCACTGGAGGCCCTGAGCGGCATCCTGGCGGATGAGCAGTCCCGGTTCCTGTGCGAGCAGCTGATCTCCGCGGGGGCCCACGGCGGGTTGAGCACCCTGGAGCCCGAGTCCTGGGCGGAGCTGGTGGACCGGCTCGTCTTCCTCCAGTGGAGCCAGGGCGAGGCGGGCTGGGAGGTGGCGGGGCAGCGAGCGGGGTACGCCGGGGACTGGGACGAGGCGCTGCACCTGGCGATGATGGTGGAGTCGCCCGACTACCCCTACGCGCACGCGCGTGAGGCGCGGGCCGAGCGGGATGCGTTCCGGCTCAAGCCGCGGGGAGACATGGGGCTGGCCTCGCTGGTGGCGGGGGTGTGGGAGCCCTTCCCGGACTTTCCTCCGGATCAGATCTTCTCCACTCAGGGCCGGGGCGAGTACGTGCCCCGGGACCGCTTCGCCTTCGCGGACTGGGCGTGGCGGCCGGGCGGCATGGTGGCCCAATGGAACCAGAGCCTGCCGCGCAAGCTGGAGCGGCTGCTCACCCGGGAGCAGGAGCGGCTGAAGCTGACGTCGCTGCCGGAGCGCGAGGAGCTGCTGGCGTACTGGTCGGGCAAGGCGACCCAGCCGCCCCCGCTGGCGGTGGTCTTCTCCGGGCTGGGGCCCCGCGCCCCGGGGTGGATCCAGGAGATCGGCGTCATCACCGGCCACGTGCGCGAGGCGGCCCAGGAGCACACCGCGCTGGTGTCGCTGGTGACCAAGGGCGTCGAGATGCACCTCTAAGGTGCTAGGCGCCGGCCGCGCCCGGGGTCTCCAGGAGGAGGGTGACGGGGCCGTCGTTGATCAGCGCCACCTTCATGTCCGCGGCGAACACGCCGGTGCCCACCGTGAGGCCCCGCCCGCGCAGCCCCTCGCAGACGCGCTCGTAGAGCGCCTTGGCCGCCGTCGGCTCCATCGCGTCGATGAAGCTGGGGCGCCGGCCCTTGCGCGTATCTCCATAGAGGGTGAACTGGCTCACCACGATGAGCTGCTTGTGGGTGTCCTCCAGGGAGAGGTTCATCTTGCCCGCCGCGTCCTCGAAGATGCGCAAGGTGGCCAGCTTCTCCACCATCCACGGCACATCCGCCTCGCTGTCGCCCTTGCCCACGCCCAACAGCACCAGCAGGCCGGGGCCAATCTGGCTCACCTTCGCCCCGTCGATGGTGACTGACGCCTCGAGCACCCGCTGCACCACGGCCCGCATCGCTTCCTCCAGAGAATCTCTCGGTCTTCCGCGACCCTGAGGTTAATCCTGTCCAGGCGCTCGCCTGCCTGCTTTCTCGCTCCGGGTTGCCAGCCGCCCCGGGGTGCCGTCTACTAGCTCCGCCAGGAGGCGGGCTTTCGTCTGAGTCCCCCACCTTGAATGCGTCACAACCTCTTGGCGTAGTGCTCGATATGCTCGAGGAGGTCCGGCAGTCCGTGAGTGTGCGCCTGAAGTGGCTCTCCTGTGGCGTGGCGGTCGCCCTGGCGCTCTGGGCGGGCGTGGCCTCCGCGCGCAAGACGGGGCGCCCGCGCTCCCCGCCCCAGCTCCTGAGCGAGACGGGGCTGTACTCCGACTTCGGCAAGCACACGGTGGCCGCGCGCAACCTCGAGTACTCGCCGCAGTACCCGCTCTGGTCCGACGGCTCCATCAAGCGGCGCTGGTTCTCGCTGCCGGCGGGCACCGCCATCGACGGCTCCAACCCGGACAGCTGGGTGTTCCCCGTGGGCACGAAGTTCTGGAAGGAGTTCTCCTTCCACGGGCGGCGCATCGAGACGCGCTACCTGGAGCGCCAGGCGAATGGCTCATGGATGTATGCCACGTACGCCTGGAGCGAGGACGGCACCGAGGCGGTGCTCGTCTCGGACAAGGGCAAGCCGGGCTGCGAGCTGGACGGGGGGCGCTGGCACCTCATCCCCAGCGTCAATGACTGCAAGGTCTGCCACCAGGGCCAGCGCACCGAGGTGCTGGGCTTTGGGGCGCTTCAGCTCTCGCCGGACCGGGACCCGAACGCCGTGCATGGCGAGCCGATGCCCGCCCCCGGCGTGGACCTGAACTACCTGGTGAAGAACAAGCTGCTCAAACGTTTCCCGAAGGCGCTGCTGGAGTCTCCGCCTCGCATCGCCGCGGCCAGTGACACCGAGCGCGCGGCGCTGGGCTACCTGCACGGCAACTGCGGCCACTGCCACAATGATGAGGGCTCGCTGAAGATGCTGGAGTTCGCGCTGCGCTCCGCCCTGGGAGACTCGCCCTCGGCGCCCGAGCGCGGCATCGCCACGTCCATGGGACAGCCCATCAAGGCGCGCGCCTCGGGGCAAACGCAGGACGCGGTGTTGCGTATTGAACCCGGCCACCCGGCGCGCAGCGTGGTGATGCAGCGAATGGGCTCGCGTTACGCGGCGTTGCAGATGCCACCTTTGGGCACCGTAATTCTGGACGCCGAGGCAATTGCCCTGGTATCTCGCTGGATTGCGGAGAGCCCGACGCCCACGACGGCGCCCGTGCTGTCCGGCAGTTCTTCCAGCACACCGTGAGGAGGGGCAATGAAGTCGAGCCGTGTACTGTTACTGGTGTCTGCGGTTGCAGTGGGTGTCCCTGTTGTCGCCGCGGCGCAGGCCAAGCCGGCCACCAAGGCGCCCGCCAAGGGCAACAAGCAGGTTCAGCGCGGCGAGTATCTGGTTCGCATCGCTGGCTGTCATGACTGCCACACGCCGATGGCCATGGGCCCCCAGGGACCGGCTCCGGACATGACGAAGGCGCTCTCGGGCCACCCGGAGGGCATGCAGCTGCCGCCCGCGCCGGCCGCCCAGGGGCCGTGGATCGTCGCCTTCGCGGGGACGAACACCGCCATGGCGGGTCCGTGGGGCGTGAGCTACGCGGCCAACATCACCTCCGACAAGGACACCGGCATGGGTGCCTGGACGGAGCAGCAGTTCACCCAGGCGATGAAGACCGGCAAGCACATGGGCGCTGGCCGGCCGATCCTCCCGCCGATGCCGTGGCAGAACCTGGCGGCGATGACGGATGAGGACCTGAAGTCGGTCTTCGCGTACCTGAAGTCGACCCCGCCGCTCAAGAACAAGGTCCCCGAGCCCACGCCGCCCGCGGCTGGCGCGGGTGGTCCTCCGGGCGGTGCTCCGGCGGGCGGGCCCCCGGCTCCGACCCCGGCCCCGAAGAAGTAGTCGCTTCGCTCGACTGAATCGAGCCACGGAAGCCTGGCAGCCCCTCGGGGTCGCCAGGCTTCTTTCGTTCATGGCGCCTCAGCGCTCGGTGCGCTTGGGGTCCAGCGCGTCGCGCACGGCGTCGCCCAGGAAGTTGAAGCCCAGCACGGTGAGCGCCAGCGCGAGCCCGGGGAACAGGGCCACGTGCGGCGCCACGAGCAGGTACTGCGTCCCCTGATCCACCAGCGCGCCCCAGGAGGCGGTGCCCGGAGGCGCCCCCAGCCCCAGGAAGCTCAGGGAGGCCTCGGCGAGGATGGCGCCGGGGAAGGCGGACGTCACCTGGATGAGCAGCGGGCCCGCGGCGTTGGGCAGCAGGTGGCGGAAGAGGATGCGCGCATCGCTGCTGCCCAGCGCCCGAGCCGCCTGCACGTAGTCGCGCTCGCGCAGCGTGAGCACCTGGCCGCGCGCCAGCCGCGCGTAGCCCGTCCAGCCCGTGAAGGACAGGGCGAAGACCACGTTGATCAGACTCGGGCCCAGCACCGAGGTGATGAAGATGGCCAGGAGGATGCCGGGGAAGGCGAGCAACACGTCCACCGTGCGCATCAGGACTTCGTCCAGCCAGCCGCCCGCGTACCCGGCCAGCCCGCCCAGCGTCACCCCGACGAGCGCCGACAGCACCACGGCGAACAGGGCCACCACGAGCGACACCCGCGCGCCGTGGAGGACATGGGTGAGCACGTCGATGCCGTTCTCGCCCGCGCCCAGAAGGTGCCCCGGGCCGGGAGGCGCCAGCTCCGAGGCGAGATCGATGGCCTCGGGCGCGTAGGGGCTGAGCACGGGCGCCAGCAGCGCGGTAAGCACCAGCAGCACGGCCACGCCCAGCCCGAAGCGGCCGCCCCACGTGTGCGGGAGGGAGCTCACGAGCGCCTCCGCACGCGCGGGTCCACCAGCGCATACGCCACGTCGGTGAGCGCGTTGACGAGCACGTAGCACAGGGTGAAGACGAGCACCGTGGCGCGCACGGTGTTGTAGTCGCGCCGCTCGATGGAGGTGAGCAGCAGGGTGCCCATGCCGGGCCAGGCGAACACCTTCTCGGTGACGATGGCGCCGCCCAGCAGTGAGCCGAACTCCAGGCCGAGCACGGTGAGGATGGGCAGCAGCGCGTTTCGGAACGCGTGCTTCCACAGCACGACGCGCGGGTGCAGCCCCTTGGCGCGGGCCACGGTGACGAAGTCCTCGCGCAGCGTCTCCAGCACCGCCGCGCGCGTCATGCGAGACAGGAACGCGGCCAACGCCGTGCCCAGGGTGAAGGCGGGCAGCACCAGGTGGCGCCAGGACTCGGCGCCCGACACCGGCAGCCAGTCGAGCCACAGCGCGAAGACGATGATGAGCATCGGCCCCAGCCAGAAGCGCGGCAGGGCCACGCCCGCCACCGCCACCCCCATGGCCGCCGAGTCCACGGCGGTGCCCTTGCGCGCCGCCGCCGCCACGCCGAGGGGAATCGCGATGGCGATCGCGATGAAGAGCGAGGCCACCGTGAGCAGCAGGGTCTTCGGCAGCGCCTGGGCGATGGCGGGCAGCACCTTCTTCTGGAAGGGCGGCAGCGAGGTGCGCAGCTCGCCCGTGGCGAACCCCTTCGTGAACGTCCAGAGCTGGGAGTACCACGGCTGGTCCAGGCCCACGGCGCGGCGCATGGCCTCGCGGTCCACCTCGGAGGCCTGCTCACCCAGCATGACGTCGATGGGGTCTCCCGGCACGAGGTGGAGGAACAGGGAGACCAGCAGCAGCGCGCCCACCACGGCGATGCTCGCGGAGAGGACACGCCTCATGGCGCCACCATCCGCGCCCGCTCCAGCGGGGTGAAGAAGCCATGGGCGCTGGGCTCGAAGCCCTCCAGCCGCCGGGACACCACCGCCACGCTGCTCTCGTGCCACAGCGGCGCGGAGGGCAGCAGCATGCCCACCCGCTCCTGCGCCCGGGCGTAGAGCTCTCGGCGCTCCTCGCGGGAAGCCTGGCTGGCCCGGTCCAGCAGCGCGTCCAGCGCCGCATCCCGGAGGCCGCCGCGGTTCAGCCCGCCCCAGAGGTTCTCCTCCGTGGGCACGTTGCGCGAGTGGAACACGCCGCGCATCAGATCCGGCTCCATCACCGCGGCCCACTTGAGCGTCACCATCTCGAAGTTGCCCCGGCGGATGTCATTGAAGAGGGTGCCGAACTCCAGGGTCCGCACCTCCACCGCCACGCCGCCCCGCGCGAGCTGCTCCTGGAGCACCAGCGCCACCGACTTGCGGAACCGATCCGTGCTCGACTTGAGGCTCAGCGTCAGCCGAGGCCGCCCGCCGGGACCGTCCAGGTCGGGGTAGCCCGCCGCGTCCAGCAGCCGCGCCGCCTCGGCCGCGTCCGGCGCGCAGTCCCCACCCGGCGCGTAGGCCCAGTGGGTGGTCGGCAGCAGGCCCGTGGCCGGTACCGCCAGCCCGTGGAACTTGTGCTCCACGATGGGGCGCACGTCGATGAGGTGGCACACCGCCTGCCGCACCCGCACGTCCGCCAGTGGACCGGAGCGCAGGTTGAAGCCCAGGTAGGCATGGCCCGTGCCCGGCCGTGTGAGCACGCGCAGCCCGGGTTCCTTTCGCAGGGCGGGCAGCACCGCCGGCGATACCGCGTTGATGACCAGGTCCGCCCGGCCCTTGCGCAGCTCCAGCACACGGGTCGTCTCGTCGCGCACCACCCGGAAGTACAGCCGGGGGATGGCGGGAGCCCCTCCGTGATAGCCCGCGAACGGCACCAGCGTGAGGTGCTCGTCGTCCGGCGCGGACTCGAAGCGGAACGGCCCGGCGCCTACCGGGTGCGAGCCCTGGAGCGCCACCCCCTCCGGGCCTGCTCGCTCGGAGGGCAGGATGCTCAGCGTCATCTCCGCCAGCAGCGGGGCGTAGGGCCGGCGCAGGTGGAAGCGCAGGGTGCG
The DNA here is from genome assembly GCF_034259325.1 of Hyalangium ruber. NCBI lineage: Bacteria > Pseudomonadati > Myxococcota > Myxococcia > Myxococcales > Archangiaceae > Hyalangium > Hyalangium rubrum. The sequence continues at coordinate 491,448 of NZ_JAXIVS010000003.1, read as the reverse complement.
ATCATTCACCACCTCCACCTTCTCGATGGGCTCGTATCGGTCCGCCCGAGGACTCTGGAGCGCGCGGTCGCGCACCCCCTCATAGGTGGCCTTCACGTCCTCGGCGGTGAGCGCCGTGCCGTCATGGAAGGTGAGTCCCGGTCGCAGGCGGAACTCCATCACGGTGGGCGACAGCTCCTGGAAGGACTCGGCCAGGGCCGGCACCGGGGCGCCCGTGTCATCGAAGACGATGAGGCCCGGAGCGATGAGCTGGCCGATGCGCTGCCCGATGGCGGCCAGGGCGAAGCGGTCATCCAGGCTGTCCGGAGGGGCCTCCAGCAGCACGGTGATGCCGTCCGGCGCGCGCTCCGGTCGACAGCCGGCGGCGAGCACCAGGCACAGCCCCAGGAAGGCACGGTGGAGCGGCGGCATCTGCTCCCGGTTTTGTCACACCCGGCTGGTAGGGTCGACCGTGTTGCCAATACTCCTTTCAGCGTACTTCTCCGCGAGCGGCCCGGGCGGTAGTGGAACAGAAGGTCGGTCCACGGGGTTGCAGGTGCGCTCGAATCCTTGCTCGATGAGGAAAAGTCCACATCCACGGCTCGGCACCTTTGGCTGGTGGATGAGCAAGCGCACAACCGTGGACGTGCCTACCCTTCGTCCCTTGATTCTGGTGGATCGCCTTCTCATGATGGCCCGCGTCTTCCCCGGAGCGAATGTGCAGGTTCATCGAGCCAGAGCCCTCTTGGCCGCGACGGCCATTTTCGTTGTTTCGCTGGCTTCAGCCGCTCACGCCGCCCCTGCGGACAAGCGTGCGGAGCGTGAGGCGCTGAAGACGGCGCTGCTCGAGGTCCTCCAACGCTCGTCCCTCAAGGCGGCGCGGGTCGGCATCCACATGCAGAGCCTGGATGACGGCCAGGTCGTCTTCGCCCAGAACGCGGACGAGCTGCTCAACCCCGCCTCCAACATGAAGCTCGTCACCGCCGCCGCGGCGCTGGGGATGCTGGGGCCCGAGTACCGCTTCGACACCGAGTTCCTGGTGGACCCGGAGCTGCCCGTCGACGGCAAGGTCAAGACGCTCTACGTGCGCGGCAAGGGTGACCCGTCCATCACCACCGAGCGCCTCTACGGCATCACCGCGGAGCTGTTCCACACGGGCCTGCGCGAGGTGCAGGACATCATCATCGACGACTCCTGGTTCGACACCGAGCGCACCCCGCCCGGGTATGACCAGGAGGAGTCGGACCGGGCCTACATGGCGCCCACGGGCGCGGTGAGCCTCAACTGGAACGCGACGGCCATCTACCTGCGGCCCGGGGAGTTGCCGGGCTCCAAGGGCGTGGTGGAGATGGAGCCCGCCAGCGACTTCTTCGTCATCGAGAACCAGCTCTCCACGGGCAGCCGGCGCGCCCGGCGCGTCTCGGTCACCAGCAAGCCGGCGGGTGACAAGCAGCGCATCATCGTGCGCGGCCAGCTTCCGCCCGAGCAGGGGGCGCTGAGCGTCTACAAGAAGATCGACAACCCGCCCATGTACTTCGGCTTCACGCTGAAGGAGATGCTCAAGTCGCGCGGCATCAAGGTGAAGGGCCGGGTGAAGCTGGGGCTGTCGCCCTCGCGGGCCAAGATTCTGTACGTGTCCCAGTCGGACACGTTCGACATCATCCTCAAGCGGCTCAACAAGCTGTCCAACAACTTCGTGGCCGAGACGCTGCTCAAGGCGATGGGCGCGGAGGTGAAGGGCGCGCCGGGCAGCTTCCAGAAGGGCATCGAGGTGGTGGAGCAGTTCCTCGAGCGCGACGTGGGGATTCCGCGCGGCACGTACGTGATGAAGAACGGCAGCGGGCTGAACGACACCAACCGGTTCTCGGCCGCGCAGCTCAGCCGCATCCTCTATCGGATGCACGCCAACTTCCCGTTGGCGCCCGAGTTCCTGTCCTCGCTGGGCATCGCCGGCAAGGACGGCACGCTCAAGTACCGCTTCGAGGGCAGCGAGGCGGTGGGCCGGCTGCGCGCGAAGACGGGCACGCTGGAGAACGTGTCGGCGCTCAGTGGCTACGTGCAGGCGGCCGGCGGCGAGAAGTTCATCTTCTCCATGATGGTGAATGACTACCCGGGGCGCTCGGGGCCGGTGGTGCAGGGGCTGGATGCGCTGGGCGCGGCGGTGGCGGCGACGGGCTCGACGATTGGGCCCTCTCGCGCGGTGGCGGCGCTGTCGGACAGCGTGAAGCCGGGCGGCGAGCTGGGCGAGGTGGCCAGCCGAATCAAAACGTACCTGGCGCTGGGCAAGCAGCGCGACCAGCGCAACATCAGCTTCCTGCGCACGGCGTGGCGCAGCGAGAGGGATCCGGCGGTGCGCGCGGTGCTGGCCGACGGCCTCTACCAGTCCAACCCGAATGACTACCTGGGGGCGCGCACGCTCCTGGACAGCTACGCGGCGACCGGGGACGTGTACGGGCGGCTGAGGACCGTGGCGCGTGAGCTGGCGGTGGAGGTGCCCGGCGTGGGCAGCATGGTCGAGCTGGCGGCCGGTGGGAACGCGGAGGCGCTGGCGCGGGTGGTGGAGCTCGCGGGGGCCTCGCGTGGAGACATGCAGGCGGAAGGCGAGCTGGCGGTGGCCCTGGGCGAGGTGGCTCGCACGGCGCCCGAGGAGCTGGTGATGGCGCTGCGCGAGGCCGGGGTGCCGGAGCGGGACACGGCCGTCACGCTGCTGGCCCGCGGGCTGGTGCAGGCCGAGGACGCGGAGCACCCGTTCTGGAAGTCGCTGCGCAAGCAGCTCGGGGCCGCGGATCCCGCTCAGGCCACGTTCGTGCGGAACCTGGATGCCGCGCTCTCGCAGAAGGTGGCGGAGCACAAGGCGCCCCGGGCGCTGGATGCCACGCAGATGGTGGTACCGGGAGTCCTGACGCCGACGTCGCCAGTGACTCCCCAGACGGCGGAGACGCGCCCGGGAGGGTAGTCCGGTCGCTTGCTGGGCCGCCCTCCGTCTAGGCGTCCGCGGAGCCCGTGGGGTTGCTGCTGATCAACCCCCACTCCTCCTGGTTTTTGAGTACCCTATAGGTACTTTCCCGGACGTGGGTCTGGGGAATGTGGCTGGTCCGTGGTGGACCAGCTTTCGAGCAGAAAGGAACGGCAGTCATGGCTGGAGGCGTCAACAAGGTCATCCTCATTGGTAACCTCGGAGCGGACCCCGAGGTGCGCTTCACCCCGGGCGGTCAGGCGGTCGCCAACTTCCGCATCGCCACGAGCGATAGCTGGACGGACAAGAACGGGCAGAAGCAGGAGCGGACCGAGTGGCACCGCATCGTCGTCTGGGGAAAGCTGGCCGAGCTGTGCGGCGAGTACCTGAAGAAGGGCCGGCAGTGCTACGTCGAGGGCCGCCTGCAGACGCGCGAGTGGACCGACAAGGAGAACCGCAAGAACTACACCACGGAGGTGGTGGCCACCTCGGTCACCTTCCTGGGTGGGCGTGACGCGGGCTCGGGCGAGGGCATGGGTCGGCGCAGCAGTGGCGGCGGCGGGCAATCGCGCGGGGCGGACTCCGACTTCGGTCCCCCGCCTCCCGGGATGGACGACGGGATGAACCAGAGCAGTGGCGGCGGCAACGGGGACGACGACATCCCGTTCTAGTCGCCTCTAAGGAGCCCGGGGTGGGCTGAGCAGCACATCGCCCACCTCGAGCACCTGGCCTTCGCGCACCGTCACCGGGCGACGCTCGGGGGGCCGGGAGGCGCCGGGTCGGATGACGAGCGTGTGCTCGCCCGGGGGCACTCCCTTCAGGGTGAAGCGTCCATCGCTCCCCGTCGTGCCTTTGGCATTGCTGGGAACCCCGGTCTGGACGAAGACGAAGGCCCCGGTTACGGGCGCTTGCGTCTGCGCGTCCAGCACCCGGCCACTCACGGTGGCCTGGGTCTTCAGGGAGATCTCCACCACGACGTGTCCTCCAGGCTCCGGGGACACCCGGGCGTCACCGGCTGTGCCGTCGGGGGTCGTCACCACCACCTTCACGGTCTCGGCCGCGATGTCGCGGAGCTCGAAGCGATCGCCCGGGAACTCCCAGACGGTGTTGCCCATCATGAAGAACTGCCATTCCTGCGAAGCCAGGAGCAGGGTGAAGCCCTGTACGGGCGCGCCGTCGGTGCGCACCACTCGGCCCTCGAGCGAAGCCGAGGGCCGCAGCTTCACCACCACCCCGTGCGTGCCCGGCTTCAGGCCCTGCACGATGCCGACACGGGTGCCTCTGCGCGCATCCACCCTCAGGGCCCCCATGGCGGCGGGGTCGGAAAAAGGGAGGGCTACCGAGAAGCGGCCCGCCTCGTCCGCGATCGTCGACCCCTCCATGCCCTGTGGCGTCTGCGCGGCCCTCAGCTGGATGAAGGCGCCCGAGGCAGGAGCGCCGTCCGGTTCGAGCGCGTGGCCCGTGAGCGCGTTTGGATCGTCCTCATCGGGCTTCCAGATGAGTTCCACCTGGAGGGTCTTGCCTGCCGCCACCTCCACGGGCTTCATTCTGTGCATTCTCGGGAGCGAGGGCCCCGTGGGAATCGCGAGCAGCTCGTAGGGGCCGGGCGGGAGCGTCAGCTGGAAGGTGCCCGCTGCATCCACCTCGGTTCGGATTTGACTCATGGAACCGTGGATGCCGCTCTGCCTGGGATAGGCCCGCACCTCCATGGGCTCAGGGGGCCGTGCGCCCTGGGCCGTGCGCACCACACCCTCCACGGTGCCCGTCTCCTCCAGGGTGAAGTCCGCCGTCGCCGTGTCGTTCGCCTTCACCGCGACCCGCTGAGAAGCCCCCGCCATCGCGTCCTCCCGGCGGGCGATGAGGAAGAGGTAACCGGCGGAGAGCCCTTCCAGTCGATAGTGGCCTTCGCCATCGGTGCGGGCCTCGAAGAGGGAAGTGCCCAGGGCGCCGCTCCCGATGCGCACCCCCGGGATGGGCCGTCCCGCGCCATCTCGCACATGGCCCTGCACCGCGCCGGTGCCCTTGAGCGCGAGTTCGAGGGAGAAGCGCTCGCCCGCGGACATCGTCAGCCCCTGTCGCGTGAGCTTGGAGAAGCCCGGGGCGCTCACCACCACGTCATAGCCACCGGGAGCCAGGCCCCCTACGACGAAGCGGCCGTCGACATCCGTGGTCGCGCGGCCGGAGTCTCCCTTCTCTCCGTAGGGACTCACGTCGACGCTGGCGCCCGCCACGGGCGCGCGGGTGGAGTCCGCCACCACGCGTCCCTCCACCGTCGCGCCCTGGCCCAGCCGTACCCGCACATCTCGCACCGTCTTCCCCGCGCTGACCAGGACAGGCCTGTCCAGCGTCCCCGCCTCGCTGCCCCGGCGCGCGGACACGGTGTGGGTTCCGGCCTCCACCTCGAGCGAGAAGCCACCGCCCGCGCCCGTGGTGACCGTCTGGGGCTCACGCCCGTTCACCTGCACCTCGGCGCCCGGGGCCGGCTGCCCCTGCGCGTCCACGACGAAGCCTTCGATGACGCCCGCCATCCGCAAGGCCACCGTCAGCGGCGCCGGCGCCGGCACCTTCACGTCGGGCAGCACCTCGCGGGCGTGCCCCGGCGCGCGTGCCTCCAACTGGTAGGTGCCCGGAGCGAGCCCGTCCATGCGGAAGCTCCCCCGGGCATCGCTCGTGGCGTACACGCGCTCCTCGGGGGGAGCCTCGGCGGACTGGTAGCGCTCCAACTGGAGGCCATGCGCGGTGAGGACGAGCTCCACCAGGGGCAGCGGCTCCCCCGAGTCCAGCGACACCGTGCGGCCGGTGAGCGTCTGGCCCGGCTCCAGCGTGAGGCGCAGGTGCGTGCGCGCCTCGCCATATGGGCGGACCACGTGGCGCAGCAGCGGCGCATGGGCCTGGGCGCGCACCGCCAGCAGGTAGCTTCCAGGCCCCGAGGCGAGCCGCGCGCGGCCCTGCTCATCCGTGGTGTCCGTGCTCGCCAGGCGCCAGGACACCTCATCGAGGTTCGGATCCCTGGGTCCGCGCCAGTAGAGCCGCACGGTGGCGCCCGCCAGGGGCCGCGCGCCCGCGAGCAGCTCCACCTCCAGCACGCCATCCACCTCGGAGGGAAGCGCCGCCAACGCGGGAGTGCTGCCCGCGTCCAAGGTACCTCTCGTGCTCGGCTCCTCGGGGCGCTCCGCCTGTGGCGCCGCAGGGGGACTCACCGAGGGGGCCGAGGCGGAGCGGGTCTCCCCGGTGTCCTCAGGCTGCGCCGAGCGCGAGAGGAAGAAGAGCGCGAGGGCCAGTCCCACCAGGAGGGTCGAGGCGATGAGGAGCTTGCGCATGGTGTGAGGCTCCGCGTGGGCGTGGCGCGAAACACGGCGAACCGCTCGCCGCTCCCGCCACGACGTTGAATAGTCGACACATTCATTCCGGTGTTAGGACCAAAAAGAACTCAAAAATCCCTCCCATCAATTCAGCCCTGTCTTGAATTGAGAGGTTTCGATGTGACGACCTTGTGACAGGGCCTGCTTGGCTTTCATGAATTCCGAGCTGCACTCCGAAGCCCTGCAGAGAACCCAACACGTGGGGAGCGGAGTTCGAGTGGACGTCCCGTGTCGGCGGAATTCCCGCGCTTTCCCCGAGAGGGAAATGTTGCTCACACACGTGGAGGGTTGGGCCGAGGGAGAGCGCTGATCAGGCGGCGAAAAACCGTTGCGCGCTGATTTTTCGGCCTGAGGCGCAACGTGCCGCCGACTTCTCCCGAAGATGAAATTGAACCGTGGCGCTGCCGCATCCAAGCACTTGCAACGAATTCCAAGTCGTTGAGCTAGTCGGGGAATTACTGAATCTCTCAACTGACGTGATTATGCCAAAGGGCAGTGAAAGTTTACTGTCCAGTGGCCGGAAGCTCACCGGGGCTGTCTGATAACAGAAGTCTTTCAAATCCCCCCATGTTTGCGCGGCTCACAGCTCTGAGTCGCGCCCTGTCAGGAGGAATCCCGTGAAGGGACAATTCATCTCGTGTCTGGTGTTTCTCGCGCTGTCTGCCGTGGCTTGCGGTACGCCGGAGGCGGGCTCACAGGCGGCGGAGGCCCAGCAGCTCTCGCGCGGTGCGGGCCTGGTGGCCCTGAGCGACGACTCGACTCCGCCTGTGAGCAGCACCTTCTCTCACCCCAACCCCAACCCGGATGGCACCTATAGCGGCGCGGTGTCCATCACCATCACCGCGACCGATGACGCCTCGGGCGTGGAGAGCATCACCTATACCGTCAGCGGCATGCACACCGGCGGCGCCACGGTGAGCGGCGCCACGGCGTACGTGCCCATCCTCACCGAGCTGGGCCAGACGACCATCACCTTCTACGCCAAGGACGGCTCCGGCAACTACGAGCCGCCCCAGACGCTGGTCATCAACCTCACCGTGCCGCCTCCGTCCTGCACGGAGATCAGCCTGCGCGACTTCAACCTCTTCCTGACCGGCGACTACAACGGCGGCCACGACGTGGAGGGCAAGGTGGCGGTGGGCGGCAACATCTCCATGGAGAACTTCGCGGTGGGCCACCGCGTGGCGGAGGACGACCTCGACAACGTGCTGGTGGCGGGCGGCCAGCTGAACATCTCCCGCGGCGCCATCTTCGGAAACGCCTACTACGGCGACAGCACCACGGCCAACGGGACGACGACGTTCTACCGGGGCGAGCTGGCGCAGGGCGCGCCGGTGGACTTCTTCGGCCGGTCCGAGGAGCTGCGGGCGCTGTCCAGCGGGCTGGCGAGCAGCCGGGCCACCGGGACCAAGCGCGTGGAGTCCTGGGGCGGCGTCTTCCTGGAGGGCACCTTGCCGGGGCTGAACGTCTTCCACGTGGAGGCCAGCGTCTTCGCTCGCGCCAAGTACCTGTCCATCACCGCGCCGGCCAACGCCACGGTGGTGGTGAACGTGTGGGGTGAGTCGGCGCGCTTCAGCGGCTTCGGCCACAACTTCAGCGGCGGCATCGACCAGACGGGCGTCCTCTTCAACTTCCCGGACGCCACGAACATCACCGCCTACGGCTACGGCTTCTGGGGCACGGTGCTGGCGCCCAACGCGCACGTGGACTTCAGCGATGGCAGCTGGGACGGCGGTATGTACGCCGCCTCCTTCACGGGCAACGCCGAGGGCCACATCAACCCGCTGCGCGACTTCCAGTTCTGCGGCGGCGGCGTCGGCACCTAGCGCTTCAGCAGGGGGAGGGTGCGCGGGGCGAGCCGCGCACCCCCCGAGGCCTCACGGGGCCTCTCAGGGACGGGGCCCGAGGGCCTCGCCGGCCTGGAACAGGGCGTAGAGCGCGCCCCAGCTCATGGCCAGCAGCACCAGGAAGACGATGATGACGACGGGCTCGAAGCGGCGCATGGAGCGGTCGCTGGCGAAGATGCCCCAGGCCATGCCGAAGCCCTGCAGGCCGTTGGCCAGGTGGTACGCGGTGCCCAGGGTGCCCAGCACGTAGACGAAGAGCGTGGGCCCGTGGAAGCGCATCTCCCGGGCGATGTCGTCGAAGGCCTCGGGAGCGCCGTTGAGCAGCCGGGGCGCCAGGAAGGCCTTCCAGATGTGGGCGCCCAGGAAGGCCAGCACGCCCAGGGCGCTCGCGCGCTGGAGGATGTACTTGAGGTTGCCGTAGTTGCTGTAGGCGAGGTTGTTGGGCTTGAAGCTGAACATCCGCACCAGGCCCCAGCCGGTGTGAATCACCAGCGGCACCAGGGAGATGATGAACGCCAGCGCCTGGGAGAAGGGGTGGGCGTAGGTCGTCACCGAGGCTTGCCAGGCCTGGGCGCCGCTGAAGGCGGCCAGGTTGTCCCACAGGTGGTTGATGACCCAGATGGACAGGGGCACCACGGCGAGGAACGAGCCCAGGCGGGACTGGAGCAGCGAGTTCTTGCGAGGAAGGGTGGCAGCTTCGGTGCTCATCGAGACTCCGGCGACGCGCGGGCAGGGTGGGAACCCCGCGGGTAGGTGGGTCGGACAGGGGGTTATAGTCGGTCCCGCCCGGGGAGGGGCGAGGATCAGCCAGGGCAGCTGGCAGCCGGGGCGCTTGAAGGCATAAGCCGGGCCGATGCTTCGCCCCAGCGCCCCCCTCCCGGGCAGGCGTCCAGGCCGTATCTCTCATTGGCGAGCGCCCCGCCGTTGGGCACGCTAGTGCCTGCTCTTATGGCCGATGAACTCGTCAGTGGACTGTTGAAGGACGTGGACGTGCGCGTGGTGCTCGCCCTCACCTCGGAGCTGTCACGCAAGGCGCGTGACACGCACCAGAGTCAGGCGGCCTCCGCGGCCCTGCTCTCCCAGGGGCTCACCGCCGCCGCGCTGATGGGGGCGCTGCAGAAGGGCCCGGCGCGCATCAACGTGCAGCTCGAGTGTGATGGCCCCCTGCGCGGCTTCTTCGTGGATGGGGACAACGCGGGCGTGGTGCGCGGCTACACGAAGAACCCGCACGTGAAGCACGTAGGCGCCGAGGGCCAGTGGCACTGGCGGCCCGTGCTGGGCAACAAGGGCTACATCTCCGTGCTGCGCGACATCGGAGAGGGCGAGCACTACCGCTCCTCGGTGGAGCTGGAGCGCTTCGACTTCGTCGAGGACCTGGAGCGCTACTTCGCCATCTCCGACCAGGTGGCCACCCAGCTCACGCTGGAGCAGTTTCCCCTGACGGGCAACGGTACGACCGAGCCCCTGGGGTTGGTGGCCGGGGTGCTCCTCCAGCCGCTGCCCAACGGGGACCGGGAGGCCTTCCAGGCGCTGGGCCGGCAGATCAAGCAGGGCTTCCCACAGGCGCTGCGGGCCCATGGGGCCGAGGGCGGGGCGGCGATACTCAAGGCGCTGCTGCCCGAGCGCACGGACCTGGAGATCATGTCCCGCTACCCCCTGAGCTTCGCCTGCACGTGCAGCCGGGAGCGGGTGAAGACCGCGCTGCTGGCGATGGGGCGCGAGGAGCTGACGGACATGCTCCAGAAGGAGGGAAAGGCGGAGGTGACGTGCCAGTTCTGCACGACACAGTACGTCATCCCCGGCGAGGAGATTCGCGCGCTGCTGCAGGCCGGGACGAGTTGACTGGTGGAAAGCCCGGGCCGCCGAGGGCCTACGCGGGGAGTAGCCCCGGCGCTCGGCCCGGGATATGACAGGGCCACACCTCATCTGGAGTTTTCACTCGTGGCCACCAAGCGGGCAACGCCCGGCAAGGGCAAGCCCTCCAGGAAGAGCAAGCCCTCGCCCAAGCCTTCCAAGCAGCAAGTGGAGAAGCTCGTCTCCATCCCGTCGGACGTCGTACTGGCACCTCAAGTGGAGGCGCCTCGCACGCCCACCGGCCGCGACCAGTCGCGGCAACGCTCCGCGGTGAAGGAGCTGTCGTGGGCCCACTTCGACCGTGCCGTGCAGGAGCTGGCGCGCACGATCGGCAAGTCCTTCAAGGCCCAGAGCGTGGTGGGCGTGGCCCACGGCGGCGTCTTCGTGGGCGGCGCCCTGTCCAGCGCGCTCGGCTGCGAGTTCTTCCCGGTGCGTATCAGCCGCCGCAGCCGGGACCGGGCCGATGCGAGCAAGCCCCAGCTCTCGGGTGAGATGCCGCGCGAGCTGAAGGGCCGCCGCGTCCTCATCGTCGATGACGTGGCCGCCAGCGGCGACACGCTGGAGATGGCCACCCGGCTGGCGCGTGAGGCGGGCGCCCGCGAGGTGATGACCGCATGCCTGGTGGCGCGGCCCGAGGGCTATCGGCCCGACTTCCTCGCCCTGTCCACCCACGACTTCCTCGTCTTCCCCTGGGACTACGCGCCCGTGACGGGGGATGACCGCGCCTCGGACGTGGACCCGGACCTGGCTGGGGCTTGAGGGGCGGAGTGGTGCGATGATCATCGGGACGGCGGGCCATATCGACCACGGCAAGACGTCCCTCGTGAAGGCCCTCACGGGCATCGACACGGACCGGCTCAAGGAAGAGAAGCGCCGGGGCATCACCCTGGAGCTGGGCTTCGCCCACCTGACGCTGGATGACGACACCGTCGCTGGCGTGGTGGACGTGCCCGGCCACGAGCGCTTCGTCAAGGCGATGGCCGCCGGCGCCGGCGGCGTGGACCTGGCGGTGCTGGTCGTCGCGGCCGACGAGGGGGTGATGCCCCAGACGCGCGAGCACCTGGACATCTGCCGGCTGCTGGGCGTGAAGGCCGGCGTCATCGCCCTCACCAAGAGCGACCTGCTCGCGGAGCTGGGCGAGGAGTGGCTCACCCTGGTGAAGGCGGACCTGGTGGCGCTCACCGCTGGCACCTTCCTGGAGGGCGCGCCCGTGGTGCCGTGCTCCTCCAAGACGGGCGCGGGTCTGCCGGAGCTGCGCGCGGCGCTCACCCGTGCCGCGCGGGGGCTGTCCCAGCGCCCCTCCGATGGGCCGGTCTTCCTGCCCGTGGACCGCGTCTTCACCATCAAGGGCTTCGGCACCGTGGTGACGGGCACGCTGCTGTCGGGCACGCTGTCGGTGGAGGAGGGTGGGGCGCTGCTGCCGGGGCGGCCCGGTCCTTTCCGCGTGCGCGGGCTGCAGGTGCATGGCCAGAGCGCGCAGAAGGTGGTGGCGGGCCAGCGCACCGCCGTGAACCTGGTGGGCGTGGAGCCCGAGGAGATCGACCGCGGCATGGTGCTGGTGCGCGCCGGCGAGCTGCCCGAGACGCGGATGCTGGATGTGGAGCTGAGCCTGCTGCCCGCCGTGGAGGAGCCGCTGCCCCGCCGCCGCAAGCTGCTGCTGCACCTGGGCACCGCGCAGGTGGAGGCCACCGTGGCGCTGCTGGACCTGGAGAAGCTGGAGCCCGGGGAGACGGGCCTGGCCCAGCTTCGGCTCGCCGCGCCCCTGGCCGCGCTGGTGGGGCAGCGCTTCATCCTCCGGGGCTCGCGCGTGCTGCCCGGGCGGGGCGCCACCGTGGCCGGTGGGCGCATTCTCGCCATCACTCCGCCGCGCCGCCGCAAGGGCGCCTCCGCCGTGGTGGCCCCACTCCTGGAGGCCGATGCCGGAGGGCACCTGGCGTGGCTGCTGCGCCAGGCGGGGTATAGGGGCCTCACGCAGGCGGAGCTCTTCGGCCGCTCGGCGCTGTCGCCCAAGGTGCTCACCCGCGCGCTGGAGTTGCTGGGGGCGCGGGGTGGGGTGCTGCTGGTGGACAAGGAGAAGCGCCTCTATCTCTCCGGCGAGGTGTTCGAGGGCCTGCAGAAGCGCGCCCTGGCGCTGCTGGCCGCCTTCCACGAGCGCGAGCCCATGCGCGAGGGGCTCTCGCGCGAAGAGCTGCGCCAGCGGCTCTCGCCGGAGCTGGATCCGCGCATCTTCCAGCGGGTGGCGCAGGCGCTGGTGGACTCCGGCAAGGCCGAGCTGGACAAGGAGGTCATGCGGCTCAAGGGCCGGGGCCGCACCCTCACGGTGAGTGACGAGGGGGCCCGCGCGCGCGTGGCGGCCGAGCTGGCGGCGGCAGCCCTGGCTCCTCCCACCTTCAACGAGCTGGCGCAGAAGCTCCACCTGCCGGTTCCGCGGCTCCAGGAGCTGCTCAAGTTGATGGTGGCCGGGGGCCATGTCGTGCGGGTGAGTGAGGAGCTGCACTTCGACGCGGAGGCGCTCGCCGGGCTCAAGGAGCGGCTGGTGGCGCACCTGCGCGAGAACAAGGAAATCTCCACCCAGGCCTTCAAGGAAATGGTTGGCCAGAGTCGTAAGTTCGTCATCCCTCTGTCGGAGTACTTCGACCGTGAGAAGGTGACGCTGCGGGTGGGGGAGAAGAGGGTGCTACGGCGCGGATGAACACGAAACGCTACAGCCTGATGGAGCTGCGCTCCCTCATCGAGTCCTTCGACAACCCGATGGCGGTGTTGCGCCAGCATGCCGTGTGGATGGTGAACGCCGCGTACCTCCAGTTGGTGGGGTTGCCGCGCGAGCAGGTGGAGGGCCGCCCAGCGATGGACTTCGTGGATCCCCAGGAGCGCAGCCGGCTGGCCCTGCTCCTGCAACGCTCCAGCACCGGGGAGGTGACGGAAGCGCCGCACATCACCACCCACCGCCTGATTCCCGCCGGAGACGGACGCCGGCACGAGGTGGCCGCCCGCTCGCAGGAGGTGGAGCTGGAGGACGGAGCCAAGGCGCTGCTCATCAACATCCTCAAGCTGACGGACCGGCCTCCCGTGCTGGCCATCGCCGAGCGGCTGGTGGAGACGTCCGCGCGGTTGGTGAGCGCGAACACCGAGGAGGCCGTGCGCCGGGTGGCGCTGGAGGGGCTCGAGTTGGCGGGCTTCCGCGCGCGCTTCCTGCGCTGGGATGGGCAGACGCTGGTGGCGCGCGACGAGGGCCCCACGCCGCCGGACCTGGCGCTGGCGCTCGAGGCGCGCGCCGAGGGCTACCCCGTCTTCGGCGGGGTGGACTCCATCGACGCCAACCACGTCTACCTCCCCGTGGGAGATGCGCGCCACGAGGTGCTGTGGGTGGGAGGCCCCAAGCTGGACCCCGCGCACGGCTCGGCGCTCGCGCTCTTCGTCAAGGCGGTGGGCGCCGCGCTCTCCGAGGCGCGCATGAAGGCCGAGAGCGCGCGCAGCCAGTGGGAGCTGCAGGCCGTGGCACGGGTGGCGCGCCTCGTCGCCCAGCCCGTCCCGCCCACCCCCGAGGCCTTCCTCCAGTGCCTGGCCGAGCTGCTCTCCTCCGACGCGGCGCTGCTGCACCTCAAGGAGGAGTCCGGCAACCGGCTCACCCTGCGCGCCCATGTGGGGCTCGCGGGCGTGGAGCGCTCGGCGGCGGAGGCCCTGGGCCAGGTGCTGAGCGAGGCGGTGGCCCAGTCCGAGCAAGGGGTGCTCTCGGCGGAGGCCGAGGAGCGCGCGCTGATACGGGCCTCGGCCTCGCGCTTCGGCTGTGGAGTGGCCGTACGCCTCACCCGTGGCGGCGAGCTGTTTGGCACCCTGCAACTGCTGCGCGCTCCCGGTCGTCACTGCGGCGAGTCGGACCTGCGGCTGCTGGGCACGGTGGCCGAGCTGCTCGTGACGTTGCTGGAGCAGCACCGCCTGCGCGCCGAGTCCACGCGGCAGCTCACCGAGACGCGCCTGCTGCTGGACATGGCCCGCACCACCTCGGGCGTGCTGGACTCGGCCAGCATCCTGGACGTCGCGGCCGACTTCCTCGTGCGCCTGCTGGACGTGTCCAACTGCTTCATCCTGCTCTACGAGGAGCAGACCAAGAGCCTGCGGGGCTCGGCCGCCTCCGCCACCCACCGGGACTACTTCCGCACCGTGACGATGCCGCTGCACGGGGAGAGCCTCGCGTCCAAGGCGGCACGCAGCCGCCGCTCCCTGGCCATCGAGGATCTCTCCCGGGAGCCGGATGGCTTCAACAGCGAGTTCGTCCAGCGCTTCCAGCAGCGCGCCCTGCTGGCCGTGCCGCTCACCTCCCGCGAGGAGCTCATTGGCGTGGTCATGGTCGATGACACCCGGGGCCCGCGCGTCTTCAGCCCCGCGCTCATCGAGCTGGCCGAGGCCACGTGTGGTCAGCTCGCCCTCTCCATCGCCAACGCCCGCCTCTACGAGTCGCTCTGGGCCTCCTACGCGGAGCTGGCCGCCGCCCGCGCGGAGATGGTCACCCGCGAGCGCCTGGCCGCCCTGGGCGAGCTGTCCGCCATCGTCGCCCACGAGGTGCGCAACCCCCTGGGCGTCATCTTCAACGCCGTGGCCTCGCTGCGCCGCCTGCTCAAGCCCGAGGGCGACGCGGCCATGCTGCTGGACATCCTCTTCGAGGAGAGCGACCGGCTGAACCACATGGTGGGGGACTTGCTGGACTACACCCGCCCCCGCGAGCCCATCCTCCAGCCGGAGGACCTGACGCGGGTGCTGCAAGACTCCCTCGAGGCGGTGCGCTCCCAGGGTGGCGTGGGCAGCCAGCCCATCACCCTCCAGGTCGAGGTGGAGCCGGGGATGCCCTCGGTGCCCATGGATCGACGCCTCATCCGCCAGGCGTTGATCAACGTGGTCGTCAACGCGGTCCAGTCCATGCCCCAGGGGGGCGTGGTGCATGTGCGCGCCCGCAGGGAGCCGTACAATGGCCGTGAGTCCCTGCGCATCGACATCACCGATCAGGGGATGGGCATTCCCCCGGAGCTGCTCCACCGCGTCTTCGAGCCCTTCTTCACCACCAAGGCCCAGGGCACCGGCCTGGGGCTCGCCGTCGTCAGCCGCATCCTCGAGGAGCACCGCGGGGACATCGCCGTGGAGAGCACCTCCGCCCGCGGTACCACCTTCACCCTTCGTCTTCCCCTCTCACCCCCGACGCCTCCGTGAACGACGCCAGCACCACCCCTCCGCCCAAAGGCCGCATCCTGGTCGTGGATGACCAGCGCAACATGCGCGCCACCACGGCCCTGCTCCTGCGCTCCGAGGGCTACACCGTCTTCGAGGCCGCCAACGGCGAGGAGGCGCTCGTCCAGTTGTCCAGCAACGGCGTGGACCTGCTCCTCACCGACTTGAAGATGGAGCCCATGGACGGCCTGACGCTCCTGAAGAAGGCGATGGAGGTGGGGCCTCGCACGCAGGTCATCATGATGACGGCGTTCGGCTCCATCGAGACGGCGGTGGAGGCCATGCGCTCGGGGGCGTACGACTATGTGACGAAGCCCTTCAAGGAGGGCGAGCTGCTCTACCGCGTGGAGCGCGCGCTGGAGCGGGCCAAGCTCTTGTCCGCCGTGGACATGTTCGCCGGTGAGTTCAACCAGCGCCACGGCCTGTCCTCGCTGGTGGGGCGCAGCGCGGCGATGCGTGAGCTGACCACGCGCCTGCTGCGGGTGGCGCAGAGTGACGCCACCGTGCTGGTTCAGGGCGAGAGCGGCACCGGCAAGGAGCTGGTGGCGCGCGCGCTGCACGCCCACAGCCGGCGCAGCTCGCGCCCCTTCGTGCCCGTCAACTGCGCCGCCATCTCCGAGTCGCTGCTGGAGAGCGAGCTGTTCGGCCACGCCAAGGGTGCCTTCACCGGCGCGGTGAAGGCCCGGCGCGGGCTCTTCGAGGAGGCCGACGGCGGCACGCTCTTCATCGACGAGGTGACGGAGACGAGCCCCGCCTTCCAGTCCAAGCTGCTGCGCACGCTGCAGGACGGCGAGGTGCGCCGGGTGGGCGAGTCCACCGCGCTGAAGGTGGACGCGCGCATCGTCGCCGCCACCAACCGCGACATCGAGCTGGAGGTGCAGGAGAAGCGCTTTCGGCAGGACCTCTTCTACCGCCTCAACGTGGTGACGCTGCGGGTGCCGCCGCTGCGCGAGCGCCTGGAGGACGTGCAGGCCCTGGCCGAGCACTTCCTGGAGCGCGCCAACGCGCGCAGCCCCCGACCCAAGCGCCTGTCCCAGTCGGCGGTGGGACACCTCATGGGCTACACCTTCCCCGGAAACGTGCGCGAGCTGGAGAACCTCGTCGAGCAGGCCGCCGCCCTGGCCGAGGGCGAGGAGCTGGGGCCCGAGGACTTCCCCCTGCGCTCCCAGGCCCGCGTGGCGCAGGCCTCGTCCGGTACGCCGCCCCTGGGCAGCCCCATCATCCTGGACACCTCACCGCGCGCACAGGCGCCCACCCTGGCCGCCGTGGTGGAGGAAGCCGAGAAGCGCGCCATCCTCCAGGCCCTGGAGCGCCACGGTACGGATCTCGCACGAGTTGCAGATGAGCTGGAAGTCTCCTCCACCACGCTGTGGCGGAAGATGAAGCGGCTCAATCTCCGGCCACCTGGAGAAATGGGCCGCGAGTAGCACCCGCGGTGTAAGCGCCCGCCCTTTCCCTATCGATGCAAAGGTGAAGTGGACCGGGTTCGTTGCTGAAAAAGCCAAATGGGCCATTTCCCAAGGGATTTTCAGTTTTGAAAGCGCATTGCAGGGCTGAAATGGAACCGGAGCCCCTTAAAAGTGTCGGGTGAGCCTCCAAGTGCCTGAGAAAACTGGAGTTTCTGCTGCAACGGAGGCTTGGCACGCGGACTGCTAAAGGATAACCCGGGACGCATCGAAGCGAGGCTGAAGGTGGTTCCCCCCCACCCCTTCAGCACTTCCGGTGAGTCACCTTTAGAAGACCCGCGGCCCGATACCCTTTTGGGGTGTCGGGCCGCCTTCTTTTCTACACTCGTGACATGACTGAGACAGCGGCGCTGTCACTTCGCGCGGGCAGGCCCGAGGACTACGCGGCCTTCGCCCGGCTCTTCCTGGAGCTGGTGGTGCCCGAGCCCCCGCCACCGCCGGAGGTGTGGGAGGCGGAGCTGCTCCCCAGTTCCCTGTTCTACGACGGGCCCCAGGGGCCGGTGGCGTACGCGGTGGCGGAGGTGATGGGCGAGCTGGGTTACGTGGTGAACCTCGTGGTGGACGCCTCCGCCCGGCGGCAGGGGCTGGGCCGGCGGATGATGGAGGCGGTTGCGGCGCGCTTTCAGGCGCGGGGCTGTCGCAGTTGGGGGCTGACCGTGAAGCGGGACAACACGGCGGCGCTGGCCCTCTACGCCTCCCTGGGGATGAAGCCGCTGCGCGAGGCCGCCACGCTGAGGCTCTCCCGAGAGCACCTGGAGGTGTTGCCCCCAGCGCCTCCCGGGTTGAGGGTGGTGCCGGCGGTGGAGGCGGAGTGGGAGGCGCTGACGGCGGCCTTTCGGATGACGCCGGGCAAGCTCGCGCGCTTCTCCCTCCGCATCGGGCACCAGCTGCTGCGGCTGGAGCGGCCGGGCGACGCCGACTTCGCGGGCCTGGGGGTGATGGACCTGCGCTCGGGTGGGGTGATCTCTCCCTTCTTCGCGGCCACCCCTGGCCACGCGCGTGTGTTGCTCGAGGACGCCTTCCAGCGCACGGGCGCCTCGGTGCTCCACGCCGTGGTGACGGACGATGCCCCGCTGGAGCGGCTGCTGCGCGGGGCGGGGGCGGGCGTGGACATGGAGACCCTGCAGATGCAGGGTCCCCTCTGAAGTCAGTGCAGCGTCCGCGCCTTCTGGCTCTGCCGGTAGGTGGGGATGCGCAGTGAGTGGACGAACCCCATGGGGGTGATGCCGCGCCCGTCGCGGAAGGGCCAGAAGCGCAGGGTGGCCGGATTCAGCGTCACCTGCTCCACCAGCCGCAGCTCCGCCAGCGGGTGCCACCGCCCGGCCGCCTCGCCCTTGCGGGGGAACACCTCGAAGGTGAAGCGGGCCTGTCCGGAGCGGAGCGCCGCCTCGAGCCGCTCCACGCGGCTGTGGCCCGGAGCGTCCGCGCGGCTGGCGGTCATCCGCAGCTTCGCCCGGCCCAGGCCGCGCACCCGGAAGGGGGACACGGCGTAGTAGTCGTTCTCCAGCCAGTCGTGGGTGTCGGTGCTCAGCGGCGCCAGCGCCAGCGTCCACGGAGAGCGCACGGTGGCGAAGAGCAGATCCTGGTCCCCGGCGGACGGCTCCTCGGTGACGGTCTCCTCCGAGCGCAGGCGCACCGCGAGGCCGAGCACGTCCGGCCACTCCCGCTGTCCGCGCCAGAGGGCCGTCGAGAGCCGCACGAGGGCGGGGCCGGCGAGGCGCGAGGCCAGGGGCTCGAGGCTCTCGCGCGCCGCGCACACCTTCACCTCGGCACGGTAGGTGACGCCCTCGGGGTGGAGGAGGCGCGCGTGCCTCGCGGCTGCTCCGGCTCGAACGGCGGGTCCCCACAGTGCACCGATGACACGGCCCAGCTCCTCCGAAAACGACATGCACGGCCCTCCCGGAGCAAATGTGGAGCCGGGGGGAAAGCAGGAGAAGCCGGCGGGGCGCCGAGCCCGCCTGCCTGCTCGCAGGGCGGAGGCGAGGTGCTGAAAAGACAACGCCCGCCCAGGCAAGGTGCCGGGGCGGGCGCGCGGAAGGCCGAGCCGGAAGCCGCGAGGGCTACGGGCCGCCGAAGAGGCTGCTGGCCTGGGTGAGCCAGCCGGTGACGGGGCCCGGGAGGATGCCCAGCAGCACCACGGCGGCGGTGGACAGCACCAGGGTGAGCTCGGTGGTCCAGCTGCGCTCCAGCGCGTGGGCGCCCTCGGGCACCGGCCGCATGAACATGTAAACGACGACGCGCAGGTAGTAGTAGACGCCCGCGGCGCTGGAGAGCACGCCGACGATGGCCAGGCCGATGAGGCCGGTGTCCACGGCGCTGCGGAAGATGAGCAGCTTGCCCATGAAGCCCATGGTGGGCGGAATGCCACCGAGCGACAGCATGAAGGCGGCCATGGCGAAGGCCCAGCCCGGCCGGCGCTGCGCCAGCCCGCTGAAGCGATCCAGGTCCCACGCGGTGCCCTTGTCCTCGTCCTCGCGGCGCTCCAGCGCGGAGACGAGCGCGAAGGCGCCCACGGCGGTGACGGTATAGGCCAGCAGGTAGAAGAGGATGCCGCGCAGCGCGTCCGCCTGGGCCGCGCCCCGGCCCAGCTCCTGCGCCGTGCTGCCCGAGAGCGACGAGGGGCCCAGCAGCTGGAACGCCTCACCGGGCTGGGTGACGAAGAGGGCCGCCACGCCCATCAGCAGGTAGCCGGCGTGGGCGATGGAGGAGTAGGCCAGCATGCGCTTGACGTTGCGCTGCGGGATGGCGAGCAGGTTGCCGATGACCATCGTCAGCAGCGCCAGGGCCGAGAAGAGGACCAGCGGGAGCTGCGGATCGATGCCCTTGGTGACCGAGAGGAACACGCGCACCATCGCCGCGAAAGCCGCCGCCTTCACACCCGCGCTCATCAGCGCGGTGACGGGGGTGGGGGCGCCCTCGTACACGTCCGGGGTCCACATGTGGAAGGGAACCGCGGCGACCTTGAAGGCGAAGCCGGCGGCGACCAGGACGATGCCGCTGTAGATGAGGGCGCGGTGCTCGTTCAGGGCCGGGCCGATGGTGCGGCTGATCTCCAGGAGCTGCGTGCTGCCGGTGGCGCCGTACAGCAGGGCCGCGCCGTACAGCAGCACCGCCGAGGAGAAGGCGCCGAGGATGAAGTACTTGAAGCCCGCCTCGCTGGGCCGCGTGCCGCGCCGCAGGTAGGAGGTGAGGGCGTAGGTGCCGATGGAGAGCACCTCGATGTTGACGAACAGGGTGATGAGCTCGGCGGAGATGCCCAGCAGGCTCATGCCGGCGGAGGCGAAGAGCATCAGCGCGTAGAACTCACCGCGCTCGGCGCCGCGCTTGCGCAGGAAGCCCGCCGCGCTGAGGGCCGCCAGCCCCAGCCCCACGCAGATGACGAAGGACATGAAGCTGGAGAACGGATCCAACACCCCGTAGCCGAGGAACACCTGCTGCGCGGGCTGGAACATCAGCCACACGGAGACGACGCCGCCGGCCGCCGCCGTGGCGGCGGTGAGCACCGCCTGGTAGCCGCGCGAGGCGGTGGCGGAGAGGAACACCTCCGAGAGCAGCAGGACGCAGGCGCCCACCACCATGATGATGGCGGGCAGCAGCGGGAGGAAGTCAGCCGAGCTGATATTGGGAGTCATGGCGCGAAGGGACCCTTACGGCCGGGACGGCGAGGGGGCGACCGCTGGCGCGGCGGCGAGCGGGCTGGGGAGGCGGGAAGGCGCGGCCGCCGTCTCGGTGGGCAGCGGCTGGACCTCCACCCGGAGCATGGCCGCGTCCGGGGTGGCGGTGGGGTTGCCCACGCTGGCGCGGGCGATGAAGCGGTCCGTGGAGGGGGCGATGCGGTCCAGGAACGGCTGCGGCTGCAGGCCCATCACCAGCACCAGCGCCAGGAAGGGCGCCACGGTGACGAACTCGCGCAGGTTCATGTCCGGCAGGAACTGATTCTCCCGGTGGGTGATGGTGCCGAAGAACACCTTCTGCACCATCCACAGCATGTAGGCCGCGCCGAGGATGACGCCCACGGCCGCCAGCACGCCGAACACGAGGCCCAGGTTGCTCTTGAAGGTGCCCAAGAGCACCAGGAACTCACCGACGAAGCCGTTGGTGCCCGGCACCGCCACCGAGGAGAAGGTGATGATGAGGAAGGAGGCGGTGAACACCGGCATCACCTTGGCGATGCCGCCGTAGTCGGCCATGAGGCGGGTGTGGCGCCGCTCGTAGAGGATGCCGAACAGGAGGAACAGCGCGCCCGTGGACACGCCGTGGTTGAGCATCTGGTAGGCGCTGCCCGTGGCGCCCTCGGCGGTGACCGCCAGCATGCCCAGCATGCAGTAGCCCAGGTGGCTCACGGAGGAGTAGGCGATGAGCTTCTTGATGTCCCGCTGCGCCAGGCACATCAGCGCGCCGTAGACGATGCCAATCACCGACAGCGTCGCCAGGATGGGGCGGGCCTGCTCGGCGGCGGCGGGGAAGAAGGGAATCGCGAAGCGCCAGAAGCCGAAGGTGCCCATCTTCAGCATGACGCCGGCCAGAATCATGGAGCCGGCCACCGGCGCCTGCACGTGCGCGTCGGGCAACCACGTATGCACCGGCCACATCGGCACCTTGATGGCGAAGGCCAGGGCGAAGGCGGCGAACATGATGGGGCCCCAGGTGTGCAGCGTCCTGGCCAGGCCGCTCAGGTTCGCGCACCCGCCGTCACCGGCCGCGGTGCATTGGGCCACCTGCTGGTTGGCGCTCAGCAGCGTGTTGTAGATGGAGGCGTAGTCGAACGAGCGGCTGCCGCTCGGGCCGCTGAGGAAGTACAGGGCGACGATGGCCACCAGCATCAGCAGCGAGCCGGCCAGGGTGTAGAGGAAGAACTTCACCGCGGCCATCTGGCGATCCTCGGCACCCCACACGCCGACCATCAGGTACATGGGGATGAGCATCGCCTCGAAGAAGACGTAGAAGAGCAGCACGTCCAGCGACACCAGGGCTCCCAGCATGGTCGTCTGCAGGACGAGCAGCGCCAGGTGGAACTCCTTGATGCGGTGGGAGATGTACGTGGTGGAGGCCATCACCACCAGCGGGCCGAGGAACACCGTGAGCAGGATGAGGCTGACGGCCAGCCCGTCCGCGCCGATGTGGTAGCTCAGGCCGAACTCGGTGAACCAGGGGACGCGGTACTCCATCTGGAACTCCGCGCCGCCGGGCACGTAGCGCGCGTAGGCCCAGACGCCGAAGACCAGATCCACCAGCATGCCGATGAGCGTGATGGTGCGAATCTGCCCGGACTCGCTGGCCGGCAGGAGCACGACCAGCGCCGCGAAGATGAGCGGCAGGAAGACGACGATGTTGAGCAGGTGGGTGTCGAAGAAACCCATGAGAGCACCTTAGAAAATCACGTAGAGCAAGCCGCCCAGCAGGGCCAGCGCCATGACGGCGGCGTAGGCCTGCGCATCGCCCGTCTGCACATAGCGCAGCGCACTGCCCACCCGGGCAGTCACCCACGCCGTGCCTCGCACCAGCACCGTGTCGATGAGCAGCGCGTCCACCACGCGGAAGAGCACGAAGCTGACCATCTTCACCGGGCGGATGATGAGGAACTCGTACACCTCATCCACGTAGAACTTGTTGAGCGCCACGCGGCGCACCGCGCGCAGGGCCGCGGGCTCCGGCTGACCCGCCCGGGCCGGGAAGACCTTCATGTAGAGGAAGTAGGCAAGTGCGCCGCCCGTGGCCGCCACGGCCCAGGCGATGAGGTAGTCCACCAGGGTGGGCCGGCTGGTATCCAGCACCACCAGCTCCGTGGACTTCGCGATGCCACGCGCGGTGTCGAACACCGGGCTGAGGAAGTTCTCCATCAGCGGTTGGTCCACGCGGGGACGCAGCAGCGGCAGCGCGTACACCAGGGCCACCACGCTGAGCACCGCCAGGACGACGAGCGGCAGCGTCATCGGCCAGGCGCTCTCGTGGACGTGGTCCTCGGTCACCTTCGCCTCGGCCGAGCGCTTGCCGTGGAACGTCAGCACGTACAGGCGCGTCATGTAGAAGGCGGTGCACAGGGCGATGAGCAGGCCCACGTAGTAGAGGAAGCCGGACACCCACTCCAGCCCGTGCAGGTGGTTGTGGTGGACGCCGTGGAAGATGGCGTCCTTCGAGAAGAAGCCCGACAGCGGGATGATGCCGGTGATGGCCGCCGTGGCGATGGCGAAGGTGACCCACGTCCACTTCATGTGGCGCCACAGGCCGCCCAGCTTCTTGATGTCCGTCTCGTCCCCGTTGCCGTGCATCACGCTACCGGCGCCGAGGAACAGACAGGCCTTGAAGAAGGCGTGGGTGACCAGGTGCAGCGCGGCCGCCCAGAAGATGCCCATGCCCACGCCCATGAACATGATGCCCAGCTGGGACACCGTGGAGTAGGCCAGCACCTTCTTGATGTCGTCCTGCGCGAAGGCGATGAGGGCGGCCAACAGCGAGGTGGCCGCGCCGACGATGGCCACCGCCGCCATGGCCGTGGGGCTCATGACCAGCAGGTAGCTCATGCGGCAGAACAGGTAGATGCCGGCGGTCACCATCGTCGCCGCGTGGATGAGGGCGGAGACCGGCGTCGGGCCGGCCATGGCGTCCGGCAGCCACACGTACAGCGGCAGCTGCGCGCTCTTTCCCGCCGCGCCCAGCAGGAACAGCAGCATCGCCACCGTCAGCATGCCGCCGTAGGTGCGGCCCTCGAGCGGACCGGAGCTGATGGGCGTGTCGAGCTTCACCTCGCCGTTGCCGTCCGGCAGCGCCTGGGCGAAGCGCTCCAGGCCCTGGAAGGTGAGGGGGCCGCGCTGCTGCAGCGCCGAGGTGTACTGCGCCTGGTTGGTGCCGGCCGCGCGGAAGTCCGCGTCGCTGGCCTGGCGGTTGTAGGCGCCCACCATGAGGACGATGAGGAACGAGGCGATGAGGAAGGCGAAGTCGCCGATGCGGTTGGTGATGAAGGCTTTGCGCCCGGCCCACGCCTTGGCCGAGTCCGTGTACCAGAAGCCGATGAGCAGGTAGCTGGCCATGCCCACGCCCTCCCAGCCGACGAACAGGAGCACGAGGTTGTCGGCCATCACCAGCGTCAGCATCATCGCGACGAAGAGGTTCAGGTACGCGAAGTAGCGCCAGTAGCCCTCGTCGTGCTCCATGTAGCTGGTGGAGTACAGGTGGATGAGGAAGCCCACGCCCGTAATCACCAGCAGGAGCGTGCCGGACAGGTGGTCCACCAGGAAGCCGAAGTTCACCCGGAAGTCACCCGCGGCGAACCACGTGCCCAAATCCTGCGACAGGGCGTAGCGGGTGGCGGCGCCGCCGAAGGTGTTCGGCACGGTGATGGGGGTGCCGGAGGCCACCATGTGGCTGGTGGCCCAGAAGGCCAGCACCGACAGCACGAACGAGCCGGCCACCGCCGAGCAGGCCACGAGGTGGACGTTGGCGCGGCCCATCATCCGGCCGAACACGCCACACACGAAGGCGCCCAGGACGGGCAGCGCGATGATCATCCACAGTGACTGCTCCAACACATCCGGGTGGATGGGGGCGGTCTGGAAGTTAAAGAGGTCCATTGCGAGGGCTCTCGGGGGGTGGAGGACCGCGTCAGTGCTTCATCGTCTTGATGTCTTCGATGTTGACGCTGCCTCGGCTGCGGAACACGGCGATGACGATGGCCAGTCCGATGGACGCCTCCGCCGCTGCCACCGCGATGACGAAGAAGGCCGACACGTGGCCGATGCTGTCTCCGCGCATGCGCGCGAAGGCCAGGAAGGTCAGGTTCGCCGCGTTGAGCATCAGCTCCACGCACATGAACACGATGAGCGCGTTGCGGCGCACCAGCACGCCGAACATGCCCAGGCAGAACAAGGCCGCGGCCAGAAACAGATAGTAGTTGATGGGAACCATGGCCTTAGATCCTCGACTTGGCGACGACCACCGCGCCCACCATCGCCACCAGGAGCAGCAAGCTCACGGCCTCGAAGGGCAGCAGCCACTGGGTGAAGATGGCCGTGCCGATCGTCTTCATCGTTCCGAACTCGTGGGCCGCGCTCTCCGACAGCGTGGTCACCCGGTTGGGCACCTTGGCGATCGCCATCGACAGCACCACCAGCAGGCCCGTGGCCGCCGCGCCGCCCGCGATGCGCCCCAGCGTCAGCCGTGGCCCTGGGGCTTCCTCTCCCAGGTTCAGCAGCATGATGACGAAGAGGAAGAGCACCATGATGGCGCCCGCGTAGACGAGCACCTGGAGCGCCGCCACCGTGTGCGCCCACAGGAGCACGTAGATGCCGGCCAGGAAGAAGAAGGTGGACACCAGGGCCATGGCCGCGCTGACCGGGCTCTTGGCGAAGATGACCAGGGCGGCCGACAGCAGCGTCAGGAACGCGAAGGCTCCGAACAGCACCTGTTCGATGTTCAAGACCAGTCTCCGAACGCACCCCAGGGCTTGTCGCCGAACGGGCAGCGCTTCTCGTGGATGTGCGCCTCGAACTCGGCGCGGAACCGCATGAGGAACGAGTGCGTGGGCAGCGCCGCCGCGTCACCCAGCGCGCAGATGGTGTTGCCCAGGCCGATGGGAGGGTAGGGCGCGATGGAGGCCGCCACGTGGCTGAGCATCTCCAGATCGCTCATCTCCCCGCGGCCCTCTTCGATCTTGCGCAAGAGGCGCGTCTGCCACGGCGTGCCCTCGCGGCACGGGGTGCACTGGCCGCACGACTCCTCGGCGTAGAAGCGCGCCACGCGCCACAGGCAGCGCACCATGCAGGAGCTGTCGTCCATGACGATGACGCCGCCGGAGCCGGCCATCGTCTGCTTCACCTTGAGCGCCTCGAACTCCATCGCCACGTCGAGCTCGTCCGCGCCCAGCACCGGGGCCGAGGAGCCGCCGGGGATGACGGCCTTCACCTTGCGGCCCTCGGGCATGCCCTGGCCGTACTTGGGGTTGAAGATGAGGTCCGACAGCGTGGTGAACATGTCGACTTCGTACACGCCGGGGCGCTTCACCGTGCCCGACAGGCACACCAGGCGGGTGCCGCCCGACTTGTCGGTGCCCAGCTTGGCGTACCAGTCCGAGCCGCGCGAGAAGACGTGCGGCACGCTGGCCAGCGTCTCCACGTTGTTGACCACCGTGGGGCAGCCGAACAGGCCCACCACCGCGGGGAACGGCGGCTTGAGCCGGGGCCAGCCCTTCTTGCCCTCCAGGCTCTCGAGCAGCGCCGTCTCCTCGCCGCAGATGTACGCGCCCGCGCCGCGCACCACGTAGCAGTCGAGCTGGAAGTCCTTGCCCAGCACCGTCTTGCCGAAGATGCCCGCCTTGTAGGCCTCGTCGATGGCGGCCTGGCAGCGCTCGGCCGGGAACTTGAACTCCCCGCGGATGTACACGTAGCAGGTGTGCACGCCCAGCGCGTAGGCCGCGATGGCGATGCCCTCCAGCATCATGTGCGGGTCGAGCTCGAGGATGTAGCGGTCCTTGAAGGTGCCCGGCTCGGACTCGTCCGCGTTGACGGCGAGGTACTTCGGCTTGGGGCTGTCCTTGGGGACGAAGCTCCACTTCAGGCCGGTGGGGAAGCCCGCGCCGCCGCGACCGCGCAGGTTGGACTTCTTCACCTCGTCGATGATCGCCGCGGGCGCCATCTCCAGCGCCTTCTTCAGCGCCTCGTACCCGCCACGCTTGCGGTAGCTGTCCAACGTCCAGGACTGGGGCTTGCCCCAGGCGCCGGAAATGATCGGTTCAAAGGCCGTGGTAGACGCCATGTGCGGTCAGGTTCCTTGCGAAGGGGGCCGATCAGGTGAGCTTGGCGAGCAGCGCGTCCAGCTTCGCCTTCGTCAGGTTCTCGTGGTGCTCTTCATTCACCTGCAAGCAGGGCGCGGTGCCGCACGAGGCCAGGCACTCGGTCTCTCGCAGGGTGAACTTCTCGTTGGCCTCGCCCGCCGTCAGCCCCAGCTTCTCCTCCAGGTAGGCGAGCATCTTCTCGGCGCCCCACAGCGCGCACGAGAGGTTGGTACACACGTCGATGGTGTACTTGCCCGGCTTCTTCAGGTGGTACATCACATAGAAGCTGGCCACCTCGTAGGCGCGCTCGGGCGTCACTTCCAGGTGCTTGGCCACCAGGCGCATGCCGTCGGGCGGCAGCCAGCCCTTCAAGTCCTGCAGCAGCCGCAGCGCGGGCAGCATCCCGGCGCTTTTCCGGTCTGACGGGTAGTGGGAGATGATCTCCGCGATCCCCGCGTCGAATTTCTTCTGCTCTTCAGGGGTGAACAGGGGCTCCGCCATGGCGGGCGCTTCGTATTGCTCAGATGGCTGCGTTGTCAACATAAACCCTCGAACTTCCTCGGGACGGCCATGAGCGAATTTCCGAGCGATTTCAAGCCCTTGTTATGGTTGGGGGCGGCCGCTGCTTACAGGTGGATGGATCAGGGGGCATCCTGGGGCCGTGGACCGGGCGAGCATTCACGGTCCGTGTAGGGCGGTGTTGGCACTTTCTTTTCCGAGACCTCGGGATCCGGTAGAAGTCGGGCGATCAGTCTTTCAGGATCCGGCTTCGGCCGGCGGGTTGGGAGGCGCTGGGGGTTGGACCGGGCGAAGGGCCCGAGCAGCACTGGCGCGATTGGGTGACATCTTGAGTGCGGCAGGACCTCAAAGCGGCGCGCAGCTCCCGTCGGGCGTCAATCCCGAGGGCTACCGTGTGCTCATCGTCGAGGACAACCCGCACATCATCGAGATGTACGCCTACGTCCTGAAGAAGCTGGCCAGCGGAGAGCTGGCGGGCAAGGTTCCCCTGGAGGTGCACTTCGCGCCGGACGGGCACCACGCGCTGATCCTCCTGCACGAGCAGCGCTTCAGCCTCGTCATGACGGACCTGTACATGCCGGTGATGGACGGGTTCGCCCTGGTGGAGCGCATCCGCGAGGAGGAGGCGCTGCGCAACATCCCCATCATCGCCATCTCCGCCGGAGGCAAGGAGGCGCAGGACCGGGCGATGCAACTGGGGGTGGACATCTACCTGCGCAAGCCGGTGCGCTTCGTGGAAGTGCTGGAGACGGTCAAGCAACTCCTGCACATCGGGAAGTAGCCCTGGAGCGTGTGGCCGACATAGAGTCGCGCCACCCATGCTCAAGCCCGCCATCAGCCGCGATACCGTGAGTGGCGAGGCGCTGTTCATCCTCAGCAACCTGAGGGAGAACACGCGCCTGGGACGTTCGAACAAGCTGGCCGATGTGAAGGCCGCGCTCGAACCGTCCGTCTCACTCGAGTTCGACAGCTACTTCTTCTTCCTGCGCAAGTACCACTACATCGCCATGGACCGGGAGGCGCAGCTGCGGCTCACCGACCAGGGCGAGCGCGTCGTCGTCGGGGAGTTGATGGACCGCTTCTCCGCCGAGGTCGGCGAGTTCTTCGCCGATCAGATCCTCGGCGCGGACGAGTCCACCCAGGCCGTGATGGGAGAGGACCTGGGCATGATGCTGCCGCCCCCTCCGCCCGAGCTGACGCTGGACGAGTCGGAGGTGCTGCGGCCCGCCGCGCCGCCGCCGCTGCCTCCGGCGGTGCCGCTGCCTCCGGCCAAGGCGTCGCGCACGGGGCTGCCGTCGGTGGAGCCGATCATCCCGCCGCTGCCGTCCGTGGCTCCCATGAGCGCGTCTCGTGGGGATACGCCGCCGCCCGAGCCTCGGAGGGAGTCGCTGCCCTTCGCCGCTCCGCTGCCCACCATCACCCCGCCTGTCGCTGCTTCTTCCTCCATGCCTCCTCCCGCCGCCTCCGTCGCCTCGTCGGTCGCCGCTCCCAAGGGCGCCGACCTGGACATGCGCTACCAGAAGTTCGATCCCATCGGCACCGGACCGCTCGGCACCGTGTTCAAGGGGCGCTTCAACGCGCTCGGGCTGGACATCTCCATCAAGGAGCTGAAGGACATCTTCGGCTACTTCTCCTTCCTGCAGCGCGGTGAGGTGCTCAAGCGGCTGAAGAAGGAGCTGTGCGCGCAGGCGCAGGTGCGCCACCCGTCCATTGCGCAGATCATCGACCAGAACGTGGACTCGGCGCGGCCCTACTTCGTGGTGGAGCTGCTGCGCGGCAACCTCAAGGAGCGGTTGGAGGCCAGCGGTGGCAAGGGCGTGCCGGTGAACGTGGCGCTGCGCTGCTTCCTGCAGCTGGCGTACGGCCTGCGCGCGGCGCACGCAGCGGGGCTCACGCACCACAACCTCAAGCCGGAGAACGTGCTCTTCGACGCCTGCGGCAACGCCAAGCTGGGTGACTTCGGCCTGGGGCGCGTCATCGAGGTGGATGCGACCAAGGGCATGCCGCAGCTCTTCATGGGCACCGGCGGCATGGTCTACATGGCCCCGGAGCTGATCAACCGCGCCAAGGAAGTGGGCCCGGCGGCGGACGTGTACGGCCTGGGCATCCTGCTCTACGAGATGCTGACCGGGCAGATTCCGGGCCGGCGCTCGCCGCTGCCCTCGGAGGTGAACGCCGAGGCGCCCGCGGGGCTGGACTCCATCTTCGACAAGATGACGCAGGACAAGAAGGAGCAGCGCTACCCGGACCTCGACGCCATGCTGGACGACCTCTACAAGGCGTTCCCGGAGCGCGAGTTCCTCGAGAAGGGCGACCTGGTGCTCTCCTCGGAGCCGGCGCAGGGCTGAGGCCCCGAGGGTGAAACGGCGGCCCCGCGTCTCAGGCGCGGATGCGGGCCGCCAGCTCCTTCTGGTTGAGCTCGCCCTTCTCCAGCAGCAGCTCCAGCAGGGCTCGGAGGATCTTCGAGCTCTTCTCCTGATTGATCCGCACCGTCTCGAGCCGCTGCATCTCCTCGGCGGTGAGGCCCGCGGGCGCCGAGCCGCCGGAGAGGATCTCGTCCAGCAGGTCCGAGGCGGAGCCTCCCGAGGAGGCGGGCGCGGCGGCTGCGGGCGCGGCCATGGACGGGGCGACGTCGGCGATGCGCTTGACCACCGTGTTGCCGCTCATGTCGACGACCTTGAACTCGTCGTCCTCGTTGAAGGACTCCTGCTGCCGCTGCTGGCCGGTGTAGCGCGAGCTCATGGCCGGCTCCTGGCCGCGGTAGTGGCGCAGGATGGCGTGTTCTATTTCCCGGTCGCCGGCCACCACGATGACGACGCGTGCGCGGCTCTTGGCGACCACCTGGTCCACGGTGTTCAGGTCCGTGGGGTCGGACATGGCGAGCACGAGCGTCTTGCCGTTGTCCTTGAGGGCGACCGGGAAGACGCCCTTCTGCTCGGCCAGCACCACGTCCACCTTGGCCAGCGCGCCCGCGTCGCGGGTGATGTTGCCCAGGTGGACGCGCTGCGCGCCCGTGCCCTGGGCGATGGCGTTGATGACGGTCTCCTCGCTGGCGATGCCCATGTCGGTGATGACGCGGGACAGCCGGCCTCCCCATTGGTCATGGCGAGCGAGCGCGCTGCGAAGCTGCAGCTCGTCGATGACGCGGGCCTTGACGAGGAGTTCCCCAATACGGTTGCGCGGTGGTGCGGCCATGGGCGCAGTGTAACGTCAGGAGTGGCGGAAGGATGAATTCTCACTTCCACGAGTGCCTGGCCGAGGGGATGGCCCGGTTCAACGCCGGCCATTGGTACGAGGCCCACGAGGTGTGGGAGGACGCCTGGCGCGAGGAGTCCGGAGAGCGCCGGCAACTGCTACAGGGGCTGATTCAAGTGGCCGCAGGCCGGCTTCAGCGCGAGGCCGGGCGGGACGCGGGTGCTCGCACGCTCTTCACCCGAGCGCTCGAGCGCCTGGAGCGCCTGCCTGCCTACCATGAGGGAGTAGACGTGGGAGCGCTGGTACACAACGTGCGCCAATGGCGTGAGGGAGACACCCGCGCGCCCTTGGTGGTGGCCTGGAGCCCTGGGTAGGAGGAGCAAGCATGCAGCCGTTCGCGGATGAACACGTCCTGAGCTGCCCCTACTGCGGTGAGGAGGTGGAGGTGCAGGTGGAGGGCGTGGGGCCCTCCTCGGAGCGCTACGTGGAAGACTGCCCGGTGTGCTGCCGACCGTGGACGGTCTCCGTCTCGCGAGAGGGCGAGGAGGTCTTCGTCGCTCTGGGCCGGGATGACGATTGAGGCCCGGCGCGAGGCTCGCCGGGGCCTCGCCTTGACATGGTTCGAAGCATGGTTCTCTTGAGTCTTGCGAGGCGCTGAACCCCGAGAGCCGGGGCGGCGACCGAGACAACGAACACACCCTGATCATGTGCCGTCCGCGGAGCGCCGCGGCACGGAGAGGAGAAGACCATGCAGACGCGTTGGAATCCGTTCGAGCTGAGCAACAGTGCCGTGGTGATGCGGGATTTCGACCAGCTCTTCCAGGAGCTGACGGGCCAGGCCACGCGCCAGGGCCGCGAGTTCGCCCCCGCCACCGACATCTACGAGACCGAGACCGGCGTCACCCTGCAGGTGGACCTGCCGGGCCATGACGCGAAGGCCATCGAGGTGAAGGTGGAGAAGGGCGTGCTGACCCTCCGCTCCGAGCGCAAGGCGGAGCAGGGCGCCAAGGAGAACGCGCGCAGGCTGGAGCGCGGCTTCGGCGTCTACACCCGCTCCTTCAAGCTGCCGGACACCGTGGACGCCACCAAGGTGGAGGCGCGCTACGAGAACGGCGTGCTGACCCTGGCGATGCCGCGCAAGGAGGAGTCCAAGCCCCGCGTCATCGAGGTGAAGGTGCAGGGCTAGGCCAGACCCTCTCCCGAGAGGGAGAGGGGACGGTGCTGGGAAGAGGGGCTTCCGCCGCGAGGGCGGGGGCCCCTTTTCTACTTCTTGGTGCCGAGCGCCAGCGGGATGCGGAACAGCTCCAGCACCTGCTGCACGTCCAGGGGCTTGGCCAGGCACGCGATGGCGCCGGCCTGCTTGGACTGCTCCACCACCTCGGGCGAGTGGTTGGAGGTCATGGTGATGAGGCGAACGCTCTCCATCTGCTTGCGCGCGCGGATGCGACGGCAGACCTCGAGACCGTCGATGTCCGGCATGTTCAAGTCGATGAGCATGCCGTGCGGCTTCTGCTCCGACACGAGCAGCAGCGCTTCCACGCCGCTGCTGGTGGTCTGCAACTCCACCTGGGCCGTGTAGGGCTTGAAGGCGCGCTTGATGGCGTCGAGCACGGGGCGCTCGTCGTCCACCACCAGCAGCTTCACCGTGCCGCTGCCCAGCTCATCCGGCACCGGCATCTGGTGGGCGATGAGGAAGGAGCGCAGGTCCGCCGAGCGCACGCGCCGGTGGCCGCCCGGAGTGCGGAAGGCCATCAGGATGCCCCGGTCGATCCACTTGCTCACGGTCGACGGGTCCACCTGCAGCAGACGGCTGATGTCGTGGGTGGTGTACAGGTTGTCCGTCGACCCCGACGGCAACAACTCTTCCTTAGGCTGCCCAGATCCGGTGCTCATGGAATTCAACACCTACCTTGAAACCGAGGTTACTTCAACCCTTGAGAATGCTCTGAGTGTCAGAGCGTCTCATCAAACCTACCACGTCTTCCCAACGACCACTGGCCTTCAAGCACAGCTCCACCAATTCCCTGGCGGCTCCCTGGCCGCCCCGGCTCTGAGCCACGAAATGGGCCTCGTGCCGGACCTCCGGTACAGCATCCGCGGGACATGCGGACAATCCTACCCGTGACATAGGACCCAGGTCGTTCAGGTCGTCCCCCATATAAGCACAGGACTCAGCGGGTATGGAGAACTGGGTGAGCAGTTCGTCCAGGGCAGGCCCTTTTTCCTTCTTTCCCTGGAGGATAGCGGCCAGTCCCAGCTCGCGCCCACGGACATCGACGATGGACGAGCTGCGCGCCGTGAGCACGGCGGCCGGCAAGCCCGCCAGGCGGGCCATCACCAGGGCGTGGCCGTCCTTTACATCGAAGCGCTTCATGGCCTCGCCGCTGGGGCCGTAATAGAGGCCGCCGTCGGTGAGCACTCCGTCCACGTCGAACACGAGCAGGCGCACGCGTGCCGCGCGGGCCACCAGCTCTTCCTTGCTCGGCTTGGGAAGTGTCTCCGTCATGGCCGCTGCGTGTCCCCTCCCAGGTGCCTACGCGGGCTCGTGGCCCAGCGCGCGGCGGATGGCCAGCACACTTCGTACCACGTCCTCGAACATCTGGGGATTGAGAGAGCACGGACCGTCACACAGGGCACGATCCGGGTCCTCGTGGACTTCCGTGAAGAGCGCGTCGATGCCGGCGGCCGCGGCGGCGCGGGCCAGCAGTGAGACGAACTTGCGCTCACCGGCCGTCTCGCCGTTGCCGGCGGAGGGCAGCTGCACCGAGTGGGTGGCGTCGAAGCACACGGCCAGGCCCGCCTCGCGCATCTGGAGGAAGCCGCGCATGTCCACCACGAGGTTGTTGTAGCCGAAGGAGGCACCGCGCTCGGTGACGAGCACGTTGGGGTTGCCCACCTCCATGGCCTTGCGCGCCGAGTGGACGATGTCCTTGGGGGCGACGAACTGGCCCTTCTTGAGGTTGACGCCCTTGCCCGAGCGGGCCACGGCCTCCACCAGGTCCGTCTGCCGGCACAGGAAGGCGGGAATCTGGATGATGTCCACCACCTCGGCGGCGGGGCCCACGTGGGAGCTTTCGTGGACGTCCGTGAGGATGGGCACGCCCACCTCCTCGCGGATGCGGCGCAGCACGCGCAGGCCTTCCTTCAGGCCGGGGCCGCGGAAGGACTTGCCGCTGGTGCGGTTGGCCTTGTCGTAGGAGCACTTGAAGGCATACGGCACGCCCAGCCGCTGGGTAATGCCCTTGAGCAGGTGGGCGTGGCGCAGCGCCAGCTCCTCGGACTCGATGACGTCCGGTCCCGCGATGACGAACAGCTTCTGGCCCTGGCCCACGGAGTGGCCGGCGAGGGTGATCATGCCTGCACCTGCGAGGCTCCACGGGTGGCGTCACGCTGGGTGAGCGCCGCCTTGATGAAGCCGGAGAAGAGGGGATGGGGAGCGAACGGCTTGCTCTTGAACTCGGGGTGAGCCTGGCAGCCGATGAAGAAGGGGTGATCCTTGAGCTCGATCATCTCCACCAGATTGAGCTCGGGGTTGTGGCCGGAGATGACGAGCCCGGCCTCCTGGAGCCGGCCGCGGTAGGCGTTGTTCACCTCGTAGCGGTGGCGGTGGCGCTCCTGGACGGTGTCCTGCCCGTAGAGCTTGTGGGCCAGGGAGCCGGGCAGCAGGGCACAGGCATAGCTGCCCAGGCGCATGGTGCCGCCCTTGTCCTGCACCTTCACCTGGCTCTCCATCAGCGTCACCACCGGGTGCGGGGTGTGCTCGTTGAACTCCAGGGAGTTGGCCTCCTTGAGCCCCAGCACGTCGCGGCTGAACTCGACCACCGCCATCTGCAGGCCCAGGCAGATGCCGAAGAAGGGGATCTTCTTCTCGCGGGCGTGGCGCACGGCGGCGATCTTTCCTTCCGTGCCGCGCACGCCGAAGCCGCCCGGCACCAGGATGGCGTCCACGCCGGCCAGCAGCTTCTCGGGCCCCTGGGCCTCCACGTCCTGCGAGTCCACGAAGATGAGGTTTACCCGCGCGTCGTTGGCGATACCGCCGTGGAGCAGCGCCTCGTTGAGGCTCTTGTAGCTCTCCTTGAGGTCCACGTACTTGCCGACGATGCCCACCTTCACCTCTCCGCGGGCGGGCTCGTACACCTTGCGGATGATGTTGTCCCAGCGCTCGAGGTGCGGGGCGCGGCTCCAGATGTTGAGCACCTCGGCCAGCCGCTCGTCGAGCCCCTGGCGGTGCAGCTCCAGCGGCAGCTCGTAGATGCTCTTTACGTCCGGCGAGGTGAACACGTTGCCCGTGTCCACGTTGCAGAACATGGCGATCTTGTCCTTGAGCTCGCGGGAGATTTCCCGGTCGGTGCGGCACAGCAGGAAGTCGGGCTGGATGCCGATCTCCCGCAGCTTCATCACCGAGTGCTGGGTGGGCTTGGTCTTCACCTCGCCAGCCGCGCCGATGTAGGGCAGCAGCGTGAGGTGGATGTAGATGGCGTTCGCGCTGCCCACGTCGTAGCGCATCTGGCGGATGGCCTCGAGGAAGGGCAGCGACTCGATGTCACCCACCGTGCCGCCGATCTCCACGATGACGACGTCCACGTCCTGGGCGGCCTGGCGGATGGTGGCTTTGATTTCGTCGGTGACGTGCGGGATGACCTGCACCGTCTTGCCGAGGTACTCGCCCCGCCGCTCCTTCATGATGACGGAGTGGTAGATGCGGCCGGAGGTGAAGTTGTTCATCCGGCTCATGTGAGCGTTGGTGAAGCGCTCGTAGTGGCCCAGGTCCATGTCGGTCTCGCCGCCGTCCTCGGTGACGTAGACCTCGCCGTGCTGGAAGGGGCTCATCGTGCCGGGATCCACGTTGATGTACGGGTCCAGCTTGATGAGGGTGATGTTGAGCCCGCGGTTCTCCAGCAGGGCGCCGATGGAGGCGGAGGCCAGCCCCTTGCCCAGGGAGCTGACCACACCGCCGGTCACGAAGATGTACTTGGTCTTCTTCGAGCGCATGACCCTTCCTGCCAAGGAGGTTGGGGTGCGTCAACGATTCTCTGGGGTCGGCTGTCGTCCGTTCGGGCGCGTGGTGGGCTCAGGTGCCATCCGGGCCTCGGGGCCGGGAGTGGGCGTACTCGCTTGCCTCCGGCATTCCGACGCGGAAGTTCCGCAGAGGACAGTGACGGCAGCTCCAGCCGTCCCAGGCGCGCTTGACGGCCTGGTGCAGGCAGCCGTCGTAGTGAGGGCAGAAGAGGTTGCGCTGGGAGTCCACCGCCTCCTCTTCACGGAGAGCGGAAGGCAGGGGTGTGGGACAGGGTGTAATGGACACGACAGGGATTCTCCAGGACGACGGAAGGCTCCCCCCTTGGGGCCGCTAACAGGGCACCGGGGAGGTCATTCCCGAAGAGTCCGAGGAGAAATGGGGCGGAGGAGGGGCAAATAAAAGGCCCGTTCTCCCCGGGCGCCCCTTTCGGGTACAGCGCGCGCGGGAGGAACGGGCCCTCACTGCTTGGCTCCACATCCGCTGGGTGGGGTGCTTAGGCCGCCATGCCAGCGGAGGTGGATGCCTGACTGATGTCGGTCAAGGCATCACCTCCTTTCGACTGCGGCACCAGTATTAATCGGCCCCCGGGTACGTGCGCTAGGGATCGATGTGCGCAGTGTGGGGTAGTGGGCTGCTCGGTCGGTCTTCAGGCGGCCACGAACTGCCGCTCCACCAAGCGGCGGTAGAGGCCCTCCTGCCCCATGAGCGCGGAGTGGCTGCCGCTCTGCACCACGCGGCCGCCCTCGAGCACCATTACCCGGTCGGCTCCAATCACCGTGGAGAGCCGGTGAGCGATGATCAGCGTGGTGCGGCCCTTCATCAGCCGCTCCAGCGCCTCCTGCACCAGGTGCTCGCTCTCCGCGTCCAGCGCGCTGGTGGCCTCGTCCAGGATGAGCAGGCGCGGGTCCTTCAGCATCGCCCGGGCAATCGCCACGCGCTGCTTCTGCCCACCCGACAGTTGCACGCCCCGTTCGCCCACCAGCGTCTTGTAGCCCTCTGGGAACCGCGAGACGAAGTCGTGCGCGTTGGCTGCTCGCGCCGCCGCCTCCACCTCCGCGTCGCTCGCCCCCGCCCGCCCGTAGCGGATGTTGTCCGCGATGGATGAGGAGAACAGCAGCGGCTCCTGCGCCACGATGCCGATCTGCTGGCGCAACCACTCCGGATCCAGCGCCTTCAAGTCCTTGCCGTCCAGCACCACCTGGCCACCCTGCGGATCGTAGAGCCGCGTCAGCATGCTCGCGATCGTCGACTTACCCGCGCCCGAGGGACCGACGATGGCCACCACCTCGCCCGGCTGAATCGTCAGATCGATGCCCTGCAGCACCTGCACGTCCGAGCGCGCCGGATACGAGAAACGCACGTCTCGCAGCTCCACCCGACCCTGGATGGCCGCCGGGCGCTCTCCCCCGGTGATGGGGATGGAAGGCTTGCGGTCCATCAGCTCGAACACGCGCTCCGCAGCCCCCGAGGCGCGCATGAAGTCCGCCCACAGCTCCGTCAACGCTCCCAGCGCGAAGGCCACGAACAGCGAGTACACGAGGAAGGAGGTCAGTCCGCCCACCGTCAGCGCCCCATCCACCACCAGCCGCCCGCCGTACCAGAGCACCGCCGCCGCCGCCGTGAAGCCCGAGAAGGAGGCCACGCCCATGAAGGTGGCCGACTGGCGGATGCGTCCCCGCGCCAGCTCGAATGCCTTGCCTACCGCCCCCCGGTAGCGCTGTACCTCCTGCTTCTCCGCCGCGAACGCGCGCACGGTGCGCACGCCCGACAGGCTCTCCTCCGCCACCTCGTTGGAGGCGGCCAGTGCGTCCTGCACCTCCTTGGAGAGCTTGCGCACCCGCCGCCCGTAGGCCACCGCACCCACCGCCACCGGCGGCACCACCGCCAGCATCACCAGCGTCAGCACCGGCGACGTGTAGAAGAGCATCGCGATGCCGCCCAACGCCTGCGCCCCGTTGCGCAGCACCATGGAGATGTTGGCGCTCACCGTGTTCTGCAGCACCGTGGTGTCCGAGGCCAGGCGGTTCGTGAGCTCGCCCGTCTTGCGCTCATCGAAGAAGCCTACCTCCTGGGACATGAGGCTGGCGAACAGGTCCTGTCGCAGCCGCGTCACCACGCGCTCTCCCGCCGTGGTGAACAGGTAGTAGCGCAGCGCCACCGCGATCGCCTGCACAGCCAGGATGGCCAGCATCACCAGCGCGGCCCGGTCGATCAGGTCTCGGTTCCGCTCGCCCAGCGCCTCGTCGATGATGAAGCGCATGGCCTGGGGGTACAGCAGCCCCATGCCGCTGCCCAGAGCGAGGAAGACGGTGCCGAGCATCAGCGTGCGCACTTCCGGCCGAGCCAGGCTCAGGAGACGGCGCAGGGTAGCTTTGGAGGGAGGTCGGGGCTTGGAGGGTTTTTCCACGGCGCCAGACTAACGCGGGGATGTTGGACTCGCAGCGTTACCCGACGGCGACTCGGCTGCCCGGCGAGCGGCGAGGTGCTAAAGGGTGGGACCCATGGAGAAGCGCGTCTTTGGCGTCACGGGTGTAGCCGTTCCGTTCCTCGGTCAGGGCACCTGGCAGATGGAGAACGATGACCGAGCAAGCGCCGTTCGGGCGCTCCAGGTCGGCATGGACCTGGGCATGACGCACATCGACACGGCGGAACTCTACGGCCGGGGCAGGGTGGAGGAGTCCATCGTCTCCGAGGCCATCGCCGGTCGTCGAGACAGCGTGTTCCTGGTCTCCAAGGTGATGCCCTCCCACGCCACCTACGAGGGGACCCTGAAGGCGTGCGAGCGCAGCCTCCAACGCCTGAAGACCGACCGACTGGACTGCTACCTGCTGCACTGGCCGGGGGCCCACCCGCTGGAGGACACCGTCCGCGCCTTCGAGAAGCTGGTTCAGGACGGCAAGGTGCGCTCCTGGGGCGTGAGCAACTTCGGCGTCGAGGAGCTGGAGGAGACCGTCCGCATCGCCGGTCCGGGCCGCATGGCCTGCAATCAGGTGCTCTACCACCTGGAGGAGCGCGCCATCGAGCACACCGTGCTCCCCTGGTGCGAGCGCGCCAATATCGCCGTCGTGGGCTACAGCCCCTTTGGCAATGGGCGCTTTCCCCGCGCCGACAGCCCAAGGGGGCGGGTGCTGGCCTCCATCGCCAAGGCGCATGGCGCCAGCCCGTTCCAGGTGGCTCTGCGGTTCCTCGTTCGCCGGCCTTCTTTGTTCGCCATCCCCAAGGCGAGCAAGGAGGCGCATGCGCGCGACAACGCAGCGGCCGCCACGCTGGAGCTGTCCGCGGAGGAGCTGGCCCGGATCGACGCGGCCTTCCCGCTTGGACACGACACGGGAGACCTTCCCGTCATCTGAGTGAAGCCAGTCCAGCGAGCAGGCACGGTCCCGGTTCTGGCTGGGCTCCAGGCGCCGAGGTTTAATCCGCGCCCCGGCGCCTCGGTATGCGCCCACGAAGGATTTCATGAACGCACGTGCTTGGAAGATTGCCCCGCTCCTCTTTGGCTCGGGGTTGTGCGCGCTGGTCTACCAGACCGCGTGGCAGCGTGAGCTGCGCCTGATCTTTGGCGCCTCCACCGCCGCGTCGGCGGCTGTGCTGGCCATCTTCATGGCCGGCCTGGGCCTGGGTGGAGCGCTGCTGGGGCCTCGCGCCGACAAGCACCGCCGCCCACTGGAGCTGTACGGCAACCTGGAAGGCCTCATCGCCCTGAGCGCGGCGGCCACGCCCGTTCTCGTGTGGCTGGCCCGCGAGGTGTACGTCGCGCTGGGCGGCACCGTGGCGCTGGGCATGGCCGGGGGCAGCGTGGTGCGCCTGGTGCTCTCGGCGCTGCTGCTGGCCGTGCCTACGCTGCTGATGGGCGGCACCCTGCCGGCCGTGGCCCGCGCGGCGGAGACGACCGGGGACGTGCGTCGGCGCGCGCTGGCCGTGCTCTATGGAGTGAACACCCTGGGCGCCGTGGCCGGAGCGGCCCTGTCCACCTTCTTCCTCTTCGAGGTCTTCGGAACCCAGCAGACGCTGTGGCTGGCCTGTCTCCTCAATGGGCTCATCGCCATGGCGGCCCGGGTCATGTCGCGCTCGATGCCGGAGCAGGAGGCTTCCTCCGCTGCCGCCGAGCCCGCTCCCGAGGCCGAGCCCGCCCGCTTCGCTCCGCCCCCGCGCACGTTCGTGCTGGCCGCCGCCGCCGCGGTGGGCTTCGCCTTCCTGCTGATGGAGCTGGTCTGGTACCGAATGCTCAGCCCGCTGCTGGGGGGCTCCACCTTCACCTTCGGGCTCATCCTCATCATCGCGCTGCTGGGCATCGGCCTGGGAGGCGGTGCCTACGCGGCATGGGGACGGGACCGGCCCGCCACGGTGCGGGGCTTTGCCCTTACGTGCCTCGCGGAGGCGCTCTTCATCGCCGTGCCCTATGCCCTCGGGGACCGGGTGGCGGTGTTCGCCATGATGCTGCGCTCGCTCGAGGGCTTCGGCTTCATCGGACTGGTGATGAGCTGGTCCGCGGTGGCTGCGCTCGTCATCCTCCCGGCGGCCTTCATCTCCGGCGTCCAGTTCCCCCTGCTGCTGGCGCTGCTGGGGCGTGGGCGGGAGAACGTCGGCAAGGAAGTGGGACTCGCGTACGCGTGGAACACGGTGGGCGCCATCATCGGCTCCCTGGCCGGCGGCTTCGGGGTGATGCCGCTGCTGACAGCTCCTGGAACGTGGCGGCTCGTGGTCGGCCTGCTGCTGGTGCTCGGCGCGGCGGCCCTGGTGCTGGCGCTGCTCCGCGAGCGGCAGGTCGGCAGATTGTGGCTGCCCGCCGTCGCGGGCGCCCTGGCCGTGATGATGCTCATGGCGCCCGGTCCCAGCGCCGCCTGGCGGCACAACCCCATCGGCGCGGGACGTGCCCGGCTGGAGCGCCCCACCTTCAACCGGCTGCGCGAGTGGGCCAGCACCCCGCAGCGCGAGCTGATGCTGGAGTTCGAGGGCGTCGAGAGCAGCGTGGGCGTGCTCGTGAAGGATGGCAGCGCCTTCTACGTGAACGGCAAGTCGGACGGGAACAGCATCGGGGATGCGTCCACCCAGGTGATGAGCGGGATGGTGGGCATGCTCCTCCACCCGCAGCCGCGCCAGGCGCTCGTCATCGGCCTGGGCACGGGCAGCTCCGCCGGGTGGATCGGCGCCGTGCCGGACGTGGAGCGGGTGGATGTGGTGGAGATCGAGCCTGCCATCCTCAAGTTCGCCGAGCACGCCGCGCCGGTGAACATGAACGTGATGTCCAACCCCAAGGTTCACACCTTCATCGGGGATGCGCGCGAGGTGCTGCTCGCCTCGAAGCAGCGCTACGACATCATCCTGTCCGAGCCCTCCAACCCCTACCGCGCCGGCATCTCCAGCCTCTTCACCCAGGACTTCTACCAGGCGGTGCGGCAGCGCATGGCCCCGGGCGGCATCTTCATCCAGTGGCTCCAGGCGTATGAGATCGACGCCACGACGGTGCGGAGCGCCTACGCCACGCTCGCCTCGGAGTTCCCGGCGGTGGAGACGTGGCAGACCAACGGGGGTGACTTGCTGCTGGTCGCCACCGAGGCGCCCATCGTCTACGACGCCGACCGGATGCGGGCGCGGCTGGCCCAGGAGCCCTTCCGCAAGGCCGCCCTCGTCGCGTGGTCCACCGACGAGCTGGAGGGCGTGCTGGCCCACTACATCGGCAGTGACGCGCTGGCCCGGAAGCTGGCGGAGGGCCACGAGGCCTTCATCAACACCGATGATCTGTCCTTCATGGAGTTCGCCATCGCCCGGACGGTGGGGCGCTCGGAGTCCTCGAAGATTCCCGCCATGCTGCGCACCGGGGCCCTCTCCCTGCAGGCCTCGCAGCCCGCCCTGAGCCGGGGCGCGGTCGACTGGGCGCGCGTGGAGGTGCAGCGCGTGACCGTGGCGACCGCCACCCGGGGCGTGCTGTTGACGCAGCCGCAGAACCCCGACCGTGCCACCGTGGGCCACCAGGAGTTCATCAAGCTGGTTCAGCGCGGGGACTTCCCGGCGGCCGTGAGCAAGTGGCGCGAGGGTGGGTGGCAGCCCAAGGGCCTGCTGGAGCTGACGTGGGTGTCGCAGGCGCTCGCGCAGACCGGGGACGAGGCCGCGCTACCGTTCATCGAGCAGCTGCGGCCCCTGGCGGCCATGGAGGCGGAGGCGCTGCTCGGCGTCCTGCGGCTGCGGCAGGGCCGGTGGACCGAGGCGGCGGGCGCCTTCGAGCAGGCCTATGTCTGGTTGTCCAAGGAGCCCTGGGGCCAGCGCACCGTGACCGCCCTGCTGCTGGAGGCCACGCAGGAGCTGGCGCGCAAGGAGCGCTCCCTGGGACTGCGCCTGTACGCCCACCTGGAGCAGCCGTTCGCCGGCTACGCGCTCCAGGCCGAGCGGCAGCGGGTGCGGGTGAACCTGGCTCGCCGGTTGGACTGGGGCGGCCTGTGTCAGAAGGCGCTCGAGCCCTACCAGGAGCACCCGCTGTGGCGGCAGCGCTTCCTGGCCGATCGCTACGAGTGCTACGAGCACCACAAGGATCCGCTGCGCGAGCAGGCCATGGCCTCGCTCAGCGCCTTCCTCGTCGATGAGCCGCCCCTGCTCTGGGAGGGGGAGATGGCGGGGCCCGGCGGCCAGCGCCAGGAGGAGCCCGAGGCCCCCGCGTCCGCGAGCTCACAAGACAGCGGGCCCTGAGCCCCGGGCGCGCAGCACCGCCTCCACGCGGGCTACGTCCTCGGGCACGTCCACGGCCACCGTGCTCCAGCGCACCTGCCCGCAGCGGATGCGCAGGCCGTGCTCCAGCGCCCGGAGTTGCTCCAGCTTCTCCGCCTCTTCCAGAGGCGTAGGGGTCAGCGAGGCCAGCTTCCGCAGCGTCTCGTGCCGATAGCCGTACAGGCCGATGTGCGCCCACCGCTGCACGCTGCCCTCGTGCCCCGCCTCCCGGATGAAGGGCAGCGCCGCCCGGCTGAAGTAGAGCGCGTCCCCGTTGCGCGCCAGCACCGCCTTCACCACGTTCGGGTTGGGCACCTCGGCGGCCTCCAGCGGCCGGACCAGCGTGCCCATCTCCACGGCCGAGTCCGAGAACAGCCCCGCCAGCACCTTCAGCGCCTCCGGGTCCAACAGCGGCTCGTCGCCCTGCACGTTCACCCACACGTCCACGCCCGGGCGGCCCCGCGCCACCTCCGCCACCCGGTCCGTCCCCGTGGCGCAGTCGGGGCTCGTCATCACCGCCGTGCCGCCGAAGCGCGCCACCGCCTCCTGGATGCGCACATCGTCCGTGGCCACCAGCACCTCATCGAAGGCGTGGGATTCCTGACAGCGGCGCCACACATGCTCCACCATGGCCCGGCCGGCGATGAGGGCGAGCGGCTTGCCAGGGAAGCGGGTGCTGGCATGGCGGGCGGGGATGACGGCGACGGTCCGGAGAGAGGCCATGGCCGGCCCGTCTATCAGATTCAGGACGCCTCGCCCGCACTGATGGGCCCCCGACACTGGCCACCGGACAGACCGTGCCTAGCTTCCCCGGGCCATGAAGAAGGTTCTCCATATCGTCGGCGCGCGCCCCAACTTCATGAAGGTGGCGCCCATCCACAAGGCCATCGCCCAGCGC
This sequence comes from Hyalangium ruber, assembly GCF_034259325.1. Classification (NCBI taxonomy): domain Bacteria; kingdom Pseudomonadati; phylum Myxococcota; class Myxococcia; order Myxococcales; family Archangiaceae; genus Hyalangium; species Hyalangium rubrum. Next base: position 448,667 of record NZ_JAXIVS010000003.1, on the reverse strand, counting down.
GGTCGGCTCTCGCAGATCCTCGTCCACACCGGCCAGCACTACGACGTGAAGATGAGTGATGTCTTCTTCACCGACCTGGGCATGCCCGCGCCGGACGTCTACCTGGGCATCGGCTCGGGCAGCCACGCGGAGCAGACCGCCCGCATCATGATCGAGCTGGAGAAGGTCTTCCTGCGCGAGAAGCCAGACCTCGTCTCCGTGGTGGGTGACGTCAACAGCACCCTGGCCGGCGCCCTGGTGGCCTCGAAGATGGGCATCCGCATCTCCCACGTGGAGGCGGGCCTGCGCAGCTTCGACACCACCATGCCCGAGGAGATCAACCGCATCGTCACGGACCGACTCGCGGACCTGCTCCTCACGCCCTCTCAGGATGGCGACGCCAACCTCCTCAAGGAGGGCGTGGACCCGTCCCGCATCCACTTCGTGGGCAACGTGATGATCGACACGCTGCTCGCCTCCAAGGCCCAGGCCGAGAAGCTCTCCACGCTCCAGGAGCTGGGGCTCACCGCCGGCAACTACGCGGTGTGTACGCTCCACCGGGCCTCCAACGTGGATGATCCGAAGGTGCTGGGCGGGCTCCTGTCCGCGCTGGCCCACGTGGCCGGGCGGATGCCCATCCTCTTTCCGGTCCACCCGCGCACGCGCAAGATGTTGGCCGACCAGGGCCTGAGCGGCATGCTCGAGCGCACTCCGGCGCTGCGCCTCGTGGAGCCCATGGGCTACCTGGAGTTCCTCGCGCTCACCTCGCAGGCTCGGCTCATCCTCACCGACTCGGGCGGCCTTCAGGAGGAGTCCACGGCGCTGGGCGTGCCGTGCCTCACGCTGCGCGAGAACACCGAGCGCCCCATCACCGTGGAGCAGGGCACCAACCTCGTCGTCGGCACCGACCCGGTGCGCATCAGCCAGGAGGCGGACCGCATCCTCGACGGCCAGGGCAAGCAGGGCCGGGTGCCGGCGCTGTGGGATGGGCGCTCCGCCGAGCGCATCGCCGAGCTGTACGAGCGCGTGCTGGGCGCGGGCTCCGAGGAGCTGCGCGCCACGGCGTGACAGCCGTGGCCGGCCCTCAGGCCATGGCGCCCGAGGGCCGCTCCTCCTGGACGAGCGGCAGGTGCAGGGTGAAGGTGGTGCCCTTGCCCGGCTCGCTCCGCACTTCGACGCGCCCCTTGTGCCGGGCGATGATGCCGTAGCTGACGTAGAGCCCCAGCCCCGTGCCCTGGCCGCGGGGCTTGGTGGTGAAGAAGGGGGTGGCGAGCCGGGCCAGTGTCTCCGGGTCCATTCCCTTGCCCGTGTCCGAGATGCTCACCACCACCTCGTCACCCTCCTGCCGCGTGCGGACGCGGATCTCTCCCCACTTCTCGATGGCCTGCGAGGCGTTGACCAGCAGGTTGGTGAAGACCTGCGCGAGCTGGGTGGGGTAGCAGGCGACGAGCGGCAGCTCGCCGAAGTCGCGCTTGAGCTCGCACTTGTACTTCAGCTCGTTCCAGACCATCCGCAGCGTGGACTCCAGCTCCTCGTTCAGGTCCACGTGCTGGGGCTGCTCCTCCTCCTCGCGGGAGAAGGTGCGCAGGCCCTGGGCGATCTCCTTGATGCGCCGCGAGCCATCCAGCGACTCCCGGACGATGTCCGTCATGTCCTGGAGCAGGAACTCCGTGTCCTGTCCCGCCCACAGCTCGCGCGCCCGCGTGAGCTGCTCCGCCGGGGGCGGCTCACCTCGCTTCAGGCTGTCCATGAGCTCGCGCTGGGAGCGCAGCAGCGGCGTGAGGTCCGTCAGGTATCGGCCCAGGGAGCGCAGGTTGCTCGTCACGTAGCTCACCGGGTTGTTGATCTCGTGCGCGACGCCCGCGGCGAGCTGTCCCATCAGCGCCAGCTTCTCGCCCTGGATGAGCTGCGCCTGGCGCTCCTCGGAGAGCTTGCGCTCGGTGATGTTGCGCACGATGCAGACGGCCTCGTCCGGCCCGCTGCGGACCGCGCGTGCCTCGTAGTGCTGGAGCCCCAAGGGCGGCTTGCCCAGCTGGTACTCGTAGACGGCCGTGCCGCCCTCGCGGATGACCCGCTGTACCTGGGTGAGCGTCAGCTCGATGAAGGGCTTGGGCAGAGGCAGGTCCTGGATGCGCTTGCCCAGGAACACCGAGGGCGGCAGCGCCGTCGGCTCCGGGTTCCCGGCGTTGTAGTCGATGAAGGTGCCATCGACGCCGATGCGAAAGATGAGGTCCGGGATGGCCTGGATCAGCGCGCTCAGGCGCTCCTCGGTCTGCTTGTGGACGGTGATGTCGAAGTCGGTGCCCATCACCCGCACCGCACGGCCCTGCGCATCGCGCTCCACCACCTGGGCCCGGCAGAGGATCCACGCCCAGGTGCCATCGGGGCGCCGCGCCCGGTAGGTGAACTGGATGCGGGGCGCGTCTCCTCCCGGCTGCTCTGCGAACATGCGCTGGACCTCCGCCACGTCCTCGGGGTGGCACAGGCGGCCCCACGCGGCGATGGTGTGCTCCAGCTCGCCGGGGAGTTTGCCCACCAGCTCCAGGAAGCGTCGGCTCGGGTGCAGCGTCTCGGTGGGGAGGTCCAGCTCCCAGAAGCCATCCTCCACGCAGCCTAGAGCCAGGCTCAGGCGCTCCGTGTTCGCCTGGGCCTGCCGTAGCGCCTCCTCGGTCCGTTGCCGCCGCTGCTCGGCGTGCGAGCCCTGCACGAGGACGGCCCCAACGGTCAGCAGGGGCTGGAGGGCGCCGATGAGCTCGGCGTCATAGCCGCCGGGTCGGTTCGCCAGGCCGATCATCCCCACCCGCTCCCGCCGCACCTCGAGGGGCAAGAGCAGGAAGGTGCTCACGGGGGCGCCTCCCGGTGAGAGCGGGAGGCCCCGGAGGGCCGAAGCATCATTGAAGAGCGCGGCGAGCTCTGAGTCCGGGGCGCGCTCCAGCGCGTCCATCCAACACGTAGGCGTGGAGGCCAGGGCCCGGAAGCGGGGAGCGGACGCCGCCTCCGGGAAGAGCTCGCCCACGAACCCGTACCCGCTCCGGGTCTGTTCGAGGAGCAACCCGAGCAGCCGGGCGCAGAGCTGCCGCACGTCACCTCCCCGATGGAACTCCGTCTGGAGCTCCATCGCGGCCCACACCCCGGAGTCGCGGGCTGGAGGCTCCTCCGACGTCACACGCATGCCCCCTTGCCCTGGGGCGCGCTCTTCTTGAGAGAGTGGAGCCAGGCCTTTGGGTGGGGACATCAGGACCTCTGAGGTAGGGAGCCATCATACTCGGACTCGGGGTGGGATGGCTGCCCTGGTTGCTGGGCGAGGGGCGGAGCCCTCCTGCGTGGCGCTCCGGCCCGTGTTAGGAGGGGGCCGGCGGCATGAGCGAGAAGAGCGCGGAAATCCCTACCTCGGGCGAGGCGGCCGAGGGCTACGTCGACATCGAGTACGTCGTGGAGCCCAACTACGCCGGCTGGCGCTTGGACCGCTACCTCAACGAGAAGATCCGCCGCCTGTCCCTCGCGCGCATCCGGGGCATCATCCAGCGGGGCCTCATCTGTGAGCACCGCCTCACGCCCTCCACGCTGGTCTACCCGGGGCTCATCTTCAGCATCCGCCGCCGCGCCAGCGACGAGCCGGACACGCCGACCGAGCTGCCGATCGCCTTCCAGGACGACTGGCTCCTCGTGCTCGACAAGCCCGCGGGCCTGCCCATCCACCCCAGCGCCCGCTACCAGACGGGCACGTTGACGACCTTGCTGCGGGAGCGCTTTGGCGAGCACTTCGCCGAGCCCGCCCACCGCCTGGACCGCGAGACGAGCGGGCTCGTCGTCTGTGGGCGCACCACCGAGTCGTGCCGCGTGCTGGGGCGTCTCTTCGTCTCTCGCGACGTCCATAAGGAGTATCTCGCCATCTGCGAGGGCCACCCGCCCGAGGACACCTTCTTCGTGGACGCGCCCATCGCCGAGGGCACCGCGCTCATCCGCATCGCCGTGCGCATCGACGCCGTGCAGGGCAAGGAGAGTCGCACCCGCTTCCAGGTGCTCCAGCGCTTCACCCGCGACGGGGAGCCCTTCGCCCTGCTGCGCTGCTATCCGGAGACGGGTCGCCAGCACCAGATCCGCATTCACCTGCACGCGGCGGGCTTTCCCCTCGTGGGGGACAAGATGTACGGCCCCGATCCGGGCTACTTCGACCGTTTCAGCAAGCACTGCCTGGAGCCCGAGGCCTGGGTGCGCCTGCGCCTGCCCCGCCACGCGCTCCACGCCGCCCATCTCTCCTTTCCCCATCCGGGGACCGGGGAGCGGGTGACGTTCGACTCACCGCTGCCGGGGGACCTGGTCGACTTCATGGAGGGCAGGAACGGCGAGAAAACTCAGGGGTAGAAAAAAGGCCCGCAACCTTTTCGCGGGGCCTGGGTTCATGCAGGCGAACCCTTTTTCCACTCTCGGGAGTCACCCATGCGCCGCACCCTCCTCATCGCCGCCGCCGCCTTCTGCCTCGGAGGCTTCGCCACCCAGGCCTATGCCGACCGTCAGCCTCGCATGAAGGATGCCCTGGTCCACCTGCAGTCCGCGCTCGACTCCCTGGAGAAGGCTGCCTCCGATAAGGGGGGGCACCGCGTGAAGGCCATCCAGAGCACCAAGGACGCCATCGATGAGGTGAAGAAGGGCATCGCCTTCGACAACAAGCACTGAGCAGCGCTCACCCCGCCCCCTCTCCGCACGGGAGAGGGGAGGGCGGCTTCCATGCACGTGCGCTCAGGCCGTGAGCTGCTTGCCCGCGGGCATCGTCGGGCCCGTGGCCACCGCCGCCTCGGCGTTATTCGGCTCGGCGCTCGCCGCGGTTGCTGCCTTGGCGTTGGCCGCAGCCGCCGCCTCGCTCAGCTCTCCGGCCAGGTACTTTCCGGAGAAGCACGCCGTGCAGAAGGTGTTGCGCTCCTTGTCGCCCACCGCCGCGCCCAGCCCCTCCAGCGAGAGGTAGCCCAGGGTGTCCGCCGTCACGTAGCGGGCGATCTCCTCCGTCGAGTGGTTGGAGGCGATCAGCTCCTGCCGGCTCGGCGTGTCGATGCCGTAGTAGCAGGGCCAGCTCGTCGGCGGAGACGAGATGCGCAGGTGGACCTCCACCGCCCCGGCCGCCTTCAGCATCTTGACGATCTTCCGGCTCGTGGTGCCGCGCACGATCGAGTCGTCCACCACCACCACGCGCTTGCCCTTGAGCACCTGCCGCACCGCCGACAGCTTCAGCTTCACGCCGAAGTGACGGATCGACTGCTGCGGCTCGATGAACGTGCGCCCCACGTAGTGGCTGCGGATGAGCCCCACGTCATACGGGATCCCGCTCACCTGCGAGAAGCCGATCGCCGCCGGCACTCCCGAGTCCGGCACGGCGATGACCAGGTCCGCTCCCGGCGCGGGCTGCTCGCGCGCCAGCTGTCGCCCCAGCTCCTTGCGCGTCTCGTACACGCTCGTGCCGAACAGCACCGAGTCCGGCTTGGCGAAGTACACGTGCTCGAAGATGCAGCGCCCCAGCCGCGTCGGCACGAAGGGCTGGCTGGTGCGCATGCCCTGCGCGTCGATGACGACCATCTCGCCGGCCTCGAGCTCGCGGATGTACTCCGCCTCGATGAGGTCCAACGCCGTCGTCTCGCTGGCCAGCACGTAGCTGTTGCGCAGCCGCCCCAGCACCAGCGGCCGGAAGCCGTACGGGTCTCTCACCGCCACCAGCTGCCCCTGCGTGAGGAACAGCAGGCTGTAGGCCCCCTTCACCTTGCTCAGCGCCTCGATGACCTTCTTCTCGAAGGTGGGCTGCCGCGAGCGGGCGATGAGGTGGATGACGACCTCGGTGTCCGAGTCCGACTGGAAGATGGCTCCGTCGGCCTCCAGCGACGTCCGCAGCTCCTTGGCGTTCACCAGGTTGCCGTTGTGCGCCACGGCCATCTGCCCGCCCGCGTACTCCACCGACAGCGGCTGGGCGTTCTTGAGCTGGCTGACGCCCGCCGTGGAGTAGCGCACGTGGCCGATCGAGGCGTTGCCTGGCAGCTTCTCCAGCGTCGGCGCGCCGAAGATGTCCGCCACCAGCCCCATCTGCCGATGCGAGCGCAGCTGGCGCCCGTCAGACGCGACGATGCCGGCCGACTCCTGCCCGCGGTGCTGCAGCGCGTGCAGACCCAGGTACGTGAGGTTCGAGGCCTCGGGATGTCCGATGATTCCGAAGATGCCGCACATGGTGGCGCCTTATCCCCTTTTCGAGCGCACAGCGGAACAGGAACCCTCTCCCTTCTGCTGGGTATTCCACCCACCCCAGGTCGGAGCGTGTGGGCGGGCGGGCAGGGGAGGGCCCGCGTGGTGGCTGTGCGATAGCCAGCCCCCGGAAAACCTGAACGGTTAGGCTTCCGCCCCGCATGGCCTCGAGACGCCGCCTCCTGCGCTCCCTGCTGCCCTTCGCGCTGCTCACTGCGGGCGCGGCGTATGCCATCGCCTCGTGGAACTGGTGCGGGCGGTGGGAGACCCGCCCTCCAGCGCTCATGCTCAACACCCGCGCCGAGGGGGCCTTGAAGGTCGGGGCTGCTCGGGTGCCGCTGCAGCCGCCTTTTCCCGTCGTCGTCGCCGGCTACCCGCCTCCGCGTCCCGAGGCCTCCCAGGCCGCGCCGGCTCCCCACGCCCGCGCCGTCGTGGTGCAGGTGGGCGAGGTGCGCGTGGGCCTCGTCTCCCTGGAGCTGCTGTCGGTGACGGCGAACCTGGTGGAGCCCCTCCGCCTGCGAGGCGCGGAGCTGGGCATCAACGACGTGCTGGTGTTCGCCACGCACACGCACTCGTCCTTGGGTGGCTATGACTCGCGGCTGGTGGCCCAGATCGCGGGCACCGGGCGCTACCGGGACGACTCCCTGAGCGCGGTCAGCTCCGCGGCCCTGGAGGCGCTCAGGCAGGCCGCCGCCACGCTCACGGACGCGACATTGGAGGTGGGCGAGGCGCGTGAGCCGGGCTTCGTCTACTCGCGCTCGGGTGGCGAGCCTCCGGATGGCGTGCTCACCCGGGTCGTCTTCCGGGGGGCGTCGGGGCCTGTCGCCGAGCTGCTCCTGCTCGCCGCGCACCCCACCCTGGTACCCCGCCAGCATGCCTCCGTGGACCCGGACTATCCGGGTCGCCTCAGCGAACTTCGCGAGGCCGGGGGCGGGGTGGTGCTCGTGCTCCAGGGGGCCGTGGGCAACGCCTCCGTGGCCTTCAATGAGGGACAGGGCGTGGAGCGCGCGGCGGCCTTCGCCCAGGCGCTCTCGGGGTTGGTGGACAAGGCCGTGCCCTCGGCCGTTCCGGGGCCGACGCGGCTGGCGCTGGCGCGCGCGGAGGTGGCGCTGCCTCGGCCGGACTCCTCCCGGCTGGTGCCCGCCCTCACCCGGGCCGCTGGGGACAACTTCCTGTGCCACTCCTCCGCCCGGGTGGCCGCGGTGAATGCACTCGCGCTGGGGCCCCTGGAGCTGCTCACGCTCCCCGGTGAGCCCACCATGGGAGCGGGCCAGGTGCTGCTCCAGCGCACCGGCGCCACGCGCGTGCTGGGGCTCTCCGGAGACTACATCGGCTATGTGGACACGCCCGAGCAGGTGGCTCAGAAGGCCGGCGAGTCCAAGCGTCAGTACTTCGGCCCCACGCTCCTCGAGCGCCTGGGCGCCGCGGCCCAGAGCGCTTCCGAGGCCGCGGGCTTCACCCGCGAGCCGTAGGGCTCACAGGTCGTCGAACTCCGAGTCCTCCTTGCGCTTCTTGAAGAGCAGCGCCGTGCGCCCCAGCAGCTGCACCAGCTCCGAGCCGGTGCCCTGTGCCATGCGCTCGGCGGCCTCGTGCCGCGTCTCCGGGCCCTCGTTGATCTTCACCTTGATGAGCTCGTGGTCGTTCAGCGCCTGCGTCAGGGCGCTCAGCACGCCCTCGGTGACGCCGGACTGACCTACGAGAACCACGGGCTCCAGGTGGTGCCCCTTCGCGCGCAGGGCGCGGCGCTGCTTGCCGGTGAGCGGCACGTCGTCTCCTTCAGTGGCGTGAGGCGCACTCCAGCGCCTCATGCGGGGGCGCACCCTACTTCTTCTGGGCCGCCATGCGCACTTCTCGCTGCGCATCGATGTGATCTGGCTGAAGCTCCACGGTGCGCTTGAAGTGCTTGAGGGCCCCGGTGGCGTCCCCCAGCGTCTTGGCCATGAGGCCCATGAAGTAGTGCGCCGGAGCGCAGCGCTCGTTCTTCTTGATGGCCTGCTGGAGCTCTCGGAACACCTCGGGCTGGATGGCCTTCTTGTCCGGCGCCGCGCAGAAGCGGGCGTAGGCGCGCCAGGCGTGGAACTCGGCCTCCGCCCCGTTGAGCTGGATGGCCTCGTCGAAGATGGCCACCGCCTCGGCGTACTTGCGCGCCTTCATGAAGATGGTGCCCTTCTTGAAGCGCTCCTCCGCCTGGAGGATGGCCACCACGTCCACCTCTTCCTGACCCTCCGCGCCCCCCTTGAGCGTTTCGATGTAATCGGCCCGGCTCTTGTCGTCCGTGAGCGTGCGGTAGGCATCGCCGATGTAGCCGAAGATCTCCGCCTTGAGCTTCTCCAGCTCCGGCGGCGCGTTGGGTGGCAGTGTGTCCGGGTGGTACAGCCGGGCCAGCTTGAAGTAGGCGCCCTTCACCGCGCCCGCGTCCGTCTGCTGCGGGAGGCCCAGCCGATCGAAGTGGTTCTGGCCCTTCAGGGTGGCCGCCGTCTGCCGCAGGGTGGGGAGGTCGTCCGGCCCTGCTGCGCTGGCGGGAGCCGCGGAGGCTGCCGGAGCGCTCGGCTGCGGTGCGGCGGGCTTCGGGGCCGTGGGCGCGGCCGGAGCGGGCGCTGCTCCGGGAGCCGCCGGCTTGAGCACGGGCGCGGCGGGCTTCGCGGGGCTAGCGGCGGGGGCGGGGTTCGGAGCCGCCGCGGGCCGGGTGGGTGCGGTGGGAGCGGCGGCTGCGGCGGGCGCTGGGTTGGGAGCCGCGGGCCGGGCGGCGGCTGGGGCCGCTGCGGGCGCAGGAGCGGCGGGCCTGGGAGCAGCGGCCGGGGCGGCAGCGGGTGCCGGGTTGGGCGCGGCGGGCCTGGGGGCAGCGGCGGCCGGGGCGGCAGCAGGCGCCGGGTTGGGAGCGGCGGGCCTGGGAGCAGCAGCGGCGGCCGGAGGCGGATTCGGGGCAGCGGCGGCAGGCGGGGGTGGTGCCGCGCGCTGGGCGACGGCCGCGAAGGAGACTCCTTCCAGCTCCTTCAGCAGGAACGCCAGGCGCAGGATGTGGTCGGTGTCCTGGGGGAAGTCCGTGAGGAGCTGCGCGATGGAGCGCACGCCGTCGATGACGGTGAGCACGCGCACCTCATGCGGGGTGAGGCGCAGGTCGCTCGCGGCCACCATGCCACCTGCCTTCATGATGGGCAGGTTGAGCACGGGCTGCAGGCGCCGCTTGAGGTCCGGAGAGGCGATGCGGCGGACCTGGTCGCTCAGCACGGCCCAGCGGTTGCCCAGCGGCATCGCCTTGGCGGCGGGCAGGTCCTTCGCCTCGTAGGTGAAGGTGCCGGACTCGGCGCGCAGGCCCTTGTGGAGGAGGGAGAGGGCGCGCTGGGAGAGGTGATTGAAGGCGCTGGCGGGCTGGAGCAGCCCCATGCCGAAGAGGGCGGCGAGCAGATCGCCTCCGAAGCGCGCGCGGGCGCCCTCGGCCTGCTGGAGCTGCTCGGCGGAGAGCAGCTTCGCCTGGGTGAGCACCGTGCCGAGCGCGTCCTCGGGGTGCGAGGAGTCGACGAACTCGGGGCTGCCCTTGCGGAAGTGGATCTGGATGGCGCGGTCGGCGAGCCTCAGGGTGAGCAGGCCCGTGTGCGTGCCCGCGGAGATGCGGCCGTAGAGCTGGATGGGCGAGCTCTGTTCGAGCGAGCCCTGCGCGGGCGGCGGCGCCAGGGACTCCGGAGTAGCGACAGGAGGGGGCGTCGCGGCGGGGGAAGTGGCGGCAGCGGGCCCCACCGTGGGCACTGGTCCCGAGGGGCGTGCCGGCGAGGCGGCTCCAGGCCCCACTGCGGCGTGAGCGCCCGAAGGCGCCACGCCTGGGGCAGGCCTGGGCGCGGTACCGGCGGTTGGGGCTCCGGGGGCGGCGGGTGCGCCCGGAGCTACACCGGCGGGCCCGGGCGGACGCTGCGCCGCGCCCGGAGGCGCGACGGGACGGAAGCTACCGGAGGGGTTGCTCGGCATGGCGCCCGGGGGCACCCCGGCGGGGCGGGCTCCGGGGGCTCCTGCTGGGGCGCCGGCCTGGGGAACAGCGCCGGGGACGACGGGCCTGGGGGCGCCGGCTTGAGGAACGGTGCCGGGCGCGGGTCGGGGCGCGTTGGCCTGAGCCACGGCTCCCGGGCCCGCCATGGGCGCTGCCCCTGGGGTTGCCGTGACTGGAGGCGCGGCGGCGGCGGTCGGCCGCCCCATCTCCGGGGGAAGCTCCGCCCTGGCCACGGGGACGGTTGCACCCGGGGCCACGACGTCCCCCCACATCTCGCGGGGGAACGCGTCACGCAGATGCGGAAACCGCCCCGGGAAGGCGAACTGAAGCCCATCCTCGGACACCTGCAGCCGACCCTGGATGACGCCGTTGTCGATCAACAGCTCGATGGTCGCCAGGGTCAGCGGGCCCCACACAACGCCCTTGTCGTTGCGGACGAAGTACTGCCGGACTTCTCCCTCCGCCATGCGCGGTCTCGCTCCTTGGGTGTCACCCTAGCGCCATCGGCGCATTCAACCAAACAGCCATGCAGGCCCGTTGCTTCAGGGCTGGGCCCCTTCCATCGCCGCCAGGCCGATGAGGGCCATGCAGGAGTCCTCACCCTGGAGGGTGGTGGGAGGGTCGAAGCAATGGACTTCACTGTCGAATACCTTGCACACCCCCTTGGGCGTCGAGGCGCAGGCGGATCGGGAGTAGGCCGTCGCGCACGCGTAGCCACAGGCCGCGGTGCCGTCATTGGAGCGGCACTGGGGGGCGGGCAGGTTGCGCCCGAAGGCGCAGACGGCCCCCGGAGAGGGGTCGAAGCAGGTGACGCGCCCGCCCTCCGCCTTGCAGATGCCGAAAGGGGTGGCGGCGCACTTCACGCCCTCGGAGCTGGCGGCACATTTATAGCCGCAGGCGAAGTCCATCCCCTGGGTCTTGCACTCGACCTTGGGCGTCTCCCGGCCGTAGATGGCGAACACCGAGGCGGGAGGGTCCACGCACTCCACGGTCTGCCCGCGGCCCCGGCACACGCCCGCGGGCGTGCGCGCGCAGTTCACCTTGCCGAAGTACGAGGCGCAGGAGTAGCCGCACGCCACCTGCCCCTCGGAGACCGTACACTCGGGCTGGGGCAGCGCGCCGCCATAGGCCCGGACGACATAGGCGGGCGGGTCGAAGCACACCACCTGCCCGTCGAGCACCTGGCAGATGCCCTGCGGAGTCTTGGCGCACCGGGCGCGCATGCCGTCCGACTTGCAGGCAAAGCCACAGGCCACCTGACCATCGATGTTACGGCAGGTGGGCACCGAGGGGTCCGACGAGGCCCGAGGCGCCTGGGACAGCAGGACGAGGACAAGAGGGACGAGCGAAACGGGCACGGGGACCTCGGAGGGCAGCGGATCCGGGATTGACGCTCAGGTGGGCCTGGGGCGCAAGCGCGACGTCGGCGGAAGGGCATGGTAGTGGAGGCGCCGCCCGCGCGGAGGTGGGCCCCTGCCTTGGATGTCTCCTCCCTCGACATTGTCCTGCTGTGCCTCGCGGCGCTGATCGCGGGCGGCGTGGATGCCATCGCTGGCGGGGGAGGGCTCATCACCCTGCCCATGCTCCTGGCGACCGGGCTGCCACCGCACGTGGCGCTGGGCACCAACAAGGGCCAGTCCGTCTTCGGAGCCTTTGCCGCGCTGGTGCGCTTCTCTCGCGCGGGGCTGGTGAGCGGGAAGCTGGCGTGGGTGACGTTCCCCTTGGGGCTCGCGGGGGCATTCGCGGGAGCGCGGCTGGTGCTGTGGGTGAAGCCCGAGGTGCTCAAGCCGCTGGTGCTCGTGCTGCTCATCGCCGTGGCGGCTTTCCTCGCCTTCCGCAGAGGGCCTCCGCCGGGGGAGCGGCCGGAGCCGCCCCTGTCGAGGATGCGGGTGCTCGGAGGCGTGGTCGCCCTGGTGATTGGCGCGTACGACGGCTTCTTCGGTCCGGGGACGGGCACCTTCCTCATCGTCGCGTTCTCCACCCTGCTGGGGCATGGGCTGATGCGCGCGTCCGCGGACGCCAAGGTGGTCAACTTCGCCTCCAACATCGCCTCCGTGGCGCTCTTCGCGTGGAAGGGCGTGGTGTTGTGGAAGGTGGCCCTGCCCATGGCCGTGGCCCAGTTCACCGGCGCGTGGATCGGCGCCCACCTCACCGTGAAGGGTGGGGACAAGCTGGTGCGCAAGGTGGTGCTCGTCGTGGTGGCGGCGCTGGTCCTGAAGCTGGGGAGCGACCTGTTGTCGAGGTGAGTCGCCAGGTGGGACACCGTGCTCCCGGAGGGCCTCGAGCTTCTCGGGACGAGCGGCCCAGCATCGCTCGCCCTCAGGGCTCGCACTTCGCGCCGGGCGCGGGCGGCGGGTGCCCGGTGTACGTCAGCCCGGCGGGCCCGTACCAGGGCATGACCTCGATGGTGAAGCGGCCCGCCTTGACGGCCGGATCGGTCTGGGTGAGCGCGACGGCCTCCTCCATCGTCTGCACATCGAAGATGAAGAGGCCCGCGAGCGCATCCTTGGGTGGGTTGGCGCCCACGTCGAAGGGGCCGGCGATGAGCAGCTTGCCGCACGCCGCCAGCCGATGGATGTTGGCCATGTGCCCCTCGCCCGCCGCGACGGCCTCCGGAGTCCGTTCCGCGCTCCAGGCCGGCCCGCGTCGCAGGAAGGCCATGTAGTAGGTGCGCATCTTGAACTCTTCGCGCGGGGGCTCCGGCGGCTGGGCCTGAGCGGCCTTACCGGTGGCGCAGCCGGTGAGCAGGGCAAAGAGGCAGAGGAAGAGGGTCGAGCGCATGCCTCTTCGTAACACGCCTGTCGGGCGGTCAGCCGATGTGGACCAGCATCGAATGGCCGCGCCGGGCCACCTGGCTCACGAACTTGCGCAGCTCCGCGAAGTAGCTCAGCAGCTCTTCCAGCGGGTCCTCGTCGTCCGGCGGCTCGTCCCACGTGCCCGGATAGATTTCGAGCTGCTGCAGCGTCCCGGTGTCGAAGCGCTGGCGCAGCGTGTCCAGCGAGAGCTTCTGCAGGGCCTCGGAGAGCTTCTTCACCTGGTCTGGCGTGAAGATGCGTGCCGTGCCCTCATCCGAGGGGATGTCTCCGACGTCCTGCCCGCCGCGCACCAGGAAGTCCAAGGGGGCGGTGCCTTCCCAGGCGGTCTCCGTGAGCAGGTACTGGAGCCCATGCCACGTCTCTCCGATGTCGAGCTCCAGGAACTTCGTGCCCTGCGTATCGCCAAAGTCCTCCTCGTCATCCAGGAAGGGCTCCAGCCGCTCGGGTGCCTTCAACAGTGCCTCGCGCTGGGCCTCCGTCGCGCTGCGCAGGGTGCAGAGCATTTCCATGGTGGCTCCTGGGGCTCGAGGGCTGACTACAGCACCACGTGTTCCTTGTGCTCGCCGAAGACGTCGCGCATCGCGTCGGAGATCTCTCCCAGCGTCGCGTAGGCCTTCACCGCGTCGAGAATGAGCGGCAGCAGGTTCTCGTCCGCCGTGCCCGCCGCCTTGCGCAGCGTGTCCACCGCGCGCGTCGCCGCGGCGTTGTCCCGCTCGGCCCGCAGCTTCTTCATCCGCTCGGCCTGCACCCGCTCCACGTTCTCGTCCACGCGCAGCAGCCCTGACGGCGGTGGCTCCTTGACCTGGAATTGGTTCACCCCCACCACCACCGTGCGCTTCTCCTCCATGTCCCGCTGCGCCTGGTAGGCCGCCTCCTGGATCTCTCCCTGGGGGTAGCCCTTGGCGATGGCCGCCACCATGCCGCCCATGTCGTCGATGCGCCGGAGGTAGTCCTCCGCCTTGGCCTCCAGCTCGTCCGTCAGCGCCTCCACCGCGTACGAGCCGCCCATCGGGTCAATCACATCCGCCACGCCCGACTCGTAGGCGATGACCTGCTGCGTGCGCAGCGCGAGCCGCGCCGCCTCCTCGGAGGGCAGCGCCAGCGCCTCGTCCCGGCTGTTGGTGTGCAGTGACTGTGCCCCACCCATCACCGCCGCGAACGCCTGCAGCGCCACGCGCACCACGTTGTTGTCCACCTGCTGCGCCGTCAGCGTGCTGCCCGCCGTCTGCGCGTGGAACCGGAGCATCATCGAGCGCGGATCCTTCGCCTTGAAGCGCTCCTTCATGATGCGGGCCCACAGCCGCCGCGCCGCCCGGAACTTCGCCACTTCCTCCAGGAAGTTGTTGTGGACGTTGAAGAAGAACGAGAGCCGCCCGGCGAACTCATCCACCGCCAGCCCCGCCTTCAGCGCCGCGTCCACGTAGGCGATGCCGTCCGCCAGCGTGAAGCCGATCTCCTGCGCCGCCGTCGAGCCCGCCTCGCGGATGTGGTAGCCGCTGATGGAGATGGGGTTCCACTTCGGAATCCGCTTCGCGCAGAACGCGAACATGTTCGTAATCAGCCGCAGCGAGGGCTCGGGCGGATAGATGTACGTGCCGCGCGCCATGTACTCCTTGAGGATGTCGTTCTGCACCGTCCCCGAGAGCTGCTCCAGCGCCACGCCGTTCTTCTCGCCCACCGCCGCGTACAGGCACAGCAGGATGGGCGCCGTGGCGTTGATCGTCATCGACGTGGACACTTCTCCCAGCGGCAGGCCCTGGAGCAGCACCTCCATGTCCTTCAGCGAGGAGATGGACACGCCCACCTTGCCGACCTCGCCGCGCGCCCGCGCGTGGTCCGCGTCGCGCCCCATCTGCGTCGGCAGGTCGAACGCCACCGAGAGGCCCGTCTGCCCCGACTTCAGCAGGTAGTGGTAGCGCTGGTTGGCGTCCTCCGCGGTGCCGAAGCCCGCGTACTGGCGCATCGTCCAGAAGCGGCCCCGGTACATGGTGGGCTGCACGCCGCGCGTGAACGGGTACTCGCCCGGAAAGCCGAGCTGCTCCGTGTACTCGCCCTGGGCCTCCTCTGGCGTGTAGACGGGCTTCACCTCGATGCCGCTGGAAGTATCAAAGGAGGGGTGGCGCTCGCCGCCCTTGGCCTTCGCCTTCTCGTAGACCTGCTTCTGCCAGCGTGCCTTCTCGTCCTTGAGGTCCGCCATCACTCCACCACCACGAGCTTCGCGTTGTTCTCCACCGCCGTCCCCTCCTTGGCCAGCAGCTCCACCACCTTGCCGGCCTTGGGGCTCTTCAGCTCGTTCTCCATCTTCATCGCCTCCACCACCACCAGCCCCTGCCCCTCCTTCACCTCGTCGCCCACCTTCACCAGCACCTTCACCACCTTGCCGGGCATGGGGGCGTTGATGACCTGCTTGCCCTCCACCGAGAAGGCCGCCGAGCCCGCGCGCAGCCGCAGCCGCCGCTCGTCCGCCACGTCCACGCGCGCCACCTGCCCGCGGACCAGCACGCCGACCTCGTCGCCGTTCTCCTCGAACTCCACGTGGTACGAGGTGCCGTCCACCAGCATCGACACCGCGCCGTGGTCCAGCGTCAGCGCGTCCACCGTGTACGTGCGCTCGTTGAGCGTCAGCTTGTAGCGCGTGCCTCCCAGTGACTCGATGTCCACCGGCACCGCTTCCTTCTGGCCCTGCAGCTTCGCGAAGTAACGCATGACGACCTTCTGGACTCGTAAATGGGGAAAGGGAGAGGGGGAGCGCTAACGCCGGCGGGTCCGCAGGCCCTGTCGCCACGGGGACTGGCCACCCGTGCCCGCCGAGCCGCCCGCCTTCTGCGGCAGCGTCTTCGCCTTGCGCTGATCCCGCTGGTGCGCGAACACCGCGCTCGCCAGCAGCGCCACCTCGTGAAGCTTCGGGTCGTCCTGCCCCAGCAGCGTGTTGTGCTCGCGCGGCAGGAAGCCCGTGTCGTAGTCGCCGCCGGTGAACTCCGGGTGCGCCAGGATGGCCTTGAGGTAGCGCACGTTGGTGGTGATGCCCTTCACCACGTACTCGTTCAGCGCCCGCTGCGCCCGGGCGATGGCCTCCGCCCGCGTCGGCGCCCACACCGACAGCTTGGAGATCATCGGGTCATAGAAGTTGGGCACCGTGTAGCCCGCGAACACGCCCGAGTCGTCTCGCACGTTCGGCCCACCCGGCACGCGCAGGTACTGGATCTTCCCCGGGCTCGGCATGAAGTTGCGCCCCGGATCCTCCGCGTAGATGCGCACCTCGATCGAGTGCCCCTGCGGCGGCCGCGGCTCGGTGAAGGGCAGCTTCTCGCCCTCGGCCACTTTGATTTGCAGCGCCACCAGGTCCAGCCCCGTCACCCACTCCGTGACCGGGTGCTCCACCTGCAGGCGCGTGTTCATCTCCAGGAAGTAGAAGTTGCGGTGGACGTCCACCAGGAACTCCACCGTCCCGGCGCCCACGTAGTTCACCGCCTTGGCCGCCTGCACCGCCACCGCGCCCATCTTCGCGCGCAATTCCGGGGTGAGGATGGGGCTGGGCGTCTCCTCCACCACCTTCTGGTGCCGCCGCTGCGCCGAGCACTCGCGCTCGTTCAGATGCACCACGTTGCCGTGCCCGTCGGCGAACACCTGGATCTCCACGTGGTGGGGCTTCTCCAGGTACTTCTCGATGTAGACCGCGTCGTTGCCGAACGAGTTGAGCGCCTCGCTCTTGGCCGAGCGCCACGCCGACTCGAAGTCGTGCAGGCCCTCCACCCGGCGCATGCCCTTGCCGCCACCGCCGCCGGCCGCCTTGAGCATGATGGGGAAGCCGATCTTCTCCGCGTACGCCCGCGCCTCCTCCTGCGTGGCGATGGGCTCGGCCGTGCCCGGCACCACCGGCACCCCGACCTTGATCATGTTCTGCCGCGCCCGCGTCTTCTCGCCCATGGCATCCATGGCGGAGGCCGGCGGGCCGATAAAGGTGATGCCCGCCTTCTCGCACGCGCGCACGAAGGAGGCGTTCTCCGACAGGAAGCCGTAGCCGGGGTGGATGGCGTCAGCGCCCGAGGCCTTGGCCGCCTCGAGGATGCGCTCCTGCACCAGGTAGCTTTCGCGCGAGGGCGGCGGGCCCACGAGGTAGGCCTGGTCCGCCATGCGGACGTGCAGGGCGGAGCGGTCCGCCTCCGAGTAGACGGCCACCGTGGCGATGCCGAGCTCCTTGCAGGTGCGCATCACCCGGATGGCGATCTCCCCACGGTTGGCGATGAGGATCTTGCGGATCTTGGGCATGGGGGCCCCTTTAGCACACGCGGGCGCTGCCTCGGTGAATGCCGTGGCTTCGCGTGGGCCGTGACTCCCCGCCCCGGAGGGGGGATAGTCCGCACGCCTTGTCCTACCCCGGACAGAACCGAGGTACACCCATGCCCCTGTCTCGCTGGAGCCTCGCGCTGACCGCCGCCCTCTGCCTGGCGGGCTGCAAGCGCGAAGAAGCCGCTACCCCCGCCCCCGCCGTGGCCGATTCCGGCCCGGCTCCCGCCGCCGCCAAGCCGGCGCTGAGCGGAGGGACGCATGCCGCCACGGGGGTAGGAAGCGACACGCCCGCTGCGGCGCTGCCCCCCGCGCCTCGGGCCGCTTCCTCCGCGGTCTCATTGCTGAAGGCGGTGGACCCCGAGAAGTGCGAGTGGGTGCGTCAGCCGCTGCCCTCGGGCGAGGCGGTGGTGGCCTTCAGCTTCGGCGCCGCGTGCGACCGGTCCATGGTGTCCTTCAGCCCGGATGGGAAGGAGGGGCTCGTGTTCTCCTGGCCCTCGGGGGAGGGGGAGGTGCCGCTGGCGTGGCGGGTGGACCTGGCCAAGCGGACGGGTGCGCCGCTGGAGATCCAGGGGCTGCCCGGTGGCAGTGGCGCGGGCGGGCAGGACAAGCCGTCCATCGAGCAGATCGGCTTCGACACGCAGGGCCGCGTGGTGGCGATCGTCACCGACATCTTCGTCGAGCGCACGCCTCAGAAGAAGAAGGGTGAGACCTTCATCACCTTCGAGGGGAAGAACTACCCCGTGTCCGAGGGGGCGGAGGGCCTTCCGGGGCTCGCGCACGCGTATCGGCTGGAGGAGGGCGGCTGGAAGCGCTTCGAGACGAAGGCCAGCGGCTTCGAGTCGGACCTCGCCGCGGGCTCGGCGGTGCTGGAAGCGACCAAGGCGCTGGTGCCCACCTTCAAGGCTTCCGTCCCCGTGGACCGGATGCCGGGTGCGGAGGCTTCGGAGAGCGCGGTGAAGATGCTGGACGCCGCGTTCCCGGGCCAGGACGAGGGCGGGCAGTGGATGACGCTGACCACGCCGGGCGGCAAGCTCCACTACCGGGGCGTGATTGGTGGGGAGTACCTCTATCCCTCCGCTCCGGTGCGCTGGGAGCAGGACGGGAAGCTGGAGGAGCTGGAGGGCCTGTCGGCCAAGCCGGATGACTTTCTCAGCTTCCAGTTGCAGGAGGATTGGCTCCTGGTGGCCAACTTCGCGGACCAGCGGATGACCCAGGCGTGGGACACGCGGACGAAGAAGCGCGTGTTGTCCCTGGAGGGCGCCAGCGCGCCCGCGTTCTGGCCGAAGACTCCGTAGGCCTCGTTCAGCGCAGTGGGAGCTCGTGGAAGACGATGCCATCGAGCCCCAGGCGCTGGACGGCGTCCTTGAAGCGCTCGTTGCCCACCAGCACGGTGGCGAAGTTGCCCAGGCGGAAGACGTCGGTGTGGGTGGGCAGCGAGGCGGCGTCGAGGATGAGGTCCTCGGGCAGCTTGAAGCCGTCGCGCCCGCAGCGGGAGCACGGAGGCGGTCGCGGCGGTAGGCAATCCGGATGGAGCAGGCCGAGAGGCACGAGCTGAAGTTCGACCAGCTCGGGCGGGTTGTTCTTCTGACGGAAGCGGAGCTCGGGCTTGCGGCCTTCCAGTCCCTGAACCCCCGCGTCCTGGAGGGACTCCATCGCCTCTCGCCGCACCACGAGGACCCAGGGATTCTGGAAGAAGAACGCGCCGAAGCTGCCCCAAGCTTTTCCTACCAAGGGGCCAAACCGCGTCCCGGGAGGAATGCGTGCTCCTGGGGGAACCAGGGACTTGATCAGCTCACGCAGTCTCTCGAACTCTTCTAGAGGTTCGGGCCTTGGCACAACGAATTCAGCACGGTTTGGGTGCTGGGAAAGGTCCACGCAGGGATAGGCAGTTGCGGCACTGGCCCAGGTGGCCCCGCAACCTGGACACCTCGCCCCCGGGAGGCCCCACTTGGAGGCAGCGCTGATGTCACCTGTGTAGCCCGCCTTTTCATCCTCACGCAGTCGGTAGAAGCGCATGCACTCTCCCTCCTGAGGGCTCAGCGGTAAGGAAGCATCTGGGCTCCCGCCAGATCGAACTTGACGATGAGATGGATGGCGTGACCCCAGATCTCTTCGGGTGCCGCGCTTTCACGGCCCTCGGTGAAGTGCCTCCAAGCCTCGTTCCACCTGCCTCCGCGAGGGCCTCCGCTGTGAATCCGGATGTGGACGTTGCGTGGAATCAGCAGCGTGTACTGGTGGATGTTGATGCCCTGCAGGCGAAACCACGCGGCAAGGTCCGGGGCCTGAGGAAAGATGTGGTGCTTGACCAGCAGCTCGGGCGGAGGAGGCTGGTGCTGACGGGGTAGGGTGGGGGCAGGGTGGTTGTGCCAGCGGATGAGGAAGACCGGCTCGGCGTCTTGGCGTGGATATCTGCCCGACCGGGCCCGGCGAGCGCCAGGGGTGAACGCACGGTTCCAGCGAGCAGGCTCCACCCTCGCGGACACCGCTTCTTCCTCGAACACCAGATCCCGGCAGCGGAAGAAGGCACAGGTGTCCTCGGCGCAGAGCAACTCCAGCGTCGAGGTGTCCTGACAGCCTTCCTCCCAGGAGACGAGCTCCGGCTCACGGGTTTCTGGCAGCGAGGCGTTCGTGGACGCGCACGCCGCCAGAAACACGCTCAGCCCGAGTGTTCGCAGCCGCGAGCTCACGCGCATTCCACTTGGGTCAGTCGAGGAAGAAGTCCGGCAGCGGCTTCACGCCGGGCTTCACCGCGTACTTGTCGAAGTCCGTCACGCCCGTTTCGCGCAGCAGCTCCTCGTCGATGAAGAAGTTGCCGGTGCAGGTGCGGCTCTCCCGCGTGAGGATGGCGTGGGCCGCGTCCGACATGATCTCCGGTGTGCGGCTGGCCTGCATCATCTCGTCGCCACCAATCATGTTGATGGCGGCCGTGGCGATGGTGGTACGCGGCCAGAGCGCGTTGAACGCCACTCCCTGCTCGCGGAACTCCTCGGCCATCCCGAGCACGCACATGCTCATGCCGTACTTCGCCATCGTGTAGGCCACGTGGTTCTGGAACCACTTCGGCTTCATGTTCAGCGGCGGCGAGAGCGTGAGCACATGCGGGTTTTTCGCCTCCAGCAGCGCCGGCAGGCACGCCTGCGTGGTGGCGTAGGTGCCCCGCACGTTGACCCCGAACATCAGGTCGAACTTCTTCATCGGCGTCTCCAGCGTGCCCGTCAGGCTGATGGCGCTGGCGTTGTTCACCAGGATGTCGATGCCGCCGAAGCGGTCCACCGCCTGCTTCACCCCATCGCGCAGCTGCTCATCGAAGCGGATGTCCACCATCAGCGGCAGCGCCTTGCCTCCTGCTCGTTCGACCTCCTCGGCGGCGGTGTAGATGGTGCCGGGCAGCTTCGGGTGCGGCTCGGAGGTCTTGGCGGCGATGACGACGTTGGCGCCGTCTCGCGCCGCGCGCAGGGCGATGGCCAGGCCGATACCTCGGCTCGCGCCGGTGATGAACAGGGTCTTCCCCTTCAGGGTGTTCACAGCGGGTCCTTTCTCCCGCTCGGGCGGGAACGTGGGCGCATGCTGGCCCAGGTCACCCCCAGGTATCCACAATCCGAAGGACCGGTTCCACGAACAACGGCGACAACAGCACCAGCAGCGTGAGCGTCCACGCCCGGGCCACCGGCGCCGGCCAGCGGGTCACCCCCAGGACACGCTCGAGCCACAGGAGCGGAAGCTGGAGCAGGAAGAACAGGGCCATCATCCCCGCCCAGAACGCGCCCACCGCCGGCCACATGAAGTAGAAGTGGATGAAGGCGCTCAGCAGGAAGGCCAGCACCATGCCCCACTCGGCATGCCCGAGGCGGGCCACGGGCGCGAAGACGTTCTGCTTCAGGAAGCGGTGCACCGCCCGGTTCCAGCGCCGGTTCCAGAACTCCCCAATGCTTTTCGAGAGGATGGGGTCATCGTGGAGCGGGCGTGGGTCGATGCCCAGTAGGCCGTAGACGAGGATGACCGCCGACACCGTTACCTCGACCGCCACGTACATGAACACCACGCCGCAGAGCCACCGGACCGCGAGCCGGGGCGCTCCCGAGAGCAGCTGGCTTCCGAAGTACACCCCTGCCCAGGCGGCACCTAAGAGCGGTGCTCCCACCGCCATCCGTGCCAGGGCGGACCTGTCCACCTTGGGGACCCTGCGGCGTGCGCGGCGGGTGTCCACCATGCCCACGGCATGCCAGAGGCGGTAGAGCGCGGGCACGCTCCCGCGCTCCCGCGCGAGCTCCACGACGCGAGCCGTGAACCAGAGGCAGCCCAGCGCGAGGAATGCAGTGAAGGTCGGGTACTCCGCCGGCACGAAGAACGCCAACGGCAGGGACGTGGCAACCACCAGCACCGCCGCGCAGCGCCGCCAGGGCGAACCGGTCGCCAGCAGCGCCGCGAGGAGCGCGGTCAGGTAGAGCAACCCCAGGAGGATGCCGGGGAGCAGCACGTGACGGTTCTATCACGGACGCTCCCGTCACACTCCACGCCGAAAGTCTGCTCAAGGCGCACTGCCTTGGGTAGGCATACCATGAGTGAAACCTCTATCTTTCGTGTAAAGTATAGAATATATGGATAAGCCCGAAGCTTGAGCGAGCCCAGCGCCATCAAGAGGGTGCAAAGAGATGAGCCGATTTTTCGAAGGCAGGCTTCTGGCCTGTCTGAGCGCTTGGTGTTTTGCCCTGGCGCAGGCCTGTGGACCTGCGGTGGTGGACGACGAGCGGGACGCTCCCAACCCTCAAAGCATCGAACAAGAGGTGTATGGCGGGGATCTGGGCCAGAACCTCGGCTCTCCAGTGCCGCAGGGGACGGGAAGCACTTGCGGTGTGAGCAGTGATTACCAGCCAAGCTGCGCCTATGGCCCCTCCGCGCCCGACGTCGTCTATATCTGGAAGGCGCCGTGGGCGGGCACGTTCACCCTCTCCACCCTGGGCTCTTCCTTCGACACGGTCCTCGAGGTTCGCCCCTACAACAACACCGCACAGTCGCTGGGCTGCAGTGACGACATCGGTCCCGGGGTGCAGCAGTCCCAGGTGGAGGTGAGCCTCACCGCCGGCCAGGTGGTGCAGATCATCATCGACAGCTACGGCACCCAGTGCGGCAACTACAAGCTGAACATCACCAGCGCGACCTGTGGCAACGGCTGCAACACTCCGCCCAGCAGTTGCTACCAGAGCACGGGCACGTGCACCGCCACGGGGTGCCAGTACACGCCGAAGCCCTCGGGGGCCTCCTGCAGTGATGGCAATGCCTGCACCACCAGCGATCGGTGCAACGGCTCGGGCCGGTGCATCGCGCTCGGAGCGGTGAGCTGCAACAGTCCGCCCAACGGCTGCTACACCACCCCGGGCCTGTGCTCGCCGAGTGGGGGGTGCCAGTACGCCTACCGGTGCTCGGCGGGCCAGTCTTGCTACAACGGAAGGTGCTGCTCTGGTTCCGGGGGCGAGCTTCCCTCGGCCACAGCAGAGATGAGCCAGGACGAGGGCGAGAACCTCTACGCCTGCCCGGTGCTCCCGCAGCCGGTGCATTAGCAAGACTCCACCCACTCCAGCTCTTTCAAGAACCTCGCAGGGCACTTACGCCCTGCGCATCGGGAGGCGTGTATGCACAAGCAGGCAGTCCAATCGTTCCTCAGGAATCTTCCGGCGCTCTTGGTCGCGCTGTGTCTCGGGCTCGGCTCGAGCGCGGCGGCGCAGACCGAGTACCAGCGGTTCGCGGGCCAGCTGGCCAGCAAGAGCGGCACCGCGCTGACGGGCACCATCACCATCAATGGCGTACGCAAGGCGACCGCCACGGATGGCTCGTTCGAGATCTACGTCCCCACCGCCACGCGCTATGTCATCGACGCGACGCGGAACGGGTATGTGCCGACTTCGCTCATCCACACCGGTGATCCGCTGGAGTCCCTGGACGTCCGGCTGACCCCAGCCGAGGTCTACAGCATCAACCCCACCCAGAACATCGACGTCACGGACAGCCGCGGGACGCGCATCACCATTCCCGCCGGCTCGCTCGTGGATGCCCAGGGCCGCCCCGCCCCCGCGGCGCTTCAGCTCCAGGTCTACACCTATGACCTGCGCAACGAGGAGATGGTGGGTGACATGAGCGGCCTGGACGTCAACGGCAGCCCGGTGATGCTGCAGAGCATCGGCGCCGTCTCGGCCGAGTTCCGCGACGCCAACGGCATCCTCTACAACCTGGCCAGCGGCCGCACCGCGCGGCTCAGCCTGCGCGCCGACCCCGCCAACACGTTTAGCGGCACGGTGCCCCTCTGGTGGTACGACCAGGCCCAGGGCATGTGGATCGAGGAGGGCTCGGGCACCGTGACCAATGGCGTCGCCACCGGTGACGTGAAGCACTTCACGGTGTGGAACTTCGACACCAAGTCCCCGACCCCGGCCTGCATCAAGTTGACCATCGACCCGGCCTACCTCTACAGCAGCGCCATCAGCGGAGTGCTGACCATCCGCATGAAGGTTCCCGCGCCCTGGTTCCGCGACGTCACCCGCACCGTCAACACGCCGGGCCCGCACGCGCTCTACAACCTGCCGCCCAACGTCAACGTGGAGTTCATCGTCAATGGCGCGCCGTACGCCATCGTGAACACGGGCGCGGCGTTCGGTGGCACCGGCATCCCGGCGTACCCCTACAACGTGTGCAAAGGCCTGCTGCTCAACGTCAACGGCACGCCGCAGACGGGCACCATCCAGGGCAAGGTGCTGCGCCAGCACCGCACCAACCACGGGGGCGTGGCGGTGACGGTGCGCAGCGGCAGCACCGTGCTGGGCTCGACGGTGACGGACGCCGCGGGCAACTTCTCGCTGCAGGCGGCTGCGGGCACCCGGTCCGCCACCGCGTCTCGGCCGGGCTACCTCGCCGCCCAGCGCGCCAGCCTCTCGCTGGCGGCGGGTGGAACGGTGACGCTGCCCACCGTGACGTTGCTCGCGGGTGACATGGATGGGGACAACGACATCGACTGGACGGATGTCTCCGCCATCGGCCCCTACGTGACGAACCCGCCCGCCGGCGTCTCCCCGAGTGACGCTCGCGACGTCAACGGCAACCTGTTCATCGACTGGGACGACGTCTCCAAGGCCGCCGCCAACGGTGGCCGCGTGGGCGCCAGCCCCTGGTAGCCGCTGCTGCGTAGGGTGAGCGCGTGGTCGGGGAGACCCTCCGGCCACGCGCGGACTCTCAGCAGGGAACCCACCGCTCGGCTGCCTACTTGCGAGTCGAGCTGAGGTACTGCTCCATCAGCACCCGCGCCTCGCTCAGCTTGGCCTCGACGAAACGATCCTCCTCGTCCGGCTCCGGCGGCGGGGGCGGCTGCTCGCCGCGCGCCTTCGCGTCCTCACCGAAGTCCACCGCCGCGGCCAGCAGGTTGCGCGCCGGGTTGTTGCCCAGCAGCCGGGCGAGCACCGTCGTCTCCACGTCCAGCCACTTCGCCGTCTGCCGCAGCACGTCGATGAACTCACCCTCCAGCGCCTTCGAGGGCTTACCCGGACCCGCGACACACACCCGCGCGTAGCTGTTGCCCCGGTCCGCGTACAGGCTCAACGCCCGATCCCGGAAGTCCTGCGAGAGCGCCTGGGTCACCTTGTCCAGGTGCTCCTCCAACTGCCCCTCCTTGCCCTTGCGGTCCGGCGCCAGCGGCACCTCCGCCACGTGCCAGCCCGCATCCGTCAGGCCGTTGGGCGCTTGCGCCCATTTCACTTCGGGAGTCGGAAGGCCCAGCTCCTCACAGACACGACGAAGGCTCTGGCGCAGGGCGGTGAGATTTCCTTCGACATCGGACAGGAACAGGACGAGGCGCGGGTGGGACAAGAAGGTCTCCTTCATGGTGAGCACCTTCTAAGCACGCGCGCCGCCTCAGAATTTCCCCGGCGGCGCGAACTCGCCTGCTCTCCAGGCAGCCTTGGCCCCCTGCTACAGGGGGATGTTGCCGTGCTTGCGCGGCAGGTTTTCCTGGCGCTTGTCCTTGAGCATCTCCAGCGCGCGGATGACGCGCGAGCGCGTCTCCTCGGGGCGGATCACCTCGTCGATGTAGCCCAGCTCCGCCGCCTTGAAGGGGGTGGCGAACTTGTCCCGGTACTCGTTCACCAGCCGCGAGCGCTCCTCATTGGCGTCCTTCGCCTTCGTCAGCTCGTTGCGGAAGATGATGTTCACCGCGCCCTCCGGCCCCATCACGGCGATCTCCGCCGTGGGGTAGGCGTAGTTGATGTCCGCCCGGATGTGCTTGGACGCCATCACGTCATACGCCCCGCCGTAGGCCTTGCGCGTAATCACCGTCACCTTGGGCACCGTGGCCTCGGCGAACGCGTACAGCAGCTTGGCCCCGTGGGTGATGATGCCGCCCCACTCCTGGTCCGTGCCCGGCAGGAAGCCCGGCACGTCCACGAAGGTGACCAGCGGGATGTTGAAGCAGTCGCAGAAGCGCACGAATCGCGCCGCCTTCACGCTCGCGTCGATGTCCAGGCAGCCGGCCAGCACCGCCGGCTGGTTGGCGACGATGCCCACCGGGCGCCCGTTCATCCGCGCGAAGCCGATGACGATGTTCTTGGCGAAGTGCTCCTGCACCTCGAAGAAGTGCTTGTGGTCCACCACCGCCCGGATGATTTCCTTGATGTCGTAGGGCTTGTTCGGGTTGCTGGGGACAATGCTCTTCAGGCTGTCCTCGACCCGGAACGCGTCGTCGTCACACGGCTGGACGGGCGGATCCTCCTGGTTGTTGGAGGGCAGGAACGAGAGCAGCTCGCGCGTCATGAGGATGGCCGACTGCTCGTTGTCCGCCGCGAAGTGCGCCACGCCCGACTTCTGGTTGTGCGTCAGCGCGCCGCCCAGCGACTCCTTCGACACCTCCTCGTGCGTCACCGTCTTGATGACGTCCGGGCCGGTGATGAACATGTACGAGGTGTCCTTCGCCATCAGGATGAAGTCCGTAATGGCCGGCGAGTACACCGCGCCGCCCGCGCACGGACCCAGGATGAGCGAAATCTGCGGCACCACGCCCGAGGCCAGGGTGTTGCGCAGGAAGATGTCCGCGTAGCCGGCGAGGCTCTCCACGCCCTCCTGGATGCGCGCGCCGCCCGAGTCGTTCAAGCCGATGACCGGGGCGCCCACCCGCGTGGCCAGGTCCATGATCTTGCAGATCTTCTGCGCGTACGCGCCCGACAGCGAGCCGCCGAACACGGTGAAGTCCTGGGCGAAGACGAACACCTGCCGGCCCTCCACCGTGCCGTAGCCGGTGACGACGCCGTCGCCGAGGATCTTCTTGTCCGCCATCCCGAAGTCGCTCGAGCGGTGGGTGACGAACTTGTCCAGCTCGCAGAACGAGCCAGGGTCGAGCAGCAAGTCGATGCGCTCGCGAGCGGTGAGCTTGCCGGACTCGTGCTGCTTGGCGATGCGGTCCGCGCCTCCGCCCAGCTCCGCCTGCTTCTCCATCTCATCCAGGCGTGCGCGAAGGGGGTCCTTTTCGGGGGTTCCGTCCATGGGCATGAGGCGCCCTCTAGCACGATTGGGCACCCCCGGCAGCAATGGCGAGACCCAGGCTTTCCCCGGAAATCCTCTCCAGGCAGCCGGGCAGGCACTCTCCGGCCGCGTGCTTCCGCCCCGGGCAAGCCCCAGCTTTTACAGGCTCGGGGTGGGTTTGGCTCTGGAGGTGGTGATGCACGGCGGCAAGCGATGGGCGTTCCAGGTGGCCTCCTTCCGAGGCATCCCCATCCGCATCCACGTCTCGCTCCTGCTGGTGCTGCCCCTGCTCGCCGTGGTGTTCGGGGGTGTGTTCCGGCAGTCGGCGCAGGCGGCCGGCATCCAACCGGAGCTGATGGGGGGCCCGGTTTTTCTCTGGGGGCTGGGGGTGGCGGTGGGGCTGTTCGCCTCGGTGCTGGTACACGAGCTGGCGCACGTCCTCTATGCGCTGCGCACGGGCGGAGAGGTGCGCTCCGTCACGCTGATGATCGTCGGCGGCGTGTCGGAGATCTCCGAGATGCCCCGGCGCCACCGGGACGAGGTGCTCATGGCGCTCGCCGGTCCGGTGACGAGCATCGGCCTGTCCGCGCTGCTCTTCGTGGCCCTGGTGCTGCTGCCGCAGACGCGCTCCTTCGCCCCGCCGTTCTTCCTCTTCTACCTGGCGAGCCTCAACCTCATCCTCGGCCTGTTCAACCTGGTGCCGGCCTTCCCCATGGACGGGGGGCGCATCCTCCGGGGACTGCTCGCCGAGAGGATGGGGCTGGTGCGCGCCACGCGCGTATCGGCCTTCATCGGCAAGGTGTTCGCGGTGCTCTTCCTCGCCGTGGGGCTGTTCTCGTTCAACATCATGCTGGCCGCCATCGGCGTCTTCATCTTCATGGGCGCCGACAGTGAGTCGCGCCAGGTGCTGCTCCGCAGCGTGCTCGAGAAGCTCCAGGTGGAGCAGCTGATGACCCCTCGCTTCCACGGGCTGGAGGCCGACACGCCCCTGGAGGAGGCCCTGGTGCAGCTGCGGCACGAGCGGCGGCTGGCGCTGCCCCTCACCCAGGAGGACCGTCCCATCGGGTGGGTGGTGCTCGGAGACGTGCTGGCCGTGCCCGAGGCGCAGCGCTCGGGCCGCACCGTGCGCGAGTTCCTCAAGCCCGCCGTCACCGTGGCGCCCGGAGAGGACGCGTGGTCGGCGGTGCGAAGGATGGTGGAAGCACAACCGCCCCTGCTCCTGGTGCTGGAGCAAGGGCGGCTGGTGGGGACATTGGACGGCAATGACATCAACGCGGGGCTGGCGGTGCAGCTGGCCCGCGCGCAGCGAGGCGGGGAGCGCTCGCCGCGCTGGCGTCAGGAGCGTCCGGCCTGACGCCAGGGCAGGGGAGGGCGGACTACTTCGCGGCCACGCCCACGGCGGCCCAGCTGTCCTTCACCTTCTGCACCTCGGTCGAGGTGGCGCCGAACAGGTCCGTGGCCGCCTTGATGGTGGCCTCGCGCGCCTGGGCGAAGGTGGTGCTCGGCGTCATGTAGTGGGCCAGGGCGCGGTAGTAGATCTTCAGGCCCTTGTCCATGCCGATGCCGCCGTCCACCGTCTGCTTCGAGGTCTTGTTCGTGCCGCCGTTGGCCAGCAGGTAGAAGGCGTTGTTGGCGATGCCGCTGGAGCCATGCACTTCGGTCTGCTTCGGGTAGTTCTTGTAGTTGTCGACCGAGTAGCCGTCCGCCGTCGGGTCGTCCATGTAGCGCAGGGCGTCGTTCGGGTCGCCGTTCGTCGGCGTCCAGGCGTCCTCGCCCACCGCCCAGTCGAACTTCACCGCCGCGTTCTGCTGGCTGGCGTACCACTCCACGCCCGTGCCCATGATGTCGCTCATGGCCTCGTTCAGGCCGCCCGACTCGCCGCGGTAGATGAGGCCCGCGGTGCGCTCGGTCAGGCCGTGCGTAATCTCGTGGCCGGCGATGTCCAGCGTGGTCAGCGGGCCGGCGTCCTTGCCGTTGCCGTCGCCGTAGTTCATCTGCTCGCCGTCCCAGTACGCGTTCACGAAGTTGGTGCCGATGTGGACGTTGGAGACGAGCTTCTCGCCCTTGCCGTCCAGCGAGTCACGGCCCAGCACGTTCTTGTACATGTCGTACGTCATCTGCGCGCCGTAGTGCGCATCCACCGCCGCCTTGGTGCGGGGGTTGTCGCCCGCCTCGCCCCAGGCGTTGTTGGTGTCGTTGAAGGCCACGGGGTTGCGCGCCTCGTCCTTGTTCTGCGCGTCCAGCGTCACCACGCCCTTGCCGCGGGTGCTGTCGTCCAGGCTGTAGCTGCCGTCCGCGTTCTGCTTCGTGGAGAGGTCCACCGTGCCGCTGTAGAGCGAGACGTCGTCGCCCTTGCCCGTGGGCGGGGTGGGCGGGTTCTGCTGCTCCGCCTTGGCGGTGGCCGTCAGGCTCCAGCTCTTCAGCGTGCCCGTGTCGCTCTTGGCCTTGTCCTCCACGGTGAGCGTCCACTCGCCCTTGGTCTTCTCACCCTTGAAGGCGCTCAGGTCGAAGGAGCCCTTGAGGTCATCGGCGCCGCCACCGGCGCGGTCGCTGATCACCGCCGTCTTGCCCGAGGGGCTGGTCAGGCTGACCTTCAGGTCGCCCCGGTACGAGTGGGCCAGGTCCAGGTCCAGCTTCAGCGAGTCGATGGTCACATCCTCGCCGAGGGAGATCTTCGAGGTGGTGGTGCCCAGGTCGGTGATGGCGGCGTTGGGAGTGGCCGAGCCCGTCACCGTCTTGGGCTCGCTGCGCGGCTTGCGGTCCAGCTCGATGCCGCCCATCTGGTTGTAGCTCTCGAACATCTTCCCGGTGTTGGCGTCGATGAGGTAGTTCATCCGGCGCGGGCGGTCCTCCTTGCTGGAGGTGTTGGTGAGCTCGGCGCGGTAGGCCGAGTGGTACTGGCCCTGCGCATCCTTATAGACGACGCGCTCCACGGTGGGCTTGCGGTCCGTCTGGCCCGCGAACTCCTTCTGGGCGATGGCCAGCGCGTCCTGGGAGGAGAGCTTCGGCTCCTGCTTGCCCAGGCCCGCGGGGATGGTGGTGGTGTCGCCGGTGAGGCTGTCGAACTTGCCGTCGGCGCCCATGTGGCCGATGACCTGCTCGCCGAACACCTTCACGCCCTCGTGCATGCGGTCCATGCGCACGTGCGTCATGCCCAGCTCATCGCGCTCCACGCTCTTGGGGCTGAAGGCCTTGGAGGCGTCGAACGCCGGGGCGGGCGAGCCGCCGCGCAGCGACTCGGCGGTGTTCATCTGCTGGTTGATGTGGGACAGCGTGGCCTGGATGGCGGCCTGGCCCTCGACGCTGGTGGGGGCCACGGGGCCGGGCGTACGGCCCGTCACGCCCGTCAGGTTCGTGGTGGGGCGCGAGGCGGCGGGGGTGAAGCCGGACTGCTCCGAGGCGCGGGTGCTGCGCTCGGCGGTGTTGGCCTTCACGGTGTTGGCGGGCTTCGTCTCCGTGCTGCGAGCGGTGGGGACGACGGGGGTCTGATCAAGGCGGCGGATGGTCACGGGGGCCTCAGAGATTTGGAAAGAAATGCGAGAGAGAACACCCTGATTATCGGCGTGGAGTGAAAGGTGTTGCGTCGTGCGATTAAATAGGTGGATGTGGGTGTGAGTCGCCAGTGACCCTACTGCGGAGCATAGGGTTTTTGCGGTGGAGCACGATTTTTACGGAACGGTAGCACCCGTTGCGGAGCCAACAAAAGGGCCCGGGCGCAAAAGGGCTGCTTCCATTCGAATGGAAGCGGCACTTTGTCGGGGCTGCTTCCATTCAACTGGAAGCGGGTGCGCTCAGGGCGAGCTCTTCCCGGCGGCGGGCGGCAGGGCCCAGTTCAGCGAGAAGCGGTGGGCGCCGCCCGAGGCGCTGTCGAGCCACCCGGTGATGCGCTCACTGTTGGAGAGCAGCGGGCCGACCTCCGCGCTGGCGGCGAAGAGGGCCGCGAGCTGCTGGTTGGACATGACGTCCATCAGCGACACCTGCGAGAGCCCGCGGGCCACCTTCTTCGGGTCCACGGAGAAGTCCACGGCGTGGGGCAGCTTGGCGCCCTTCTCCGGCAGCGTCTCCAGGAGGCTCCGCACCACCGCGTCGTCATTGCCCAGCACCAGGTGCGGGCCTTTCTGCCGCACGAGGACGCTGCCGCCCTTGAGCGCCAGCGTGTAGCCGTCCTCCAGTGCCGTCGCGCCCGGGAACTGGGCGAGCGGGGCGAGCGCCGCCTTCACCTTCGCGGCGTCCTTCACCTCCGCGACGATGGCCTGGCGTGGGGCGAAGAAGCGGCCCTCGGGGGTGCGCAGCGAGGACTTCACTTGGATGCTGTCCACCAGCACCGCGATGTGCCCGGTGAGCTGTTCCGTCACAGTCTTCGCCATCGCCTCGATCTGCTCGGGCGGACAGGTGGCGCACATCTGCTGGACGCTCCAGCGCACGGAGCCCACCGCTTGGGAGAGCCCCGTGGAGGCCACCTGCGCGCGGGAGACGAGCAGGCCTGAGGGGGCCATCGTCCCGTAGGGGCTGCTGCCCGAGGACTGGAAGGGGGGCAGGGGGAGCTTGGTGGCGGTGCCCTCCGCCTGGAGCCCATCGGCGGTGCCGTCGATGCCCACCACCATGGCGCCTTGGAGGACGAAGGCCACTCCGGACAGCTTGCCCAGCCGAGCGTCCGGCGCGGGGGCCTTGCCCATCAGCTTCACGGCCTCCTTGAGCATGTCATCGTCTTCCTGGAGCGTGGCGAAGGAGCACACGTCCTGGCCCTTGAGGGCGTAGCCGGCGCGGCCGCCCGAGCTGCGCGGGGCGCTCGCCGTCGTCACGCCCTTGCTGGTGCCCGTCTTCACCTCGCCGCCGGCCGCCAGCGCCGTGGCCGCCTTGGCCTGGAAGGCCTTCGGGTCCGCCAGCCGCGCGCAGGACACCTTTCCCGTGCGCAGGAAGGAGACGGTGGCGGAGCCCGTGGGGTCGATGCCCACGGCGGTGAGCGTCTCCGCGCGCATTGGGTCGAGTGAGAGGAAGGGGTGAAACTCGGCGGCCCAGGTGGTGGGCCGCGCCATGGCCGCGTAGGTGCCCGCGCGGGACATGAAGGCCTGGAGCCCGGAGAGCTTGTCCAGCTGAGGGATGTGGACGACGGTCGTCGCCGAGGGAGCGGAGCGAGGAGCAGGGGCGGCGGCGAGCGAGGCGGCCAGGACGAGCGAGAGCATACCCAGGAGAGAGCAGCCGGGCTCCCACTCTGTCAAGCAATGCCGGTGCGTCCCGCCTCCTTGCTCCGTGGCCTGGATTGCAGGCGCGAAGGGAGGCAACACCATGAAGCGCATGTCACTGTTCGAGTTCGAGGACTTCCGCTGGTTTCCGGGCGGCCTCCGACCGGGTGAGTCGGAAGGAGCATCCCCCGCAGGGTGCGCTTGTTTGGGCGGAGGACACCACCCCTTGAATCCTCCTCACTCATGGGGCGGGTCTCTAGCCTGAGCCGTTGCTCATAAGACGGGGTGAGCCATGAGGGCGTGGCAGACTTTGTGGAAGACCGAAGCGTTGATTCTTGCCTTGCTGGTCGGGTGCAGCGCGACTTCGCCAATTGTCCGAGTGGATAGCGCGGCCGGGGGACAAACCCTTGTCCACATCCCCCGAACCACTACGGCAGAGCCAGTGCAGGTGACGCCGGAGGAAGTCACCCAAGCCATCCGAAGAATGGCGCGGGAAGTGCGGCTGAGCAGCACCCCTCGTGAGACAGTGGAGAAGCTGTTTCAACTCGACGCGCTGTACGGCGATTACCTCTATCTGCGCCGAGAGCGAAAGCTCGTCCCGTTGGAGTCGGGGGCTCCCCTGGAAGGTGCGTTGACGGAAGAGGAGCAGCAACTCGTCAGCCGTTACAAGGTCTGGTGTCGGAGCGCTCATGGTTTCGAGGGCGATTGTCTGGGGGGCGCGCTCGTTCGCGGGAAGTACATGGACATGCACGGTCGCTACATGCTCGCCATGGCGCTGAGCAAGAGTCCGGTGCTGGAGGAGTTCGAGAGGGCGCTGGGCGAGTTGGTGAGTATGCGGGCCGTGATGCAGGCAGCAATGACGACTGTCGTCACGCTGCTGGTGCTGCTCGCGATGCCCGAGCCTGTCAGCAAGTTCATCGCCGCATGGGCGACCGTGGGGCTGATTCTCTGGGTGGGCGCCCAGACGCTCTACAACCTGATCACTGGTTGGTTCCAGTTGATGGAAGAGGTGAAGGTTGCCACCACCTTCGAGCAGATCCGCGAGGCGGGCGAGAAGTTCGGCAAGCTGTTCTCGCGTGAGGCGGCGCAAGCGTTCGCCATGATTGCGATGGCGCTGCTGACGCACACGGCGAAGGGCTTCGCAGCGCAGGTGGGGACGCTGCCGGGGTCGGCGCAGGTGTCGATGCAGGCCGCAGGCCGCGAAGGCATCCTGTTGTCAGAGGTGAGCGCGGCGGAGTCGGTGACGGTGACTGCCGAGGGCTTCAGCGTGGCGCTGGCACCGGGCGCGGTGGCGATGGCTGTGCGCGGCGCGCGCACTGACCGCACGGAGAAGCACCACATTGCAACCATCGCGAACAAGAAATCCTCCTTGCGTGGTGGGCCGTGGACCCCTCTGTTCGAGGAGCTTTTCGCTAGGGCGGGAATGAGGCTGAAGGACCGCGAGAACATCGTGCCGCTCCAGGGACACAAGGGGCCGCACCCGCAGCGATACCATCAGATCATCTTGGAGACTTTGCAGAGGGCGCTGGGAGGCTGTCGCACCATCGCGGAATGCCGGGCGCGGTTGCTGCCCACGCTGGATGATCTCGCCAAGCAGATCTCCACGCCCGGAACGGAGTTGAACCAACTCGTCACCCTGGGGAAATGACGCTAGAACTTCCCTATGTCCGCGCGCTTCTTCCAGCTAGCCGACGATCTCTATGTTCCCCAGCGCTGGTACTTGGCTACGCCCATCAACGGACATGGCCGCAAAATGCATGACTGGGACTTCATCAGGGGGACGCCCGTCCACGTCGAAGGACGGTTGAAGATCCCCATCAAGATTGCAGGCAGGCCGCTGGACTTTTCCTGGGCGCTAGTGAGCATCCCCGTCGTCCACATCAAGGTTGCTGCCATGTTGGCGGATCGCGCCTCCGGCGACGTCCAGCTCATCCCCGCGGATATCGAGGGCCAACCGGATCAGTACCTCGTGCTCGTGGCAACGCGCCTCATTCGCTGCATCGATGAGGAAGCCTCCAAGGTGCGATTCTGGACTCCAGAACACGGAGTCCCCGACAAGGTCGGGCAATACATGGGCGTGGACCGCCTGCGCATCGACAAGCGAAAAGTAGGGAACGCTGAGGTGTTTCGCCCCGAAGGGTGGGAGGTTGCCTTGCTCGTTTCCGAGGAGATCAAGAACGCCATAGAGGACATGGGCGTTACGGGCGCGCGATTCGAGGAGGTCTAGCGCCCCACCGGTTTGCCGAGCAGCCTGGGAAGCGTGTCCACGAGCCCATCCCGGGAGACCGTGCGGGCTGCTTCCTGGCGACGCGTTCATCGCCAGATAAAGCCTTCGAGACCTCATTTGCCTGCGAGAATTGCGAAGAGTAGAGACTCTCGCCACACCGCGTGCGCGCCATTCGAGTCCAGGTGGTCGCGCTCTCTCCATGAGGTTGAATGATGAAGGGTTTCCTGGTTGCCGTAGGCGCTTGTGCTGTCGTCCTGTTTGGCTGTGGGACGGAGATGCCGGAAGAGCAAGACCCCGCGAGTGCCGCGGTTGAGAAGGGCAATGGCGGGCTGGGGTCCGATTCGTCCGACTTGAGGGCCTCAGACGGTTATTGCTGCTCCGGGTATTGCAAGGACCACCGCGGGATCAAGTGGAGCAGCTGGTTCAGCCGCCCCAACGTCACGGTGAATTGTGGCGACCGGATCAACGAGCAGTGTATCGCCTTCGGTTCTCCCTCCGGATACTACGAGGCCCAGTGGACGGCCTCCTGCTACTCGGCACAGTACCCCTGAGCCGAGCCCGTAGGTCCTGGCCTGGGTGAGGGCAGCCGTCAGCCGCCAGCGACGGCTGTCCCCCTTGGCCCGGCGCCCGGTTGGACGGCAGGCGGGCCTACTTGACGGTGGCGGCCCCCGCCCTCGCCGGTTAAGGAGGCACCTCCTCCCGCGCCGGCCGACAGCATGAGAACCACCCACCGTCCCCTGACCACCCTGGCCCTGGCCTTGAGCCTCTTCATGGCCGCCCTGGAGATGACCGTCGTCTCCACCGCCATGCCCACGGTGGTCAGTGACCTGGGAGGACTCCAGAGCTACGCCTGGGTCTTCACCGCGTACATGCTGTCCTCCACCATCACCGTGCCCATTTACGGGAAGCTGTCGGACCTCTACGGACGCAAGCCCATCCTCCTCTTCGGAATCGGCCTGTTCCTCCTTGGCTCCATCGCCAGCGGCCTGTCCACCTCCATGAACGTGCTGATCGCCTCCCGGACCCTTCAGGGACTGGGGGCCGGAGCGATGCAGCCCGTCGTGCTCACCATCATCGGGGACATCTTCAGCCTGGAGGAGCGCGCGAAGGTGCAGGGGGCCTTCAGTGGGGTGTGGGGACTGGCGGGGCTCATCGGCCCGCTCACCGGTGGCCTCATCGTGAAGTACCTCTCCTGGCACTGGGTCTTCTTCATCAATGTCCCCGTGGGGATCGGCGTCGTCGGCCTGCTGGTGTTCTGTTTCCATGAGCAGGTGCAGCGCAAGCCGCAGAAGCTGGACTTCGCGGGCGCGGCGCTGCTGTCGGCCGGCGTGGTGATGCTCCTCATTGGCGTGCAGGGCATGGGACAGAACCTGTGGGCGCTGCTGGCGGCCGCCGTCCTGCTCGTGGCCTTCGTCCTCGTGGAGCGCAAGGTCGCCGCGCCCGTCATCCCCATGTCCATCTTCAAGATTCCGGCCATCGCCATCTCCGCGATCGCCGGCGCGCTCTTCTCCGCGGCCATGTTCGGGGCCACCACCTATGTGCCGCTGTACGTGCAGGGCGTGCTGGGCGGCTCGGCCACGCTGGCCGGAGGGATGATCACCCCGATGATCGTCGGCTGGCCCATCGCGAGCGTGGTCGCCGGCAAGCTGCTGCTCCGGACAGGCTTGCGTCCGTTCATCGTGGGAGGACTCGGGCTGACGGTGGTGGGCACCGGGTTGATGGCGCTGTTGTTCAAGCCGGACGTGTCCATCCTGGTGCCGGAGGTGGCGATGGGGCTGTTTGGCATCGGCCTCGGCTTTGCCTCCACCGCCCTGCTCATCGGAGTGCAGACCAGCGTGGGGTGGGAACTGCGAGGCGTGGCCACCGCCAGCAACATGTTCTTCCGCACCATCGGCGGGGCGCTCGGCGTGGGGCTGATGGGCGCGGTGATGGTGTCTCAGCTGATGAAGGATCCGCGCGTGCCCATCTCCGCCGCCAATGAGCTGCTCGGCCCCGAGCACGGGCGGGGCCTGCCGGTGGACATCCTCCAGACACTGAGCGGCGCGCTCGGCACGGGCCTGTCCATCAACTTCTGGATCATCTGCGCCGCCACCGCCGGGGCCTTCGCCGCGAGCCTGTTCTTCCCTCGCGTCTCACGCGGCTCGGGAACGGGCCTGCCCGCCACCGATGTGGCGGCGCCCCACTGAGCCACTCATTCGGGGGCGTACCGGAGCAACCGAAGCGGGCCATCGCCGCACTGGACGAGCACCCCATCGCTCTCGCGCGCCAGCACGGTCCCCGGTGACACGGTGCTGGACGCGGACGGCCTCGTCGCTCCGTCCACGAGCTGGGTGCGCTGCACCCGCACCCGCCGGCCCTCCAGGGTGGCGCGTGCATCGCCCTCCAGGTCCTTCCAGGCGCCGAAGCGACAGGCGCGCACCTGGAGGTGGAGCGCCCGCGCCGGCTGGCGCCAGTCCAGCTCACGGTAGGCCGGCTCGAAGAAGGGCGCCTGGCTGCCTCCCGTCGCGGGCTGAGGCTCGCCCGCATCCCCCCAGGCCACGCGCTCGAGGACCTGCGGCATCATCATCATGGCGAGGTTCATCATCTTGTCCGCGATGACTTCCTCGGTGTCCGAGTCCTCGATGGGCGCTCGGTCCTGGTCGAGCAGCGGGCCGGTGTCGAAGTGCGCATCCATCCGGTGGAAGGACAGCCCCAGCTCCCGGTCATCGTTGCGCAGCGTCCAGCCCAGGGGGTTGGGCCCCCGGTAGCGCGGCAGCAGCGAGGGGTGCCCGTTGACGGCACCCAGCGGTGCCACCGCGAGGGCTTCAGGAGGAATTCGCCAGGGGAAGAAGAAGCACAGCAGCAAGTCCGGCTTCAGGGACGCGAGCAGCGGCGTGAGGTGGGCGCGCTCGCTGGCAATGACGACGTCGAGTGAGGGAGGCGCCGCCTCGAGCAGCCGCGCCATGTCGTTCCACCCGGCGGCGTTCCGAGGCCGATGGCCATGCACCCCCGCAGGAGCCACCAGCGCCACCACGTCATGGTTCCGCGAGCGCAGGAAGTGCGTGAAGTTATGCACCACGTTCGGCGCGACGGTGAGCAGCGCGATTCGCCACCCGGAGGTACGCACGGAGTCGCTAGAGACAGGCGGGTCCTGTGACATGGGGCCGCCACTTTACTGTGTCTGGTGGGCCGCGGCGGTCGAGATGATGCGGCCCAGGCGCGCGAACAGGTGCTCTGCATCCGAGACACGCCAGAAGCTCCGCGTACACGCGGCGATGATGATGGGACGCTGGGGCTGGAGGTACAGGATGCCCAGGTCACACGCGCGCCGGTGCTGTGTCCCGGTCTTGTGTGCCCAGCTCGCCGTCGCGGGAAGCCCGGCGGCGATGCGACCGCGCCCCGTGCGGCACGCGCGCATCAGCGCATGCGCCCGAGAGCAGCTCTCCGCGCTCAGCCCCTCACAGCGCGCGACCTGCGCCAGGAGCTGCCCCATCTCCCGCATGGAGGCGGAGTTCACGTTCTCGGCGTAGAAGGCGCTGAAGGCCGCGTCGAGCTCCCGGCCAGTCCACGCGGGCGAGTGCCCCAGCAGCTCCGAGAGGAAGCGGGCGCGCGAGCCGGGGGAGTCATGCTGGCCCAGGGCGCGAATCTGGCTCGGGGAGAGGTTGTGTGCGCTCGGGTCGAGCCTGGCGTAGATGCGGCGGCGCTCCTCCAGGAGCGAGGCCACCGGGCCCGTTTGGATTCCCCGAGCGACGAGCCGCGCCTTCACGTTGTCCAGGCCCACGCGGCGGATGAGGAGATCCGCCGCGGCGTTGTCGCTGTCCACCATCATGTATTCGAGCAGCGTCGCGATGGAGAAGCGCTCGCCCGGGCGAACCCGGTTGAGCCGGTGCATCCCATCGCGGAGGTCCTCCGGCCCGAACTCGAGCTCCTCGTGCCAGGTGAGCTGCTGGAGGTCCGCTTGATGCAGCACTTCGAGCATCACCCCCAGCTTGATGGCGGAAGACAGGTACGTCGGCGTGTCGGCCTTGTAGGCGTACGTGTCGCCGGACTCGACGTCGAGGACGTAGAGCGAGAGTTCACCGTCGAAGTCTCGCGCCGCCTCCTCGACGAGCGAGGGGAGGGCGGAGGTCCATCGTGCTTCGGCAGGGGGTGTGGCGAGCACCGCTAACAGGAGGCCGCACACCCCCACTGCCTTGGCACTCACCCGCCCCCGCCTCCCGCGCTGCCCATGCCCGTATCCTCGAAGGCGGTGTCTGAAGTGGGCGAGCCGCCAATGGCCTCATCCGAAGTGGCCGAGCCCCCAATAGCCTCGTCCGAAGTGGCCGAGCCGCCAATGGCCTCATCCGAGGCCGAATCGTCGATGCCACTCGGGGCGAGAGCGTCTCCCACTGCCTCCGCGTCTCCCACTGCCTCCTGAGAGGCCGAACCGCCGAGGGCGTCCGTGGAGGCCGAAGCGCGGGTGGTCTGTTTCGGCACGCACTCCTCCGGCATCGCCTCGGAGCGCGCCTCCCCGGAACCCCCGCTGCCGATGACCTGACACGACAGGCTCTGCGTCCCTATCTCGTTCCCCACCGAGGCCTGGGGCGAAGAGGGCATTTCACTCTGTGTGGGCCTCTGCGCATCGTGCGCGCAGCCCGTGCCGAGCAACACCGCGGTCGCGATGGCTCCAAGGAGTTTCTTCATGATGTCCCCGCGCTTGCTTGTCGATGCGGGAACGGTGGGGACCGAGCGTCATCTGGACAACGCCAGGAGCAAGAGGCCCAGCCTGCTCGCTCGCCCTATGGACTGCTCAGCCCCGAGGAAGGTGAGCGCCCGGAGATTATCGGGCCTTGGTGCGCTTGACGATGACGTCGTCCACCATCGCCGTGCCCTCGCTGCTCAGGGACACCATCAGCCCCACGCGCTCGTCGATCAGCTCTGGATCGATGGAGAGTGTCTCGGAGACGTGCTGCCAGTCGGTGGTGGCCGTCACGAAGATGCAGGGCCCCGACCACGGCTCCCGGTTGATCTGCAGGCACAGGTTGACGCCTTCGGAGCCCAGGGTGCCTCGGATGTCCGCCTCGACGCGGTATGCCTCCCGCTCGGCCAGCGGATCCGGGAGCGGCTGTTTTACCGACACGCCACCTCCCGTGGGCCCCTTGCTCAACACCAGGCCCGCGTAGCCCGAGCGTCCCGCATCCGGCGAGGTGGTGGCCGTGCCGGCGTCCTCCTTCACGGACGCGTCCGTCCAGAAGTTCCACAGCCCCAGGCCGCTCTCGAAGGAGCCGTTGCCCAGCAGGTTGTCCTCTTCCTTGTCGGCATCCCCGCGCGCCACCTCGGCCAGCGCGAACGAGACTTCATCCAGGTGGACGGTGGTGTTGTCGCTGGTGACGCTGACGAGGGCGGTGACGTTCTCGCTGGAGTCGGGGAGCAGCAACAACTGCTTCACCGTCCTCCAGCGGGGCTCGGCCACCACCTCGAAGCCCTGCCCGTGGAAGCTGAAGGTGACGCGCTCGCCTCCGACGGTGCCCTTGAGGCGCGCCTGGACCTGGAAGGTCTGTCCCGCCCGATGGGGTGTCGTCTCCTGGCCCACCATGGAGCCCCAGCCGCCCGTGCCCTTGTAGAGCACCAGGCCGAAGGTGCCGAAGTCAGCGGCCTCCCCGCTGGCGGAGGCCGTGCCTTCCTTGGCGTCCGTCGCGTTCCACCAGCCCGAGAGCCCGGACTCGAACGAGCCATTCTGGACCAGATTCGGACCGATGCTGGGCGGGTCCGACCCACCACAGCCTGGGTGGAGGCCCAGCGCCAATACGCCCAGCCACCACGGTTTCCGAAGAGCGTTTCCCGCGCGCATCGCTCGCCCCTGTG
Organism: Hyalangium ruber; assembly: GCF_034259325.1. Classification (NCBI taxonomy): domain Bacteria; kingdom Pseudomonadati; phylum Myxococcota; class Myxococcia; order Myxococcales; family Archangiaceae; genus Hyalangium; species Hyalangium rubrum. The sequence continues at coordinate 408,653 of NZ_JAXIVS010000003.1, read as the reverse complement.
TCGCGCCCCGGCGGCGCCAAACCAAGGGGACAGGTTACCACCGGGCATGGCGGGCGATGAGCGCGTTATGTATCGCGGTGAACAGTGTCCGGGGAGAAGGCGGGGAAGCAGATGGCGATGTACTCCGCGCCCTCCTCGCCGGGCGTGCTGTAGCGCACCCACTCGCCCGGCTCGGTCACCACGGCCTGGCCGCCGCGCACGTCCAGCGCGCCGCCCTTGTGCTCCACCCGCAGGTGGCCCTTGAGCACCACCGTCATCTCCCGGAACTCCGGCGTCTGCCCGGGCTCGACCCAGCCGCCCGGGCTGCGCATGTGCGCCACGCTCAGCTCTCCGGTCTTCGTGTTCACCCGCCCGACGTACTCGTCGATGAGCTTCGGCTTGTTGCCCGCGGCGGTGACACGGGTGGGGGCGGGGATGAGGGTCGGCATCGTTCGCTCCTGGGGAAGAAAGGAAGGAGCGAAACTACCAACTCAGCGCCGGTAACCCACCCTTTCGATGACGCGTACAGAGTGGCAGTACGATGTTCGCCCCGGAGGCCCGAGTGAAGTCCTTGCGTCTGTTCCTGCTCGCCCTCGCCACGGCCTGTGGCGGCTCGGAGGAGGAGACTCCCTCCATGCTCGGGAGCCTCGATACCTCCGAGGCGGGAATCGTCACCTTCCTCCAGGAGCGAGGCTACCGGGACTGGCTCGCCGAGCCCGCGGTCCACGACTCGGGTGGCCCCCACGGCCAGGTGCGCGTCTTCTTCAATGACACCGCCGTCCAGTCCCTGCGCGCCGACAACGCCACCCACCCCGTGGGTGCCATCCTCGTGAAGGAGATCTACTCGGGCGACGGCAAGGAGCTCGTCGGCCACGCCCTGGAGGCGAAGGTGAAGTCCGGCCACGGCAAGGACACGTGGCTCTTCTTCGAGGGGCCGCTGCCAGAGGACCGCCGGAACCTGTACGGCCGGGGACATGAGGCCTGCCACGGCTGCCATGCAGCGGGCAGGGACTACGTCACCACGCCGCTGCCCCCGTGAGCCCCACGCTCACAGCCGGCCGCTGTTGGCCCAGTCGAGCATCCGCCACGCCAGGTCCTCGGCGTTGCGGCGCAGGTACACCAGCTGCAGCAGCTCGTCGTCCGAGCGCGCGCGAGCAATGCGCCCGTTGAGCCCCTCGGCGAACACCACCACCTGGCGGATGCTCAGCGTGCGCGGGGACGCCGCGGCCTGGATACCCCCGGCCAGCCAGGCCATCTCCGCGTCCGTCGCGTGCCCCTCGCACAGCAGCCGCCCCACCAGCGGATCGCGCGCCACCTGCCGCTCGTAGTCCCGAGGGTTCTTCAGCTGGCGCCGCCACGGCTGGCCACTCCACCCGTCCACCTTCTCGTCCCGCCCCGCCTCCGACCCCCGCGTCTCGGCCTCGAGAATCTCCCACATGGGCGCCAGCGCGGGAGCCCGGGACGGCTGGGCGTGCTGCGTCGCGACGGAGGAGGGCATCTCGGGAGGCGGCCCCTCGAGGGTGCCAGGGACATTCACTACGGGTTGGAGCGACATGGGCGCTTTCTCCATCGGACTTGGGAGAGATTCAAGGTTTTCCCTGATACGCCGGGTGAGTGTAGGGAAGGGCGCCAAACGTTTGCGTGATGACGCCAGTGCGGGCCTGGGCCTCATGGGTCGGGACGGGACAGGGCTTTGGCATGGTGCGCCAAGAGCCCGGCGTGCCAGCATTCCGCGCACCGTATGGCGACCTACCCCGCGTCCCCTCGCGAGGCCATTCAGCAACTCCGAGAGCTCTCGGAGGCTCTGGCCGTCCCCGAGCGTCGCTCCCAGGCCCTGACCGAGCTGCGCGCGCTGGCGGAGCTCTCGCGTGGCAGGCCCGAGGGCGCACCGCTGCGGCTCGTCACCGTGATGGCGGCGGTGGGCGCCTCTCAGGAACGGCTGGAGCTGCTGCTGCCCGCCTCCATCTTCGCCCCGGAGGCGTGGGCGTACACCTTCCTCGAGGGGCTCTTGAAGGTGCCCCTGGACGAGTACGACGGGAAGCGGCTGGTGGAGGTGGGCACCGGCTCGGGGTGGATCTGCATCGCCCTGGCGAAGTTCACCCGGCTCTCGCGCATCCACGGCGTGGACCTGAACCCCCACGCGCCCTGGGTGGCCACCTGCAACGCGTGGCTCAATGGGGACGAGCGGATGGTGGCGCGGCTCTCCTTTGGAGAGAGCGACCTGCTGCTGGGCGTCCCCGAGCGCCCGGACTGGGACTTCGTGGTGGGCTGCATCCCCCAGGTGCTGCGCACGGAGGGGATGCCGGAGGCGCCGGCCGAGGCGGACGCGCAGGCGTTGTATGACTTGTCGAACTACACCGCGCTCCAGAACGTCTACGAGGACCACTTCGGGCTGGGGCTCAACGCGCGGCTGCTGGACGAGGCGCCCGAGCGGCTGGCTCCAGGAGGGCGGCTGCTGCTGAACCTGGCGGGCCGGCCGGGGCGCTCCATCATCGAGCGCATGTTCACCCGGCGGGGCTTCACCACGCAGGTGCGGGTGGCACGGCGGGTGATGCAGGCGGCGGACACGGACATCCGCCCGCTGGTGGCGCTGGAGCAGCGCACGCAGCGCGAGTTCGAGTTCTTCATGGAGGCTCACAGCCCGGAGCCGTTGCGCGCTGCCACGGCGCTCGGGTGGCTGCAGGCGGGCCACCCCATCTGGCACGAGGTGGCGGTGTGGGAGGCTCGGCCGGCCATGCCCCGGGAGACGCTGGCCCTGCGCGCCGCGCTCCGGCGGCTGGGCAGCGAGTGGCTCACCGAGGAGCTGGACCTGGGGGCCGTGTCCCAGGAGCAATTGGGCTTCGTGGCCGCGCTGGCCGAGCGGCTGGCGCGCTCTCCCATGCTGCCCTACGCCCACGAGGCGGGGGATGCGCCCTTCCGCCAGCGGGTGGCCCGCTACCTGGAGCGCTTCTTCGACCTGAGGCTGCCGGAGGAGGCGCTCTTCGTCGCCCCCGAGCGCGAGCAGGCCGTCTACTCGCTGCTGCTCTCGCTGTGCGACCCCGGGGACGGGGTGCTGGTGTCGCGCAACCTGCTGCCGGTGTACGCGCGCGCGCTGGAGCGGGCGGAGGTGCGCACGACGGTGACGCACAGCACGCTGGCGGAGGTCCGCCGGCTGCTGGAGGCCTTCGAGGTGAAGGTGGTGTTCCTCTCGGTGGCGCCGGGCGAGCGCACCAACATGGGGGTGCTGCGAGACATCCTCGCGGAGGCCGCGCGGCGGGGCATCTGGGTGGTGCTGGACGAGAGCGAGTTCTTCCACATCACCAGCGAGGTGGAGCCGCTCACGCTCTTCGAGTTCCTGGCGCGCGAGCCGCTGCCGCCCAACCTCGTGGTGCTCTACGGCCTCATCAAGAACGCTGTCTGGCCGGACCTGGAGCTGACGTTGCTGTTGCCCGTGCCGGCGCCGCTGCGCGCGGACCTGGAGGTGGCCGCGGAGGTGACGTACTCGCGGATTGGCACGCTGGCGCAATGGTTCTACGAGCGCACCTTCGAGGAGTTGCTCACCTTCCGAATCTCCTTCGCGGAGCCGGAGCGCCCCCTGGCGGAGTGGGCGCCGGCGGTGCCGCTGCCGCGCTCGGCCCGCATCCAGCGCCTTTCGGGCTTCCCCGCGTTCGCCCCCAAGCCGTTCCGGGACGAGGACCCGGAGCTGGTGCGGCTGGACTACGGCGAGAACGAGGCGGCCATGCCCCAGGCGCTCGTGGAGGGCCTCATCGCCGCGCTCGCCGCGCCCCGCGAGGACAGCCGGCAGCACGGGCTGGCCGAGGCGGTGGTGGGCTTCCTCCTGGAGACCCGGGGAGCGCGCTATGCCCCGGAGGACATCGTGCTCGGCCAGGGCGTGTGGCCGCTGGTACACCACCTGGGGGTGGCCCTGCGCCGGCGGTTGGGGCGCGCACCGCGCGTGTTCCTCGCCACGCCCTGCTACGGGGTGCTGGCTCCCACGTGGGTGGCGGCCGGGTGCGAGGTGGAGCTGGGGCCACTCTCGGCGCTCCAGGAGCGGCGGGGGCCCGGGGGGCCGGACGTGGCGGTCATCTCCCAGCCCTCCAACCCCGAGGGGAGCTACCTGACGCACGAGGAGCTGGTGGCGCTGGCGACATGGGCGGTGGAGCAGCGCGCCCTGCTGGTGTCGGATGAAATCTTCGGGCTGGTACACCTGACGAACCCCACGGCGGAGACAGTCCACAGCCCCGTGTCCCTGGAGCAGGTGGTGCCCGGGGTGGGGGCGCGGACGGTGGTGCTCGGAGGGCTCTCGAAGGAGTTCGCCGCCGGGGGCCTGCGCCTGGGCTGGCTGGCGACACGGGACCGGGCGCTTGCCACGGCCCTGCACGAGAGCGGACTGGTGCCGCCGATGGTGTCCACGGCGCGCGCCGCCGCGTGGCTGTACTCCGCCTATGCGCGCAGCCCCGAGGGCCGGCTCCTGTACCCCACGCGGCACAAGGCCCTGCGCGAGTTCCTAGTGCGCATGCGGCGCGAGCTGGCCGAGAAGCGGGCGCTCCTGGTGGGGGCCCTGCCGGGAGATGGACGCTCCGACACCTCCGAGGTGGGGGGCCTCTTCCTGGCGCCCCGCGTAGGCGCATGGCTGGGCCAGGAAGTGGATGGGGTGCGGCTCACGCCCGAGAACCTGCCGGGAGTGGTGTACGCGCACACGCACGTGGTGCTCAACGGCGGCCCCTGGTGCGGAGACCCGGAGCGCGTCCGGGCCGTGTTCTCCATTCCCCGAGAGAAGCTGGAGCGTGCGCGAGAGCGGCTGCGGGCCTTCGCCGCCCGGCTCCAGGCCGTGCGAGCGACAGAGCCCTGAGCCGCACTGTCCATGGGTAGATGCTTGCCGCGCGGCCGGGCCGGAGCGCTGGCACTTCGCGCGGCCCATGATGACCTTTCGCGGGCTCATGTCGCGCGCACTCCTCGTTTTGATGCTCCTGGGCTGTTCCCTTCCCGCCATGGCCCAGGCCCCTTCCGGTAGACCCCGTGAAATCGCGGGGGTGTGCGGGACGGCCAACTGGGTCTGTGTCTCCGAGTGCATCGACTCGAGCTGCATGGAGAACTGCCTGCGCCAGGGCTGTGAAGAGGCGCTCAAACGGCTCGAGGTCTGCACCGCGAAGGCGGGCTGTGCGCCGGATGACACCGCCTGCTCCGCGCGGGTGTGCGGGAAGACCTGCCAGAAGGCCTTCGAGCCGGCGCCGCCCAGCCCGGAGAAGGAGAAGCCCTCGCCATGCACCGGCTTCGCTGTGGAGGGGGGGAAGCCACCGAAGGAGGTGGTGGGCCGGTGGGTGCTCTCGGCGGCGACGCTCACGCCCAAGCCCAAGGACTCTCCCACCCAGCTCAACCCGGAGCCGCGCGCCGACTACGAGCGAATCCTGGAGGTAACCCCCGAGGGCTGCTTCCTGATGCGGACGAAGCTGGAGGACGCCACGCTCGGGCGGGGCAACGCCCTGGAGGTGCGAGCCTGGGGCAGCTTCGCGGTGACGGACAAGGACAAGGTGGCTCTGCGGACGAAGGACGGGCAGGCGGTGGGGCCGGTGTGCAACAAGCCCCGTGTCATCGGCCTGTCCAAGGGCAAGTTCCAGGGGCCGCACTACTCCTTCTCGGTGGAGGACGACACGCTCACCCTCGTGGCGGAGGACCCCTCCAAGCGCACCTTCCAGTTCCAGCGCGAGAAGCCCGAGGACGCTCAGCAGCCGCCCGCGAAGCCGTAGGAGAGGGAGGCGCCTCGGCCCAGGGAAGTGTGCGAGAGTCAGGGCCTCTCGCCATGACGGTTGCCGCTCCCGTTTCCAGCTCCAACGCCCGTACCTCCCGCCGCCCGTCGCACCCAGAGCGGTCCTCGCGGAGCCCACGCGGCCATCACGAGGCCTGCTCGGGCCGGAGCCGAGGCGAGTGATGGAGCGGATGGCGAGCATCGACGCCGCGTGGCTCCGGATGGAGGAGCCCGCGAACCTGATGATGATCACCGCCGTGCTCTGGTTCGAGGAGCCTCCGGACTGGGAGCGGCTGAAGGCGGTGGTGCGCGAGCGGATGGTGGAGCGCTTCCCGCGTTTCCGGCAGCGACTGGTGGAGCCCGAAGGCGGGTTGGGGCTGCCGTACTGGGAGGAGGACCCGGCCTTCGAGCTGGATGCGCACGTGGAGCACGCGGTGGTGCCTCCCCCCGGAGACCGGGCCGCGCTGGAAGAGCTGGTGAGCCAGTGGATGAGTACGCCGCTGGAGCGCTCGCGCCCCCTCTGGCAGCTCCACGTGGTGGAGGGCTTCGGGCAGGGAGGTGCGCTGCTGGCCCGCCTGCACCACTCGATCGCCGATGGCATCGCCCTGGCGCGGGTGCTGCTGTCGCTCATGGATGAGCGCGCGGAGGGACACTTCACGCCGGAGCCGGAGCGGCGGGAGGCGCCGACGCCGGGGTGGATGAAGCTGCTGCGCGGGGCGCGCACGGTGGCCCAGGGCACTCGGGCTGCGTGGAAGCGGGGGGCGGAGCTCATCGCCGAGCCCATCCAGGTGGGAGACCTGGTGCGCCAGGGCGCGCGAGGGGCGGCGACGCTGAGCCGGCTGGCGCTGCTGCCCGCGGATCCGCCCACGGTGCTGCGGGGCGAGCTGGGCACGGTGAAGCGCGCCGCGTGGTCCGAGCCGATTCCGCTCGAGGAGGTGAAGGCCATTGGCCGGGCCACGGAGAGCACCATCAACGACGTGCTGCTCGCGGCGGTCACCGGGGCGCTGCGCCGCTATCTGGTGGAGCGGGGCGGGGCGGTGGAGGACCTGCGCGCCTTCATCCCCGTGAACCTGCGCCCGCTGGACGAGCCGATCCCGCGCGAGCTGGGCAACCGCTTCGGGCTGGTGTTCCTGGATCTGCCGGTGCGGGAGGAGGAGCCCCGGCGGAGGCTGCGCGAGCTGAAGCGGCGAATGGACGCGCTGAAGCGCTCGCCCGAGGCGGCGGTGACCTTCAGCCTCCTGGGCATGGTGGGGCTGGCGCCCGCGGCGCTGGAGCGGCGAATCGTGGAGGTGCTGGGCACGCGAGGCACGTTGATCATGACGAACGTGCCGGGGCCCCGGCACCCGGTGTACCTGGCGGGGACGCGGCTGTCGGGGTTGATGTTCTGGGTGCCCCAGGCGGCGAAGCTGGGGCTGGGGGTGAGCATCTTCAGCTACGCGGGGCAGGTGACGGTGGGCGTATCCGTGGATGCGGGGCTGGTTCCAGACCCGCGCCGACTGGTGAGCGCCTTCCATGCCGAGCTGAGCTCCCTGGCTTCCACGGACGCTGGGAGCGAGGGATGAAGTCCCTGTGTCGGAAGCTCCGAGCCCTGTTCCCCTGGGGCCTCGGGCTCCTGCTGGCGCCGTTGTCCACGAGTGCCGCCGAGCCTCCGCGCACCTTCCTCTGGGCCTGGGAGCGTCCCGAGCGGCTCACCTTCATCGACCCCTCCCAGGAAGGCGTCGCCTTTCACGCGGTGACCTTCCATATCTCCGGGGACGGGGTGGAGCCGCGCCGCCGCCGCCAGCCGCTGGTGGTGCCTCCGGGCACGTACCGCATGGCGGTGATGCGCATCGAGGTCGACCGGGGCACGATCCCCAGTGAGGCCCACCGCACCCGGTTGCTTCAGCTCATCACCGAGCAGGTGCGGCGGCAGAAGCCAGACGCCGTGCAGGTGGACTACGACGCGCGCGCCTCCGAGCGTCCGTTCTACCGCGTGCTGCTCCAGGAGCTGCGGGCCGCGTTGCCGCCGGAGCTGCGGCTCTCCATGACGGCGCTGGCCTCGTGGTGTCTGGACGATGGGTGGCTGGATGGCCTGCCCGTGGACGAGGTGGTGCCCATGGTGTTCCGCATGGGCGCGGACACGGCGCTCGTGCGCTCGGAGCTGGCGCGGCGCGGAGACTTCGATGGTGCGCGTTGCCGGCAGAGCGTGGGCTTCGTGACGGACGAGCCCGTGCCCACGCTGCCCGCCGGGCGCCGCACGTACTGGTTCAACCCTCGGTCCTGGAGCGCTCAGGACCTGCAACGCATTCGGGAGAAGTCGCCATGAAGTCCCTGTTCCGGCGAGCCATGCTGGCGGTGGTCCTGGCCGTGCCGCTGCTGTTCGCCACGCCGAGCCAGGCCTGTGGCCCGGAGTGCGGCGAGGAGCCGCTTCGGGAGGATGTCGAGGCCTGTCTCGCGGGGAACCTGGGAGACCTGGCGCGACAGGGCCCGATGTGCCGGGCGGTGGGCTTCCTGCTGATGCGGGGCCCGTCCGCGGCGGACCGGGAGCACATCACGCTCTTGGCCGGGACGCTCAACGTCTATCCCGGGTCGAACACCTCGCCCTGGACGGAGGCGCGCCAGAAGGTTCCCGTGCCTCCCCCCGAAGGGACCCTCGGCACCGAGGTGGAACTGGCGGATACCTGGTTCTTCAACTGCCTCACGGGCGCCTTCGAGATGGCGGCGATGACGCTGGAGGAGCGCATCGCGAAGTTCGGAGCGAACAGCCCCGAGGTGGCCGGGTGGGTGCGAGCGCAGGACGCGGTCTTCCAGAACTGTAGCGGTGAGACGCGGGTCCTGCCGGAGCCCGCGCCGGCGGAGGCGCCTCCGCTGGTCCGCGCCGATCGCGCCTACCAGACGGCCGCGGCCCTCTTCTACGCGCGAGAGTACGAGGAGGCGGTGCGGCACCTGGACGCGATCGCCCAGGACAAGGGCTCGCCCTGGAGCGGGTGGGCGAGGCTCGTGGCGGTGCGGGCCCTCATCCGCCAGTCCACGGTGAAGGCCCAGGCCGAGGCGGAGAAGCGGGCGCTGCTGGAGAAGGCGCGCGAGCGGTGCGTGGCCATCGTGAAGGAGCCCGCGCTCAAGGACCTCCACCGGCAGACGCGGCAGCTCACGTGGTTCATCGACTACCGGCTGCGGCCCGACAAGCAGCTCAACGTGCTGGGCCGGGTGCTGCTGGAGAAGCCGGACGTCAACTTCAGCTATGCGTGGCGGGACTACTTCCTGCTGCGGCGTACGCAGGGCCCCTCGGACGATGAGCTGTCGGTGTTCCTGGACACGTTCGACAAGCCGGACACCTACCCCCAGGCGCTGGAGCGGTGGAAGAAGACGGGCGCGGTGTCGTGGCTGGTGGCGGCGCTGAGCCGGGCCCAGGGGAATGAGCCGGAGCTGGCGGAGCTGGTAGCCAGGAGCCAGACGGTGCCGAAGTCCTCGCCGGCCTCCCTGTCCCTGAGTGCCGCGCGCGGGCGCCTGGCGCTGAAGATGGGCCGGGTGGATGAGGCGCGCAAGGAGCTGCTCCCATTGCTGGAGGCGGGAGGGACCCCGCTGCCGCCGATGACGCTGCGGCCACTGGTGGGGGAGGTGCGCGAGGCGGCGCTGACGATCGAGGAGTGGGCGAAGTACGCGCACCTGTCCCCCGAGCGCGCGGGTGCGTTCCTGGACGGAGGCGTGCCGCTGTCCCGCTTCAAGGACACGAAGCTGCTCGGAGCCCTGAGCGCGGAGCTTCGCAAGGCGGTGGTGGTGTCGGGGTGGACGCGCGCGGTGCTGCTGGAGCGCTGGGAGGAGGAGAAGGCGCTGGAGCCGCACCTGGAGAAGGTGGCGCCAGAGTTGGCGGCGGACCTGGCGCGGGTGAAGGCGCGCACGCAGCCCGAGGAGCGGAAGATGGCGGCGGTGCTGCTGCTGCTCAAGGCGCCGGGCATGTCACCCTACGTGCGTCCCTATCGGGCACAGGCCGCGCGGGACTACGACATCTGCGGGCCCAATGGCTGGTGTGGCAAGGAGGCCGCGGACGTCTACCAGGACTGCGACGCCTCGAAGGGCCCCTGCGGCACGCGCTACATCTCCGTGGCCGAGCGCCAGGAGGCGCGCCAGGAGCGCGAGGCGCTGAAGACGCTGGGCAAGTCTCCGGACCTGCTCATCCGCTTCACGCTGGACTACGCGAAGCGCCACCCGACCGACGCGCTGGTGCCCGAGGCGCTGCACGAGTCGGTGCGGCAGACGCGCTTCTCGCGCACCACGTGCGAGGACGCGGAGGTCGAGAGCAGGGCGACCAGCGAGCTGTCGAAGCAGGCCTTCCAGCTCTTGCAGCGCAAATACGCGAAGACGGAGTGGGCGAAGAAGACGCCGTACCACTTCTGAGGGGCTCAGCTCCCGGTGAGCTCGTCGTAGCCGCGACCCTTGAACTCCAGCAGGCAGAAGCCATGGCCGAACGGATCGGCCAGGAGGGCGATGCGGCCCCACTTCTGCTCCTGGATGCCCTTCTCCAGCGAGGCGCCCATCGCCTGGGCGCGCTGCACCGCTTCATCGAGCCCGGTGACGACGAAGTCCAGGTGGATGGGCGTCCAGTGCCGGGCGTAGTCGCGCACCGGAGGCCCGCCCGGGCGAGCGGGCGTGCCCCCGGGCTTGGCGAGGAGGTCGATGGGGACTTGGGCTCCGAGCAGCTCGGCCACGTCGTTGCCAAAGCGGCGGCCCACCTTCAGCCCCAGGGCCTGGGTATAGAAGGTGATGGCTTTGTCGAGATCATCGACATCGATGCAGACGCGCAGCTCGGGCATAGGGGGTCAGTGTTTCATATTGCGGCCCTGGGTCACCGCCTGTTCGGGCTTGAGCGTCTCCGTGGGGAGCGGGAGCTGCTCGGCCTCCAGCGCGGCCTTGACGGCGGGCCGGGCGGCGACGCGCCCCAGATAGGTCCCCAGGACCGGCCACCGGCTCAGCTCAGGCCCCATCTTGCTGGCCCAGGTGAGCATCACGAACAGATAGGCGTCCGGGCCGGAGAAGTGGTCTCCCATGAGGAACTGCTTGCCCTCGAGCTGCTTCGCGACGAAGTCGAAGCGCTTGCTCACCTTCTCGAGCACGGCCTGCTTCACCTCCGCGGAGACGTTCGGGTTGAAGAGGGGGCCGTAGGCCTTGTGGATCTCGGTGCCGATGAAGTGCATCCACTCCTGCATGCGGTAGCGCTCGAGCGTCCCGGCGGCGGGCACCAGCTTCGACTCCGGCTTCTGGTCGGCGATGTATTGGACGATCGCCGGGCCCTCGGTCAGCACCTGGCCGCCGTCGAGCTCCAGCGCCGGTACGTACCCCTTCGGGTTGATGCGGTAGTAGTCCGTGCCCTTCTCGGTCGTGTGCGAGCGCAGGTCGACGCGCTCGAGGTCGAACTTCAGGCCTGACTCCCTCAGCACGATGTGGGGAGAGAGCGAGCAGGCACCGGGTTTGTAATAGAGCTTCATGAGAGATCCTCCGGGGGCAAAACGCGCCTCTGCACAATGTGCGGCGGAGGGACTCTGAAGGACAGAAGCCGGGGGCTACACGAGCCCATGCTCCTCGAGCTTGTTGTAGAGCGTTCGGCGGCTGATACCGAGCAGGCGGGCAGCGAGCGTGCGGTTGTCGCCGGCACGCTTGAGCGCATCCAGCAGCGCCTGGCGCTCCGTCTCCCGCCGCTGGGAGTCCAGCGTCTTGGACTCACTGCCCGTGGCCCCCGCTGGAGCCGCCGGCGCCAGGGGGCTCGAGGGAGCCGAGGGCGCTGGCAGTGGCATCAGCCCGGGCTGACGGGCGAGCTCACGCGCCACGTCCTCGCCTGTCAGGGTGGGGCCGTCCGAGAGCACCACCAGCCGCTCCATGAAGTTCTGCAGCTGGCGTACGTTGCCCGGCCACGGCTGGGACCGCAGGGCCTGGAGCGCGTCCGGAGTCAACGTGAAGGGCTGCCGCCCGTTGGCCTTCGCGTGGACCTCCAGGAAGTGCCGGGCCAGCGGCTCGATGTCCTCCGGCCGGGCCCGCAGCGGCGGCAGCCACACCGGCACCACGTTGAGCCGGTAGAAGAGGTCCTCGCGGAACTCGCCCTTCTTCACCATCTCCTCGAGCGGCCGGTGCGTGGCCGCCACGAAGCGCACGTCCACCTTCAAGGTCTGCGTGCCACCCAGCCGCTCGAACTCGCGCTCCTGCAACAGCCGCAGCAGCTTCACCTGCACGTGCGGGGTGATGTCGCCAATCTCATCCAGGAAGAGCGTGCCCCCACCCGCCAGCTCCACCCGCCCGGGCTTGCGCGTGGCCGCGCCCGTGAAGGCGCCCTTCTCGTAGCCGAACAGCTCGCTCTCCAGCAGCGTCTCCGGCAGCGCCGCGCAGTGCAGCTTCACGAAGGGGCCCGCGTGGCGGGGGCTGGCGTCGTGCAGCGCCTTGGCCGCCAGCTCCTTGCCGGTGCCGGACTCGCCGCGCAGCAGCACCGTGGCCGTGCCCGAGGCCGCGCGCGTGAGCAGCGCTTCCACCTGGCCCATCGCGGTGCTGTCCCCCACGAAGGTGCTCGTCTTCAGCGTGGGGCGCTCGGCCTCGCCCTGCGCACGCAAGAGCGCCTTGCGCACGGTGAAGAGGATCTCCTCCCGGTCGAACGGCTTGAGGACGAAGTCCGCCGCGCCCGCCTTCATGGCCTCCACCGCCATGGGTACCGTGCCGTGCGCCGTCATCAGGACGATGGGCACCTCCGGGAACAGGCGCGTCACCTCGCTCAGCAACTCCAGCCCGCTCATGCCCGGCATCCGCACGTCGCTCAGCACCACGTCGATGGGCTTCTGCCCCAGGAGCGTGAGCGCCTCCGCCCCATTCTTGGCCGTGTGTACCGTGAGCCCCGCCTGCGCCAGCAGCGCGCCAAGCACCTTGGCGACGGCGGGGTCATCGTCCACCAGCAACACGTTACCCTTCAGCGGCTCGGCCACGGCGCTCCTTCTCCGGGGGCGGGAGTGCCCTCGGGCGCTGCCTGTGCGGGCAGGCGCAGGTGGACGATCGTACCCCGCCCCTCCCGGCTCGTCAGTGACACTGCACCTCCGTGCGCCTCCACCACCCGGCGCACGAAGGCCAGCCCCAGCCCGCTGCCCGAGGCCTTCGTGGTGAAGAATTCGTCGAAGGCCCGCTCGCGGGTGCGTGCGTCCATGCCCTCGCCCGTGTCCTCCACGCTCAGCACCACGCCCGCCCCGTCATCCACGGCTTCACGCTGCGTGCGGACCGTGAGCGTGCCGCCCTGGGGCATGGCCTCGCAGGCGTTGCGCACCAGGTTCTCCAGCGCGTTGGCCAGCAAGTCGTAGTCCCCCGCGCACATGGGCAGCCCATCGGCGAGCACGCGCTCCAGCTTCACGTGGGGGTAGCCGGTGAAGGCCTGCAGCGACAGCACGTCCCGCGCCAGTTGGTTGATGTCCAACGGGCGGGGCAGGGGCTCCACGCGCCCCAGGCGCTGGTAGGTGCTCACCACCCGGTCCAGCCGCTCCACCTGATCCAACAGCAGGTCGAGGAAGTCGCCCTTGTCGTCCCAGGGGCGGCCCTGGGCGTGCTCCTCCTTGAGGAACTGGGCGGCGCCCTTGAGCGCGGCGATGGGGTTCTTCAAGTCGTGCGCCATCTGCGCGGAGAAGCGGCCCAGGGTGGCCAGGCGCTCCAGGCGCTCGCGCTGGAGCACGAAAGCGCTGACACCCCGGCGCGCGGCGGCGAGCAGGGAGAAGGTGATGGCGGCGGTGCCCACCACGAGGGCGCTCTGCTCGGCGGCGAAGAGGCGGAAGACGATGAGGTAGGCCAGCACGCCCACCACCGCCAGGGTGACGGCGTACAGGGCCGCGCCGCTGGACAGGTCCTGCCCGAAGAGGTGGAAGCGCAGGGCCACGGTGGCCATGACGGGCAGGCCCAGCAGGGTGCCCAGGGTGCCCAGCCGGGGCACGTTCAGCCCCAGCTCCGCCATCTGGTCGGTGCCGGGCAGCGCCACCAGGAGCACCAGGCCCAGCAGCAGCAGGCCGGTGCGGATGCGCTCATTGAGCCCCGGGGCGCGGCGCAGGTGCAGCAGCAGCAGCCCCCAGCCGGCGCCGAGCAGCAGGGTGTCGAGCGCCAGCGTGAGGTGGGCGAAGAAGGGCGAGGAGGCCCGCTCGGCCAGCCACTTGGAGCCGAGCGCGGACAGGGCCACGGCGGCGAGCACGCCGAACAGGGCATAGGTGGAGTAGATGCCCACGGCGAAGCGGCGACGCTGGCCGATGAAGGCGAGGATGAAGTGCATGGCGCACGGGGCGGCCATGAGCTTGGCGGCGAGGGTGACGAGCCTCCAGCCCTCCTCGCCGGAGACGGCGTAGGCGAAGTTGGCGAAGTTCCACGTGGACAGCGCGATGGACAGCAGGGAGAGGGGCAGGGCCAGGGGGCTCCTGCCCACGCGCGCCAGGGCCAGCCCCGCCAGGGCGAGCTGCCCCGTGCAGGCAGCGAGGCTGAGCCACGCCAGGCCGCTCACTGGCGTGGCTCCCTGTCTGGACGTTCAGCCATGCGTCCGTTCAGCCACGTCGCGTGCTACCGCACCACGCGGAAGGGCGGAGAGGCCAACTCCTCGCGCTCCCCATCCCACTCCACGCGCGTCAGGAAGCGGTACTCCCCCTCGGGAAGGGTCCCCGCCAGGGTCAGGCTCACCGACTCCGCTTCGCCCGGTCCCAGGCTGAGGAGGATGCTCTGGCAGACCTCCTGCCGCTCGGCCGGGAGGGTCTCCCAGCCCGCCTCCGTGGAGCGCTGCAGCGAGACACCGCAGAGGTTGTAGCCGAGCTTCTCGAATGATTCGTTGTGCAGGCTCAGCGTCAGCTCCGAGCCAGGGGCGTATTCGGCCTCGTCGGTCTTCAGCTCGGCGTCCCCGAGTGGGGAGCCACAGGCACTCAGCCACACCACCGCACTGCACAGCACCATGCTCCAGCGAGTCACGTTCTCTACCTCCTGGAAATGCCCGCCGGCCCGGGGCGCCGGGGAGGATAACGCCAACTCCCTCGCTTGGCCTCACCAGCCGTGAAAAAGAGCGCGAGGGCAATGGGGTATAGTTTCCCCTCCCTCCTCTCGGAGTTCGATCATGAGCGACGCCGTGTCCCCGCCCACCGGGTCCGACAAGCACGGTCCCCTGGGGCCTCTCGCGCTCTCGTTGTCCGGAGGAGGCTACCGCGCGGCGGCCTTCCACCTGGGGACGCTGCGGTTCCTGGACCGGGTGGGGCTGCTGGGGGACGTGGTGGGGCTGTCCACCGTGTCCGGCGGCACCATCACCGGCATGGCCTGGGTGGTGAGCCAGCTCGACGGCAAGTCGTTCCCGGAGTTCCACGAGTCCTATTCGGCGTACCTGAAGCGGACCAACGTCATCAGCGAGGCGCTGGAGTGCCTGACCACGAACCGCGACCACGGCAGCCATGCCTGGGCGAGCCTCATCCGCTCCGCCGCGGACGTGTACGCCCGGCCCGACCTGTTCGGTGACCGCCGCTTCGGCGAGGTGCTGAACGCCGAGAAGCTGCAGCTCCAGGAGGCCATCTTCAACTCCACCGAGTTCCACACCGGGTTGGACTTCCGCTTCCGGCGCAGCGCCAACACGATGGCCCTGTTGGGCAACAACGCCTGCGGGCTGCCGCGCTCCGTGGCGCAGCACATCCGGCTGGCGGACATCGTCGCCGCCTCCTCGTGCTTCCCGGGCGGCTTCGAGCCGCTGGTCTTCCCGCAGCAGTTCCACTGGCCCCAGAGCTTCCCCGTCGAGAAGGCGCTGGAAGAGCTGGGGCCGGGCTTCCAGCAGGGGCTGCCGCTGATGGATGGCGGCATCTATGACAACCAGGGCGTGGAGAGCCTGCTGCTGGCGTTCAAGGACTCCTCGGCCACCCAGCTGATCATCTCGGATGTCGCCACGCAGAATGGCGACATGTACAACACCCCCGAGAACCCGACGAAGCGGGGGTGGGTGACGCTGAACGGGGTCTCGTGGATGGGTTGGGGGCTGTTCGTGCTGGCCCTGGTGTCCGCGATCGTCCTGGCCGCGCGCGGGGTCGAGACCGTCATGAGCGGGGACTGGAACATGGGGGACACCTTCCTCCACCTGATTCCCGGCTCGCTGACGGCGGCGGTGGCAGGAGGGCTGTTCTGGGTCCGCCGTCGCCTGCAGGACGTGAACCGGTTGCTCCAGACGCAGATGGACTTGAACGCCTGGCCCTCGTTCCGGAAGCTGACGGTGCTGGAGTTCGCACAGATGCTGGTGCTGCGCGGCACCTCGACGCTGGCGCTCACCTCCAAGGTGTTCATGGCGCGGGTGCGCGGGCTCGTCTACCGGCGCGTGTACCAGGATCCCGCGTACCAGGGGCGGAGGATGTCGAACCTCATCTACGCGCTCACCAAGAGCTACCCGGCCATGTTCGCCGAGCACCCGTGGATGAAGCCTGGGCCCCAGCTGGTGCAGCTGTCGCAGCAGGCCTGTCAGATGCCCACGACGCTGTGGTTCACGAACGAGGAGCAGTTCGTGACGGTGGAGCGCGCGGGGGAAGCCACCATCTGCTTCGTGCTGCTGCGCCACCTGCTCAAAGACCACAAGGGCGAGTACGAGGTGGAGGGCGCGCGGCTGTACGCGCTCTTCCAGAAGCTGCGCAAGGAGTGGGAGGCGTTCAACCAGCAGGCTGCCCCGGCGGGGGCTCCACAGAAGGTGGCCGCCTGAGGCGGTGGGCCGCTGCCGTCTAGCGGATGCACTCGCTCGTGAGGCGCTGGGGCAGCTTCGTTGAGCGTGGCTCCAGGAGTTAGGATGCCGCGATGAGCCAGAGCGACGACTCGTCCCGGCCGACCTGGAGCCCTTCCCTGAAGCCGTCGCCCCAGATCTGCCCTCGTACGTTCTGCTTCCACTTTCAGCCAGCCGGTTCGCGCGTCGCACCGGGGCTGCACGAGAACGTCGATGCGGCGTTGAAGCAGGCGCTGCCCATCAGTGAAGACCAGTGCGGGTGCAGCTTCGGAGTGTGTACCCGGCTGGATGCACTGAAGGGGGACCGTGACTGGTACGAGCCCAATGAGCCGGAGCTGGAGCGCGCGGGGCTCCCCTGGTCTTTCTTCATGGCTGGACGATGATCTCGAAGCCAGGGAGCCGACCGGGCTGGTAGGGTACATACCTCTAACCCTGGCAGTAGGGGCGCTGAGGGCAGGGCACCCGGTGTACGGCACGAGGTCTCCATGGAGAGGTTGCTCGCAGCGGATCCTTCCACGCTTTCTTCCGGCACGCTGATCAGCTCATGGCGGGTGGTGAGTCGGCGGGGCTGTGGCTCCTATGGTGTTGTCTACCGCGTCGAGAGGGAAGGAGACCCGCGCGCAGTGCCCTTCGCCTTGAAGCTGGCGCTGCACCCGCTGGATCCCCGCTTCGAGCGGGAGGGGGAGCTGCTCTTGCGCATCAACCACCCCCATGTGCCAAAGCTGGAGGAGCGAGGCTGGGTGATGCTTCAGGGGGGCGTGCCCTTTCCGTACCTGGTGATGGAGTGGGTGGAAGGCGTGCCTCTGTACGAGTGGGCCGCCGGGCAGCGGCTCACATCGCGACAGGTGCTACGGGTGCTGGCGCAGGTGGCTCGTGCCCTGGAGGCGACGCACGCGGTGCAGGGTGTTCACCGCGACGTCAAAGGGGGCAATGTCCTGGTGCATGGCGAGGACGCCAAAGCCGTACTGATGGACTTCGGCTCGGGCAACTTCCGTGGAGCGCGCACCCTCACCCGCCAGCCCCCGCCACCAGGAACACCTCAGTACCAGAGCCCCGAGTGTCTGAGCTTCCAATGGGAGAACCTCCGCAACCCCACTGCGCGCTACGAGGCTGGGCCGGCGGATGACGTGTATGCGCTGGGGATGACGGCCTACCGACTCGTCACGGGCAGGTATCCGGAGCGCGGGGCGGGGGGACATATCTGCGCGGAGCTGGCGCCGCTCATCCACCGGATGCTCTCCGAGGAGCCCTCGTCCAGAGGCAGTGCGAGAGAGGTGGCCGAGGCGCTCGAGCGCACGGCGAATTCAACCGGGCCCGATGTGGATCAGCCCATCACTTCAACACGTCAGGCTCGGTTGGCCTCCGCGCGCCAGACCCCATCGGGGACGCCGCGATTCGCGGTAGCGGTGGGGATGTTCTTGGTTCTTGGAGTGTGGTGGACCTGGAAGTGGCCACGGGATGAAGGAGCGGTGGAAGCGGCTCAACAAGCGCGGGACGGTGGCGAGGCGGACGCAGGGACCGTGGGCCTCGCCGATACCGTGCGCTCAATCCCCGTGCGTGTGGAGCAGCTTGGGTTCGAGCGAAGCGGCATTGGCCTGAACATGCCCAAGAAGCCAATTCCAGGCCAGCGGCGGCCGCCTTGCGAGAAGCCAGAAGTCGAGATCAACGGTGGGTGCTGGATAGCCCTACGAGATGCAGTCTCCCCATGTGGGGATCGTTCATACGAGTGGCAGAAGGGGTGTTACCTGCCCATGTTCGAGGCTCCGCAGCCCTCGACTTCGGACCCGCCGAACCCACCTCATGCGCGCTGAGAGGGTGTTGAGCAGGAGCAGCCAAGAAGGCGTCCTGCCCCTGCATCCTGGGAGAGGGTGGACGTGGGCGGCTGCCCACGAGCGGGACTGTTCGAAAATGTCGGGACTTTTGGCATCAAAACCCCCGACATTTCCGAACAGGCTGTCTGCAAGCTCGGTCCCTCCGACGGCGCATCAGAGAGCGCCAGGGGCACGTCCAGCAGCCAGGCCTGTCAAGCGTGCTTCGCCTGCTTGATTCATCTCAACACCCTCTGAGTGTTGGAGCCCATCTCCCGGACCCTTCACGGGAGAGAGGGCGTGTTACGCACTTGGGTGATGCGCCCTGTGCGTATGCTTCAGGGGCGGCGGAGTGCTCTGATGCTCAGTGGACTTTGCAGCAGCGGATCTCGGCCGTGACTTTCGCAGTGCTCCCAGCCGGTCCTCTCAGCATACAGGCGTAGACGAGTACTCCGCTCACCGACGTCAGATTGGAAGCTGTCCCCATAGCGGTCGAGTTCGTATAGCACGCGCCACCCATCAGGGATTCCCCAGTTGCACAGCCCGCATAGGAGCCAGGGATGGAATAGCTGTTCACTGCGGCGCCGGACACGTTACGGCAAGTCAGCGCACCAGTGTAACCAGGAATGCCCTGCGGTCCCTGCAACCCTTGCGGCCCCTGAGGACCTTGCGGCCCCTGAGGACCTTGCGGCCCCTGCAGCCCCTGTGCCCCCGTATCGCCCTTGTCACCCTTTGGGCCCTGAGGCCCCTGAGGCCCCTGAGGCCCCTGCGGCCCCGGGTCGCCCTTCGAGCCAGGAGCACCTTGCAGCCCCGTATCACCCTTGTCGCCCTTCGGGCCTTGTGGGCCCGCTGCTCCCAACGTCACATCCAAGGAGTCGTTCTGCTCGAGATTGGGGCCGGTTGACATGGTTAGCAGATAGGAACCGGCTCGCTGGAGAGCCACAGGCAAGGTGGCGACGACGGTAGAAGGGCCGTAGGTCTTGACGTCCAGTCCGATCTCCATGAGGTGGACGTTGGGAGCGGCACCAGTGGGAGTGGTGAAGTTGCGGCCATAGATGAACATCTGGCCTTGGGCGTAATCCATCTCCACATTTGTAATGACCAACCGGCTCTGGGGATCCTGAGCCCGCACCTGGGTTGGAAGAGTGAGTCCTGCTATCAGGCCCGTTAGCACTCCCATACGGGTTGCCGCAGACGAAATGTGCAGCCGGAATGCCAGGGAGTTGCTCTTGAGAAGCTTCATCATGAGATGTGTTTGTCTGTGTGTGGTTTTGAGATGCGTGTTGGCGCGCGATCACTGAAATCCACCTTACAGAAAATTCCTTTCTTTGGAAGGGATAGCCAGTTTGTCATTCAAGGCTGGTTGCTTCTTGAACGAGCAAGTGAATTCCTGGTCGCACCGTTGGGTTCACCTTGTTGTTCTGTCGTCAGGGCGAGGCCCAGTGAGATGGGATGAATTGCCTGCTCGGACTGGGACCTGAGTCAGGAATTGAGACCGTGGATAATGTTGATATGCAAAATGTTTGTGTTCTAAGCGGCAGGGTGTCCACAGTCCATGAGGTTGCTCAGTGCTCGTGGGAGCAGGCCTCAAAAAGTAGACACGCGATGGCTGGTATGGCCAACGGGTGGTGATGGTGCTCGTGAGCGCCTTGCTATTCCATGCGCCCGCGCATGATGGCGTCCCATTTCTCGTAGCCCCACTTCTTCCGACCAGTCTTGCTGGTCGGAGTTGGCGCCAGGATTTCCGGGAGGCTTAGAGCACGCCCAGGCGCCGAGCCCGTGCCGGGTCCACGGCGGCGGCTTCCCACCGGCGTGCCGCAGCTTCGCGCTCGCCCTCAGCGGCGTCGGCGTAGTAGCCCAGCGTGTCATTGAGCGCGCGGCTGAGCTCCTCAATCGCCGCCAGGCGCACGTCGAGTTCCTTGTGTCGCAGCGCCGTGACGAGCCAGTCCGCGCGGCGGCGGGTGCGGTTCTCGGCCCACCACCCCTGCCACTGGCGCGGGTTGAGGCCAAAGGTGGCGCGCGTAATCTCTCGCAGCGCCTCGGCGGCTGCCTGCGCGCACATCTCGTCGTCGCTGCCCGTGAGGTTGATCAACCCCTCGATGGCGTCCCGGTCATGCAGCGAGCCCAGGGCCCGCGCCGCCAGCGAGCGCCGCAGCGGATCCCGGCTCGCCAGCTCCTGGCGAAGGTCCTTCATCGCCGTGTCGAAGCGCGGCAGGTGCTTGAGCGCCGAGGCCGCCACGCGCGCGGCGCTGGAGATGTCCGGCTCGAGGTCGAACAGCCCGCGCAGCACCCCGTCCACCAGCTCCACGAAGGGCAGGTTGCCGGCGGTGAGCAGCGCGAAGTAGCGCGTGTCCGCGTCCTGCGCGTCCAACAGCGGCGCCAGGGCCTGCGCCGCGGGCCGGCCCAGCCGCGACAGGGCGGCGGGGATGGGGCCCAGCTCGTCCGCCTCGGGCAGCTCCGTCACGGGCAGGCGGCTCCAGGCCGTCGGGCCGGGGAAGCTCGTGGCGAGCACCCGGGCGCTGGCCTCGGGCGTGCGCGCCAGCTCCGCCATGGCGTTGGAGCGCTGGGCCGCGTCCGGTCCAGTCAGGCGCCTGAGCAGCGGCGCGAAGTCCGGCGGCGGGCGCTCCTCGCTCATCACCCGGGGCGGCATCGTCGCCGCGCGGCCCAGGGTGCCGCTGGCGCGGCCGAAGAAGGGGCTCCAGCCCAAGCCCGCCACGACGGCGGGAGCGGGCACGGCAGGTCCTGGCTGGGACGGCTCCTCGCCAAAGCTCGGCGCGCGCAGCTCCGTGCGCTGCTTGCGGAAGAGGATGAGCTCCTGGAAGGCGCTCGGCAGGTCCTGGCAGAACAGGATGTAGTCGGACAGCCGCCGCTGGCTCATCGGCTTCTGGCCGCAGTCGCCGTACAGCAGGGCCACCAACCGCCCACGCACCTCCACCGGGTACAGGAAGACGGTGCGCGGCGCGTGCCGGCCGAACAGCTCCAGGTAGTGCTTGGTGAGCGCGTCCGGCGGCAGCGGGCCGGCGTAGCTGCCGCGCGTGACGGCCACCGTGCGGAACACGCTGCCGGCGTCCAGCGGGATGGACACCTCGGAGAGCGCCTCCCCGATCAGGCCTTCACCTCGCGCCTCCCAGCCTACCGCCGCGCCACGGACGATGGCGAAGGCGCCCACGTAGTCGAACGTGCGGCGCCCGAAGCGCAGCGCCACGTCCATGAGCCGATCGCGATCCCGCGTCGCATCCTTCAGCGCGGCGCGAGCCTGGGCCAGCGTCCACTCGGGCACTTCCGGGCCGGAGGGCTGCGCGGCGGGCCTCGCGGGCGGCGGCACCGGGGCCGCGGGAGCGGCAACAGGTGCGGGCGCGGGCGCGGGCGGCGGGGCCTCGGGCTGTGCATGCGCGCGAGCCCTCGCGGAGGGAACGGGCGCCGGCGTCGGAGAGGGGTTGCTGAAGACGAGGAACTGCGGCTCCTTGGGAAGGAGCGGAGACGAAGGCGGCGGGGCGGCCGGAGCAGGCGCGGGGGCCCGCTGCGCTGCGGGAGCCGTGTTCGGAGCCTGCGCCGGAGCTCCAGGGCGCGCTGGCGGGGCCGCGACACCCGGGTAGACAGGAGGCGTGGGAGCCGAACCGGCGGGCGCCGCGGGCCGCGGGGCCGCGGTAGGCGCCGGGGCCTGCGCCGCCGCCGTCATGTTGAGGCGCAGCGGCTCGCGCGTATAGGCAGGAGGCTGGCCGGCCTGGGCCGGAGCCTGAGGCGCCGGAGCCGCGGCCTGGGGCTGCGGAGGCGCGGGCGCGGCCGGAGGCGCGGCGCCGACCGGGGCATTGGCCGGCATGTTGAGGCGCAGCGGCTGGCGGGTATAGGCCGGCGGAGGCGGCCCGGCGGGAGCCCGGTTCGCGGCCTGAGCACCCGAAGCCGGCGGCGCAGCCGCGGGAGTGGCCGGAGCGGTGCCCTCGGGCTTCTTCCCGTCGGCGGGAAGGGGCTCGGAGGCCACCGAGCGCGCCAGCCGCTCCACCATGGCGGGAGTCAACGCGCCCTCCTCCTCCATCGCCTCGGGAGGCGGAGGGGGAGGCACGGAGGGCGAACCGAGCGCCGGCGTCGGGCCAGAGGGCGGAGGCGCCACGGACCGGCCATTCAGCGCGGCGATGACATCCGCGAAGCGCTGGGCGAGCGGCTGCTTGTAGACGGCGGAGATCCACTCCCGCACGCGCGCCTCGGAGGCGACCCACAGCTCCAGCGGCTTGCCCAGCAGGAAGCCCACCTCGTCCAGCTCCCGCCGGGGCACCGGGTAGCCACAGGCCACGTGCAGGGTAGTGCCATCCAGCGACAGGGGCACCACACACAGCCGCTCGGCGATCTTCGGAGGGATGAAGGTGGCCACCTCCGCGTTGGGCTCGAAGTCGGCGAGGTTCACCGGGCGGTAGCCGGACACCTCTCCCAGGAGCGCCAGCAGGTCGGGCTCGCGCAGGGCCCTCAGCTCCAGCAGGGCCGTGTCGAGCGCGCCTCCCCGGGCCTGCTGTTGGCGCAGGGCGGCGTCCGCCGTCTCCTGAGGGAGAAGGCCGCGCGCGACCAGGAGTTGGGCGAGTCGGGCAGGCATGAGGGGCGCGGCATCTTACGGCCGCGGCCGCAAGGCTCAATGAAGGATCAGCTCGGTTGAACGACGAAGGTGGAGGTCAGCTTGTCATGGAGCGTCTGGCCGCGTCGGTCGAACAGGGCCATCCAGAAGCCTCCGAGGAACAGGCCAAAGGATACGACGGATAGGAGGGCGCGGACGATGGCGCGTGCCGGCGCGGGGGCCAGGCCGTGGGTGTCCACCAGCCGCAACCCCAGCACGAGCCGGCCCAACGTACGCCCATTCCACAAATATGCGGCCACGGCGCAGTAGGCGGTGGCCAGCACCACCAGGAGGATGACGCCGGGCAGCAGCACGGACTTGAGCGCGTGCAGCCACGCGGCGAGCGCGTCCAGCGCGGTGAGCCCCTGTGCGGAGGGGGCTTTCACGCCCGCGATGGACGAGGCGACGGTGATGTAGAGGGCCGCCACGCCCACGACGGAGGCCGCGTCGATGGTGAAGGAGAGCAGGCGGCGCCACAGCGAGGCGGGGCGCGCGTGGATCTCCTGCACCCCCGCGGCGGCGGACCGGACGGCGGTGGAGGCGGAGCGGGCGCGGGCCTGGGGCTCACCCGGCGCGTTCGGGGGAAGGGTGGGCGTCGGCAGGCGAGGCGTGAGCGTGTCCGAGCCAGGCTCCGCGGAGAGCGGCGCCGGCGGAGGCGTGCGCTGGGGAGGCGCGAAGTTCACCACCGGCACGGGCGTGGGGATGGAGCGCGCGACGGGACCCGGCGCCTGCGGGCGCGGCGGGGCGGGGGGCGCGGACGGCTCCGGGGCGGGTGGCAGCTGCTCCGCGCTCGCCAGGGTGGTGGGGGCCGGAGTGAACGGAGGGGGAACGGGCGTTCCGGGCTCCGTCGGGCTCTCCTCCGCGGCCAGGGCGGGGGAGGCGGGAGGGGACGGGTGCACCGCCGGCGTCATGCCCGGAGGCGTCGCGGGGCTGCGCGCCAGATCCGCGAAGCTGGGGACGGCGGCGGGACCGGGCACGGCGGGCGTGCGCTCCGGCGTCTTGCGGCGGTCGATCTGGATGTCCTTGCTGAGCAGATTCGGAATGGCGGAGGTGGAGAGCGGCTCGCGGAGGGTGTCCGCGCACATGGGGCACTCGCCCACGGCCGGCAGCTCGGCTCCACATTTCAGGCACTTGGACAACGATCCCTCCAGGTAGCGACGTCAGGTGCTACATAAAAAGTCGTCCCCGCCCCTGGAGCAAGAAAAGCGCGACCCCCGGCGGTTCCTTGGTTGAGGAACCGTCAGGGGCTCACCACCTCGGGCCCCCCCGGAAAAGAGGGGGCCTGTAGGGCACTTCACACTCAGGCATGGACGCGACGGCGACCCGCGGCTCCCACCAACAGGAGCACGACGATGGAGCCGATGACGGACATGAGGATCCCCGTCGGGTGCAGGTCAAACAGCCGACCATCTCGCTGGAAGAGCGAACCGATGAGGCCGCCGATGAGCGAGCCCACCATGCCGAGCAGCGTGGTAGCCACCAGGCCCATGCTCTGACGGCCCGGAAGGATGGCGCGAGCGATGAGGCCCGCGATGAGACCGATGATGATGAACGCGATGATACCCATGTAAAGGCTCTCCTGTTGGCGAGGCCCCGTTCAGCCTCGGACGAGAGAAACGTAGGAATGCGGCGCTGGGGGCGGCACCCGGCGAGGAGCAGGCGCCTGCTCTCCTGGCCGCTACCCGAGTTCCCCGTCCAGGTGGGCCATTACCGCGAGTGCGGCCAGGGCGGCCGTCTCGGTACGAAGGATGCGCGAGCCCAGGGTGACGCCGCGCGCGCCGAGCGAGCGGAGCGCGGAGAGCTCCTCGCGCGCCAGCCCTCCCTCGGGGCCGACCACCAGCGCCACGGGAGCCTGGGGCGCGCAGGCACGGAAAGCCTCGCTCAAGGGGACCGCGGTCTCCTCCTCGTCCAGCACCAGCAAGGTGGTGCCCGGCGTGAGCGCGCGCGCGGCCTCCAGCAGCGGCTGGGGCGGATGCACTTGGGGCACGTCGTTGCGCCGGCACTGGCGCGCGGCCTCCTCGACGATCTTCGTCCACCGCGCGGTGCGCTCCTCGGCGCGCTTGGGCTCCAGCTTCACCACGCTGCGGGCGGTGGCCACGGGGTAGAAGGCGGCGGCGCCCAGCTCGGTGCCCTTCTGCAGCACCCACTCGAGCTTGTCGCCCTTGGGCAGCCCCTGCAGCACGCTCACCGCGCGGCGCGGGGGCGCGGTGCGGGCAGGGCCCAGCGAGAGGCGAACCTCCTGGGCCTCCACGCGGGTGACGCGCGCGTCGAAGGCGCGGCCGGTGCCGTCGAACACCTCGAGCGCGGAGCCCTCCTCGAGCCGCAGGACGTGGAGCAGGTAGTGGCGGCGCTCGCCGGAGAGCGCCACCTCGGCAGAGGGCTCGGGAGGCAGCGGAACGAAGAGGCGGACCACGGGAGGGCTCCCTCTGGCAAGGACGGCTGGCAGGCCTCCGAGTAGCAGGAAGCCGCCGCCCCCACCAGCCCGCGCCACACATGGGGGTGTGCTATGGCCCAGCGTTGCATGGCCGCCGCGCTCACCATCGAGTCCACCCGCTCGGGTTATGTCGAGTCCCTCCACCGCGTCTCGGTGGCCGTCACGGACGGGGAGGGCCGACTGGTGGCCTCGGCGGGAGCGCCGGAGCTCATCACCTTCTGGCGCTCGGCGGCCAAGCCCTTCCAGGCGCTGCCGCTGGTGGCGGAGGGGGCGGCGGACCGCTTCGGCTTCGGCACGCGGGAGCTGGCGCTCGCGTGTGCCTCGCACTCCAGCGAGCCGGTACACCGCGAGCTGGCGGAGGCGATGTTGCGCGCGTGCGGGTGCGAGGAGCGGCACCTGGCCTGCGGCACGCACCCGCCGCTGTCGCCCCAGATGGCGGCGCAGGTGGCGCGGGGCGAGGCGGTGCTGACGCCGAAGTGGAGCAACTGCTCGGGCAAGCACGCGGGGATGCTCGCGCTGGCGCGGCACCACGGCTGGCCCACCGAGGGCTACGAGCGCCTGGGGCACCCGGTGCAGGAGCGCCTCCTCGAGGAGGTGTGCCGCTGGGCGGCGGTGGCGCGCGGCGAGCTGTGGCTGGGCGTGGATGGATGCACGGCGGTGTGCTTCGGCCTGCCGCTGAGCGCCATGGCGACGGCGTACGCGCGGCTGGGCACCTCGGAGGAGCCAGCGGCGCGGCGGCTGCGCGAGGCGATGTGGGCGCACCCCGAGCTGGTGGCGGGCACGGGCCGGCTGTGTACGGAGCTGATGACGGCGTGCCGGGGCGAGGTGCTGGCCAAGGTGGGCGCCGAGGGCGTGTACAGCGCGGCCCTGCCGGCGCTGGGGCTGGGCGTGACGCTCAAGGTGGAGAGCGGGGATGGACGCTGCTCACCGCCGGCGCTGCTCTGGGTGCTGCGGCAGGTGCTGGCGCGGAGCGGGGCGCGGACGCTGCCAGAAGAGGGCCTGGCGCACCACGCCGAGCCGGTGCTGCGCAACACCCGAGGCGAGGTGACGGGCGCGCTGCGAGCCACGGGCGAGCTGCGGTTCCACTGAAAGCGCTGGGGAGCGAACGGGCATGAATCAGCGCATGGAGACACGCCGCAAGCCGGGCTCCGAGACGACGGTGGCGCGCTTCGAGCTGGCGCGGGCCAACGAGGAGCAGGTGCTCGCGGAGAGCTCGGTTCGGGGCGAGCGCACGGTGTCCGTGGTGCGGCTGGCGCTCTGTCTCCTGCTGGGCGTGAGCCAGTCGGGCATCACCCGGCTGTCCGGCGAGGAGGTGGTCCGGGATCCGCTCCGGATGGCCATCGTCTGGACGTACGTGGGATTCGCCCTGGTGGCCTTCTTCATGCTGCGCAGGGAGACGAGGCCTAACGCCCGGCGCTCGCGGTGGATGCCCCTGCCGACCACCCTCATGGACACCAGCTTCCTGGTGTTGATGAGCTGGCGCTCGGGGCAGCTCAACGGGCAAATCTACGAGGAGATGCCCGCCGCGGGCTTCGCGGTGATGATGGCCTTCTCGGTGGCGCGCTACAGCCGCTTCCACGTGCTGCTGTCGACGGTGCTCTCCACGGTGGGCTTCGTGGGGGTGTGTGTCATGGCCGGCCATGTCTCGGCGGGGCGGGTGAGCTTCGTGGTGGCCTGCTACATCGCGCTGGGGCTGCTCATCGCGTGGACCAATGGCCAGGTGAGCGGGATGTTCCTGGGGCTGCGGCGGCGCGACAACCTCTCGCGCTTGTTACCGCGGCAGGTGGTGGACCGGGTGCTGAAGCAGGGAGAGACGGCGCTGGTGCCGGTGCAGCGCGAGGTGACCATCCTCTTCAGCGACATCCGGGACTTCACCACGCTGAGCGAGACGCTGCCGCCGCAGGCGGTGCTCGCCTTATTGGATGACTACTTCGGGCACATGACCCAGATCGTCATGGCGCACGAGGGCATGGTGAACAAGTTCCTCGGTGACGGGATGATGGCGTGCTGGGGCGTGCCGGACCACAGCGAGGACCATGCGGAGCTGGCGATGCGGGCGGCGCTGGACATGCGCGCGAAGCTGGAGGAGCTGAACACCTGGCGGGTGCGCAACGGGGAGGCGCCGCTGCGCATCGGCATCGGGCTGCACACCGGGGTGGTGGCGGCGGGGATGCTGGGGGGCGCGCAGCAGCACGAGTACACCATCATCGGAGACGCGGTGAACGTGGCGTCGCGGGTGGAAGGGCTCACCAAGGTGCTGGGTGTGGACATCCTGGTGAGCGAGAGCACCTGGAAGCGCGGGGGCGAGCGCTTCCAGGGGGAGCGGATGGGCGAGGAGCGGGTGAAGGGGCGCCAGGAGGCGGTGGTGCTCTACTCGCTGAAGGGGCGCGAGGCGGGGGCCTCGACAGCGTTCCCCGAGGAGCGGACGGGCTCCTGAGCCGCGCCCCGGGCCGCTAAGCGCCAGAGGTGGAGGGAGCGATCTGCTGGGGCTTGAGGGAGTAGTCGCCGGTGAGCATGGCGACGAAGAACAGGGGCCCGACGAGCGCGTGGACGAGGTTGGTGAGGAAGGAGGGCGACTTCTTCTCCCACACCGCGTGGCCCGCGAGCTGGACGAGCCAGCCGCCGACGGCGATGGCGACGACGCTCCACATCGGAAGCATGCGACCCAGGGGGAAGCACAGCGCCATGGCGGCGGCGACGATGAGGCCCAGCTTCACGTCCGCGCGCAGGTACCACAAGGTGGCGAGTGCCCAGGCCACGTGCCCCAGGGTGAGCGAGCCACCGGGGAGGGCGGGAACGGCGAACAAGTGTACCCAGTCCAGCATGGCGACGATGTGCAGGACGATGAGGGGGATGGCGACCTTGTGGGTCAGCCGGTTGGTGGGGTGCTGGTGGGAGGAGGCGTAGTCGTCGAAGAGGGCGAGGAGGCGGGGGTTGAGCATGGTGGGGTCCTCGGAGAGGGCGGTATGCGCAAGGTAGGGCAAATGGAGGAGGATTTCCTAACCCGAGCGCGCAGTGGCTCGCTACGCACCGCGTCAACGGCTTCCCTGGCCGCCCGGTGAGCGGGGGCTAGAGTGGGGGCCCCTCATGGACAACCTCGCCCACTCGCTCGTCGGCGCCTGGATGGCGGAAGCCGGGCTCAAGCGGAAGACGCCCCTGGCCACCGCGACGCTCGTCATCGGCGCCAACCTCCCGGACATCGATGGCTTCACGGTGCTGCTGGGCAGTGACACCTCCCTGCTCCTGCGCCGAGGGATGACCCACGGGGTCATCTCCCTGGCCGTGCTGCCCTGGGCGCTGGCGGGCGCAATGATGCTCTGGGACCAGCACGTGCGCAGGCGGCGCCACCCGGACAAGGCGCCCGCGCGGTTCTGGCCGCTGCTGGGGCTCGCGTACCTGTCGGTGCTCAGCCACCCGCTGCTGGACTGGACGAACACCTATGGCGTGCGCGTGCTGATGCCCTTCGACGGGCGGTGGTTCTACGGAGACTTCATCTTCATCATCGATCCATGGATGTGGCTGCTCGCGGGGGCGGCGGTCGTCATGGCGGATGCGCGGGCACGCTGGAGCATCGCGGGCTGGCTCCTGCTGGGCGTGGCGAGCACCGGGCTGGTGCTCTTCACGGACATGGTCCCCTTCCCGGTGAAGGCGCTGTGGCTGATCGGCATCGCCAACATCCTCTTCCTCCGACTCCGCGCCGTCCGCTCGGTGCCGGTGGAGCGCGTGGCGACGATCTGCGGTGTCTCCCTGCTGCTCTACCTGGTGGCCATGTTCGCCGGCTCGCGAATCGCCGAGCGCCAGGTGACGGAGTGGATGCGCCAGCAGGGCACGGAGGTGCGAGACATCATGGCGGGCCCGCTCCCCGCGAACCCGTTCGTGCGAGACGTCATCGTCGTGACGCCCGAGCACTACGCGTTCGTGGAGGTGGACTGGATGGCGGCCGACGCCGCGCGCTACCGCGTCAGCCACCCGCGGCTGACGCGCGACATGTCCCACCCGGCCGTCCAGGCGGCCCTGGCGGCGCCGAAGGTGCGCGGCTTCGCCAACTGGCTGCGCTTCCCCACGAATCAAGTGGAGGAGACGGAAGCGGGCTACCGCGTGGTGCTCCAGGACGTGCGCTACTCACGCAGCCGTAACGGCATCGGTACGGCCGTCGTGGAGCTGGACCGCGAGCTTCGCCCCCGGTGAGCCGCTAGCGGTGGAAGTCGAGCCGCACCCACTCACCCTGCGCCGCGCCCGCCTCGGGGATGAGGCCCTGGGCGCGGTAGGCGGCCTCCACCTCGGCCTTCTGGGGCGCGAGTACGCCCGCGAGCACCAGCCGGTCCTTCACCTTGGGCGCAATCAACGGCGCCAGGGCGATGAGCGTGTTGGCCAGGATGTTGGCCACCACCAGCTCGAAGGTGCCCGTCACCTGGGTGAGCTCCTTGCCGGACAGCTCGATGTCGGGCGTGGCGTTCACCGCCGCGTTCTCGTGGGCCAGCTCCACGGACGTCGGGTCATTGTCGGTGCCCACCACGCGGCTGGCGCCCAGCTTCTTCGCGGCGATGGCGAGCACCCCCGTCCCGGTGCCCACGTCCAGCACGCTCGCCCCGGGGTGCGAGGCCATGTAGGTGTCGATGGCGGCCAGACACAGGGACGTGGTGGGGTGGTCCCCGGTGCCAAAGGCCATCTTCGGCTCGATGACCAGGCGCACCTTGTCCTGGGGCGCCGAGGCGGCCTCCCACGGCGGTCCTACCCAGAGCCGGCCCACCTGCACGGACTTGATCAGCGCCTTCCATTCATTGCTCCAATCCTGCTGGGGCTTCTCCTCCAGGAGCAGGCGGGCGTCGGGAAACTCCTCGGCCACCTGGGCGCGGGCGGCCTCGGCGGTGTCGGCGTCCTCGTAGTAGGCGATGACGATGGCCTCTCCCGGGTTGGGGCCGCGCACGCCGGGCATGGGCGGAGCCTCCCGGTCTCTCACCTCGAGGCCCGTGGCTCCTGACTCGTGGAGCACGTCCTGTACAGCCTCCGACTGAAGCTCGGGCAACTCCACGGTGAGAGACAGATAGGTCTGGGACATGCGCGCCCTTTATCGCCGGTATGGCTATGGTGGAAGGGCCATGAGATTCCTCTCCCTCGGACCCTTGGCCTGTCTGTTGGCTTGCTCCGGCCCGCCCGCGCCGGACGCGGCCCTCTGTCAGGACGTCATCAGCCGGCTGTGCCTCGCTCGGACGTGTGCGGGGGTGAACGAAGCGCTGGCCCTCGGGAACAACGACTGCCAGCCCACCCTGCTGCAGCGCAGCGGCTGCGGGGAGGAGGCCTTCGCCTTCTCCGAGCCCTCGCGCGAGCGGGTCCTCGACTGCCGCCTGTCGCTGGTGAAGCGGAGCACCGACCCGGGCAAGGCCCCCACCTGCGAGGAGGTAGGCACGGTGGTGCGAGACTGCCCGGACGTCATCGACTTCCTCGGAGGGAGCCAGCCATGAACTGGAAGCCATGGGTGGCCGGAGTTGCGGCGCTGGCGGTGGGGTGCGCGCCGATGCAGACGGAGCGCCGCGTGGAGCGGGGCCCGCTGCTGCGCACCTACTCCAAGGAATCGGTGCTCGGACAGCGCCAGGTGGCCGCGACGGTGGAGGCGCGCTGGCCCAAGGTGACGCTGCGCCTGGTCTCCTCGGACGTGTGCCGCAACGAGCAGCACGAGGAGTACGTGGAGAACGTCATCATCGAGCGCTACGAGCCCTCGGCGGCGCCGGCCATCAGCGGCGGGACGGCGAACGCGGCGATTGGAGCGGGGCTGCTGCTGGCGCGGCCGCTGTTCTCGAACGAGCCGGATCGCGACTCCATCGACCGGGAGGGCCGCTATGGGGCCTCCAGCCGGAAGATCGCCACGGGGTGGGGCGTGGCGCTGGTGGCGCTCGGGGTGCCGGCATTGGTGACGGGCCTCATCCAGTCGCTGCGCGCGGGAGAGGAGACGCAGACGCGCAAGGCGGACACGGTGGTGAGCCTGCGCGAGGAGTCCTGCCACCCCCAGCCGGCGACCGGCACGCTGGAGTTCGCCGGAGGGCAGGGAGCGCCACCGGAACCCCGCACCCTCACGGATGGGACGCTGGAGCTGACCGCGGAAGAGGTGCGCGGCATGAGCTTCGCGGGGGTGCTGGTGGATGGCGAGCCGGCGGCCATCAGCGAGGAGGACCAGGAACTGCTGGCGACGTTCCGCCTCTGCGGTCGGGTGTTGGCCGAGCCGCTGGATCCGACGGCGCTGGCGAAGGAGGACGTGGGGCACCTGCAGGTGCTGCGCAGGCGACTGGCGGAGTGCAAAGCCATCCCCGGCGCGCCGGTGGACGAGCCACTCAAGCTGCTCGACGCGGCGCTGGCGGCGCACGGCAATCGCGCACAGCCGCTCGAGGACAAGCCGAGCGTGAACTCCTTCGAGGAGGCGGTGGCGGCCTACAAGCCGTCGTTGAACATCACGGCGAACAGCGAGGACCTGGAGAAGCTCCGCAGGCCGGAGGCGCTGCGAGGGCAGGCGGTGCTGCTACGCGGGGTGCTGGAGCGGCGCGAGGAGCAGAACATCGCGCTGGTGCAGGTAGGGGACATCCAGGTGCTGGTGTTCCTGGAGCCGGACCGGCTGTGGGCGGCCGACTTCCCCAAAGGCTCGCGAGTGGAGCTGGTGGGCGTGGTGATGGGGCAGCAGCAGCTCGGGGACGTGGAAGCTCCGCTGGTGCGCGGCATCTGGATGCGCACCGCGCTCTGACTCACCGCGCGTGAAGCCGCATGGGCAAACCATGCTTGGGGCGCAGGGTGATGGAGGGCAGCAGCTCCACCTCGCCCTTGGACAGTCGCTCCAGTCGGAAGCGCTGGGCCAGCGTGGCCAGCGCGAGCCGCGCCTCCATCATCGCGAAGCTCAGCCCGATGCACAGCCGCAGGCCTCCGCCAAAGGGGAACCAGGCGAAGCGGTGTAGCCGGCGCTCCAGTCCGTTCGCCCAGCGCTCGGGCCGGAAGGCCAGCGGCTCCTCATAGAAGCGAGGGTCGCGGTGGACGGTCCACTGATTCACCCACACCATGGCGCCAGCTGGGATGTGCCAGCCACCCAGCTCGTCGTCCTCCACTGCCTCCCGGCTCAGGGACCACGCGGGGGGATAGAGCCGCAGGGCCTCCTTCACCACGTACTCGGTGAAGGGCAGGGCGGGCAGGTCCTCCACGGTGGGCTCCCTTCCGCCGAGCACCGAGTCCAACTCTTGGTGCAGCGCGGCCTCGGCCTCGGGGTTTCGGGCCAGCAGGTCCCAGCAGAAGGTCAGCCCGATGGCCGTGGTCTCATGGCCCGCCAGCATCAGCGTGAGCGCCTCGTCGCGCACCTGCCGGTCGCTCATCCGGCTCCCGTCCTCGTCCTGGACCTGAAGGAGCATGGAGAGCAGGTCGCCCGTATCTCCGCCCGCCTCGCGTCGGCGCCGGACGATGCCATCCACCGTCCCATATAGCCGCCGGAGCGCCGCCCGATAGCTCAGGTTCTCCGGAGTAGGAACCCAGCCGGGGACCACCAGGGTCTGCATCCTCGCGAAGTGGTCGATCACCTTCGCGAGCGCCGGGCCCACCTCCGCCGCGGCCCCATCCTCCATCTCCAGGCCGAAGAGGCACCGGACGACGATGCCCAGCGTGAGCCCCATCATGTCCTCGGCGATGTCGCGCTGCTCCCCGGGCTTCCAGGTGGCGAGCAGCCGCCGGGAGTGCTCGCCCATCACCTGCCCGTAGGCGGCGATGCGCTGGCGATGGAAGGCCGGCTGCATGAGCCGACGCTGCCGGAGCCACAGCGCGCCCTCGCTGGCGAGCAGGCCCTGGCCGACGAACTCCTGCAGCAGCCCGCGCTGGAGCTTGTCCTTCACATAGTTGCGCTGCTTCGTCACCAGCACGTGCTCGATGTGCTCCGGAAGGTTGAGCACGTACGTGGGCTGCCCGAGGAAGGACAGGTACGCCACATCCCCGTACCCGCCCCAAGCGCACCGCTCGAGGAAGGCCAAGGGCGCCCGCGCATAGTCGATGAGGCTCCCCACCAGGGGCAGGTGACGGGGGCCAGGGGGGCGTGTGTCTCGCGGGTTGATCAAGAGGAGGAGCCGGTTCGAGGAGTAACCCTGCTGATGGAGCGCTGCAGACCTGCTGCCGAGAGCCGTGCGGGCTCCCGAGTGATCTCAAGTGTTTACGAATTCACGGGGTTTACCAGGAAACTCTTCAAGTACACTCCCCGAGAACTCCCGGGCGGAGGTTTCCGGTGGACGCACTGCATCACTCTCGATTGCCGTGGCTGCTCGTGGCGCTGACCCTGGGCGTTGCGGGCTGCTATGGCCAGGCCAGCCTGGAAGTGCCATCGCAGGGCGGCGTGCCGGTGTACGACGACCCGAACCCGCTGCCCCCTCCGGTGGAGCCGGACGGCTCGCTGGCGTGTGAGCTGTCCAGCGTGCCGGGCAGCGTGACGCTCTCGAGCATCGCCACGGACTTCGCGAGCCAGGTGCATCCGGCCATGCTGCGCGAGGACTCCGGCTGCATCTCCTGCCACTCCAGCACCAGCGGTCGCATCTTCAAGGTGAGCCCGAACGCGGCGGAGACCTTCTACGCGGCGCGCGCGGCGGGCTTCTTCACCACGGCGCAGGGCTCGCTGCTGGGCCGGCTTGTAACTTCCGATGAAAGCGCTCGCATGCCGCGCGGTCAGCCCTCCTGGACGAACCGGGAGATCGCCGCGGTGGCCAGCCTCACCTGCCAGCTGGCGGCGGTGGATGCGCGCTCGCCGCAGACGCCGCCGGACGAGGAGTTCCCCCCGGCGCTGCTCCAGCCGTACTCCGGCCCGTCCGTGGCCACCTATGACAACCCCTTCCTCAGCTACGTGCAGCTCAAGGGGAAGGTGAAGCAGATCTTCAATGACAGCTGGGTGCGCAACAACGTGGACAAGTTCGCCCAGCACGTGGGCCTCTTTGGCGGCGTGGACTATGACCAGTACTTCGTCGAGGCGCGCGTGGCCACGCCCGACTTCCTGCTGGGCATGGACGCGCTGGCTCCCGACGTGTGCGGCGCGGCGGCGCGGAACAAGACGGGCCCCTTCGCCGGGCTGGATACCTCGGCGCTCATCATCGACATTCCGGCGGCGGCCACCCGGCAGTACGAGGCGGAGACGGCGACGGACCTGACGGCCACGGTTGGCGGCCGCATCACCACGGGGTGGAACCTCTACACCAACGGCATGCTCACCACCGTGCAGCCCTATGCGTTCCCGGTGACGGGGACGTACCGCCTCACGGTGCGCGCCTATGGCAGCCAGTGTGGCCCGGACGCGCCGCGCATGGACCTGCGCGTGGACGGCACGACGGCGACGACGGTCAACGTGACGGCCACGGCCTACACCGAGTACACCCACACGCTCACGGTGAGCGCGGGCACCCACACCCTCTCGGTGGCCTTCACCAACGACTACAGCCAGTCGGGCGTGTGTGACCGAAACCTGTACGTGGACTTCCTGCGGGTGAACGGCCCCACGGAGACCTCCACGGGGACGACGCGCACGGACGCGGCGCGGGCCAAGGTGGACACGCTCCACCGGCGGATGCTGTACCGCCCGGCCACCGCGCAGGAGCAGGCCAACGGCTACGCGCTGGTGAAGGACCTGTACACCATGGAGGCGGACCTGCCCAAGGCGTGGAGCGGGCTGTGCGAGGGGTTGATGCGCTCGCCGGACTTCCTCTTCACCCTGCCGCCCTCGTACGAGAATCGCTCGGGGCTGGAGCGTGACCGGCTGCTGCTGGTGAAGCTGGCGCAAGACCTGCTGGGCCGCACGCCGAGCGCCACGGAGCTCTCGGACTTCGAGAGCGGGCGCAAGAGCTGGGAGCAGATGGTGGACACGTACCTGTCCTCCACGGACTTCCGCACGCACTACTTCCACAAGATGCGCATCCGCACCGAGAGCGAGGGCACGCTGGAGACGGACGAGCCGGCGCGCCTGTGGACATACCTGGCCACCACCGGGGCGCCCATGCAGGAGCTGCTCACGGGCGACTACTCGGTGGCGCTGGATTTCAGCAAGGTGCCGCGCGCGGCCGAGCATGGGAAGACGGGCGTGCTCACCATGAAGGGCTTCATCAAGAACAAGCCGGGCCTGCCGCACTACAACTACGCGGCGCGGGTGATGACCGACTTCATGGGCTCCATCTTCGAGATTCCCTCGGAGGTGTTCGACATGCGCGGGGCGGCCACGGCCTCCTCCACGGTGGACCCGACGAGCATCTGCTTCTCGTGCCACCAGACGCTCACCCCGCTGGCGCACCAGCGCCTGCGGTGGGACGACGAGGGCAACTACCGCACCACGGACGAGCAGGGCCGCCCCATCGACGACAGCGACCGGAACCTGGTGGGCGTCTACTCGTACAAGGGGCAGGGCATGCCGGCCTTCGCCCAGCAGGCGGTGAAGAAGGAGACCTTCGTCCGCCGCACGATCAACGCCCAGTACATGATCTTCTTCGGGCGAGGCATGAGGCACGAGGAGGACGAGCGCGTCATCTACAAGCGCTTGTGGGACGTGAGCCAGCAGAGCAACGCCAACCTCAAGGCGGTGCTCAAGTCCATCGCCCTGTCTCCCGAGTACACCCGCCGCTGAGGAACCGCCCCATGAACCGCCGCCAATTCCTCTCGGGTGCGCTCGCCGGCACCGCC
Organism: Hyalangium ruber; assembly: GCF_034259325.1. Taxonomy (NCBI): domain Bacteria; kingdom Pseudomonadati; phylum Myxococcota; class Myxococcia; order Myxococcales; family Archangiaceae; genus Hyalangium; species Hyalangium rubrum. The sequence continues at coordinate 372,740 of NZ_JAXIVS010000003.1, read as the reverse complement.
ATCAGCACGCTGGACTGGCTCCGCTTCTTCCGCAGCTTCGGCGTGCCGGGCACGGCGAAGGAGCTGGGCATCGCCGAGGCCGCCGCCGCCGAGCTCAACGCCACGCCCCGCTTCCTCATCTACTGGTTCCAGGAGGGTGGCTGGGACGGGTACTCGATGTTCAACCCCGTCCATACGCCCAATGACGGGACGCGGGTCATCCCCGCGGGCACGCTGCGCCCCACGCCCACGTGGAGCCAGCACCGCTACCGGCCGAAGAACTACGGCACCAGCCCGCTCAACCCGCCGCGCACCTCGGGCAACATCACCTATGGGTACCTGGCCGAGGACGGGCTGCCGCTCTTCTCGGACATGGCGGTGGTCTCCAGCCACAACGGCAACACGTTCCACTCCGGCGGGCGCTGGGAGTACCACTACGGCAAGTACCGCTCCTCGCTCTCGGGCGCCCGTCAGCAGGATGAGCGCACGGTGATGCAGGCCTTCTGCGAGGCGTACGGCACCGGCTACCTGCTGCCGCACGTGAGCTGGCACCGCTGGCTCTCGGATGGCGAGCTGTCCATCCCCTCGTACCCCGAGGGCACCGGCTACTACGAGAAGCTCGGGCCGGTACACGCGCATACGCTCTACGGCAAGACGCCGACGGACATGCGCAACCGCCTCAGCTCGCTGGGCAGCGTGGCCCAGGGGCAGCGGGACGCGCGCATCCGCCAGTTCACCGACAACCTGCAGGCCAACCTGGTCAACGAGCAGAACGGCGAGTCGGTGCGTGCCTTCGCCTCCGCGCTCACCATCCACCGCGCGCTCACGGCGGGCGGGACCACGACCATCGATCCGACGACGATGTTCAAGGACCCCACGCTGCGCAGCGAGTTCGGCATCACCGCGGCGGATGAGACGACCGAGGCGGGCTCCATCAACGGCAACCCCGCTCGCTCCAAGGAGAACCCGAACACCAACGTCCAGGCGTTGATGACCTACGAGATGATGACGAAGGGGCTCTCCATCGGCTTCTTCATCGAGAACCGCGGGCTGCGCCTGTACGACTCGCACCGGGACCGTCGCTCCATCATGAACAACCAGGGGCAGAGCGACCAGACCAACAACATGCGCAAGAACCTGTGGTCGCCGCTCAAGACGTTGGTGGCGAAGCTGAAGGCCACGCAGTACGGCGACACGGGCAAGAGCTACTACGACTTCACCACCATCGTGTTGGCCTCGGAGATGGGGCGCACCATCAGCGGCGACGTGGAGGGCATCCTCGCCAGCTCGGGGCTGACCGACGTGCAGAAGTACGATGAAATCATGGGCCAGGATTGCTGCCAGCACTGGCGCGTGAGCAGCGTGGCGTTCCTGGGCGGCACGGTGCGCGGCAACACCCAGTGGGGCCGCGTGGGCAGCACCTCGCTGGAGGGTATCCCCATCATGCCGGACGGCACGCTGGACCCGGCGTACAGCCCGGACACGGGCCTGCTCCTCTCCGGCCGGACGAAGAACGCCAACAGCTTCATCACCGACGCGGGGCACGTGTACTCCACGGCCCTGTACCTGTCGGGGCTGGACCCGGTGGCGCTGCGCACGGCGGGCAAGGGGCGCAATGACCGTGCGCCGCTGACGTTCATCAAGAAGCCCTGAGCTTAGGGCGGATGGTGGCTCATGATGGTTTCAGCAGCGAGTTCTCTCGCCCTTGGCGTGTTAGGTGCGGCTACGTGCGGGCTTTCGCAAGAAACGGCGGACTGCCTCAGCTGACTTGTACGTGAATAGCTTGTCGGCCATTTCCTCGGCGCTCTTTCCGCTAAAACGCTTGAGGAACGCTTGCGCTAAATAATGTTCAAGTGGCAGCACGAAGAATCGATCAGCCAATAAGGGGAGTTTCTCAGGTTGTAGGTCCCCGCTGCAAAGCCCTGATAAAATACTCTCGGCTAGATGCTGGAGGGCATTCGTTGCCTCATGAGACGCGCTATCCACTGCCGAATCCTTTGAGGAAGGATGTTCTTGGAGATTGCTGAAATGGTGAATATCTAAGCAGGCTGGTGCTTGGTCATACGTTGTGATTAGTGCGTCTTTGATCGCGCGTTCAAGTTGGCGGACATTGTCAGGCCATCGTTGCGACCCAAGAAGGTTTAAAGCAGCAAGGCTTAATGAGTGAGCCGAAGGATTCATACCTTCTTGCCCTGCGTGCTTTTGAATGAATGCTAGAGCAAGGGAGTGTATGTCGCCGGGGCGTTCCCTTAGTGGAGCAAGTCGCAGAATTTTCTGGAATCGAGCGATAAGGTCTCGCCTGAAGTTGCCAGTTTGTGCCTCGCCTTCGATATCTCTGTTGGTGGCAGCAATAATGCGGACATTTAGAGTTTCGGTTTTGTCTGCACCTGTGCCGCGAATAGAACTGTCTTGCAGAAACCTCAAGAGCATGACCTGCACCGATTGAGGGAGGTCTCCAAACTCGTCAAGGAATAAGGTGCCACCATCTGCTTCGCGGATTAGCCCAGGACGTTTTCTGCCTGCTCCAGTGAAGGCGCCTTTTTCATGGCCAAACAGCTCGCTTCCGGCGAGGTCGTGAGCTAATCCAGCGCAGTTGACAGGCTGGAAATGTTTATCTCGACGGTGACTTTGTGCATGTATTTCTTGCGCGACAATCTCCTTCCCAGTCCCTGTCTCGCCAAGAATAAGAATAGGCTCACGCGTCCGAGCATACCGACAGAGATCTCGGAAGAGTTCATGGGTCCGTGGATCCTCGCCCTTCAAGTAGCGGGGGATGGGGTTCTGCTGTGCATTCATAGGCTAGGCGAGTTCTCCTTGGGCAGTGACAGTTCTCTGCTGATTAGGACTCTTGTAGCGAAGATGTAAATGCCTTGAGAGATTCTTGGACTGCCTCAACGCGCTGCCGGAAAGCCTTCAGCCGAGCAATCTCTTCCTTGCGGCGCCTCTCTTCCCTGTCTATTTCTCGCGAGACTTCCTCCACTACTGCGCCAAGACGTTGCCTAACAGTATGCACGCGAGAGTCTAGCTCTGTAATAAGTCCTTGAGCAAAAGCGTGGATGGATTGTTGCATGGCTTGATTTAGTGATGGAATGACTTCTTCTTCCACTTTGGTGCGGACGCTGCTAATGACACGCTCGCGCCATGAGGAGGAGCGAGAGAATCCAAATATGGCAGTGAGTAATCCAGTAATCCCTGCCACAACCCAGCCCACTGGTCCGGCAAATCCTGCGAGCAGAGTGGTAACTACGGTCGCAATCGAAAGAAACTGTAAACCAGCAGACGGGGCAAGCGCCTGTGAAAGCGCAGATGCTACGATGCCGTAGCCACCCGTTGGGCCTCCCATGCTGTTGGCGAACGCGCTCAAGCTTGAAAGGCCCGCAGCTCCACGTGCAAGGCTATCGTCGTTCGTCGAGCTTTGTGCATGATCCGAGGTGATGACTTGACGTGTTGCTGTCTCCATATCTCGAAACAGGATGTGTATGTTCTTGTAAGCAGTTGTCCCGATCCGCCTATACTGAGTTGCGAGTTGGTGATCGAGGTCTTCAAGCATGCCGGTAAGTTCTTTGGCGAAGATAGCTGCAAGACTTTTCTTGCACGCCTCCTCCGAGGCACAGGCCGTGATCCAGTTCTCCACTTTCTGGTTCAGTGCGTTACGTAGCGTTTCCGCTGCGGGATGCACTGCATCTAGGAGGCTCTGCTGGTCCTTCTGCAAAGGCATGGCGTAATCTCGTCGAGAAGCCATGCGATCAAGTTCTGATAAAAGCTTCTTCTTACGGCTTCGAAAGCCGTGTGCCAAAGGACCAGCCGCTTCGAGTCCCTCCGTCGCTAGCATCGCTTGATGGACAAGTGCTGCGGTTACTTGTTGTTGTTGCTCCGCAATATTCTTGAGGAGCTTCGTAGCATGAGCCTGCGCAAGGTGATGTTCGATGGCATCAACGATTGCAGGCAGTCCCGTTTTGATGAGGGCTTCATCGTCGTAGTTGGCACCCTCCTTGAGAAGGTCCAAGGCCCGGCGACTTGCAACGGGAAGCAGTACGGGGTCAGCCGCATCGGCTCCAAGTACGTCTTCCTTCAATCCATGACGAATATGACCTAACACTTCATCGCGTTCATCATCGCTGACGCGGTCAATCTGATTCACGACGAAGACGGCTCGATCCAGTAATTGCCGAAACGTGAGAAGAAAATCGCGCTCTGAGTCGGAGAAAGGCTTCGATGCGGAGAATACCACTACGAGTGCATCTGTGTGCTGCATGTAGTCCCGAGTGATCTTGGAATGCTCCTCGTTGCTTGATCCAAGCCCCGGTGTGTCCACAAGCCGAACCGGATGGCGAAGGAGGGTATCCCCTGGCCGGATGAATACATCGACCATTTGTACATCATTCGAGCGGCTACCTCCCACAGCAACCAGTTCATCGAGAGGCACTTCTCCTAGTTGTACACGCTCGGATGGCCGGTCCTCAATGAAGTGAATGTCGACCCGCTCAACACCGTCTGCTTCGGTTGCGGTGAGCCGCGTTACTTTAGCTGTACGTGGCGTGGCCTTGACTGGGCAAACGGGGCGCCCCACGAGAGCATTAACTAGCGTGGACTTGCCACTCTTAAAGTCTCCGACGATGAGTAGCAGAAAGCGATTTTGCTGGAACCGCTCGACGAAATCGCTAAGGACGTTCACTGCCTCAGCGTCCTCACGCTCAGCGGCGAGCCCCTTTAGAGTCTTTGCTAGATCTAGGATTCTCTGCTTGCGTTCCTCAAATACTGCTACAACATCCGAACGTCGCTTGGCCATGATGCGCCTCCCGTAGCACAGTCTGAGCGGATATGGCAAAGAGCGTGCCACTTCAAGCCCTAGGCAATCGCGACCCCGGAGTGCGAGAGGCTAAGAGGGTGTTGAGCAGGAGCAGGGAAGTAGGCGGCAGCGTCTCCAACTCTAGCCCCGGGGGCGACCTACGCGGGTGACTGTTCGGGAATGTCGGGACTTATCGAGCGCCCAAACCCCCGACATTTCCGACCAGTGGGCCAGCGAGCCGTGCCGACTGCGACCCGTGGAGGCTCACGAAGCTTGGTTGCTCGCTCCTGTTCAACACCCTCTAACGCGGCTGTGGGGCAAGGTTGTCGTAGGGGGTGGCGTGACCTTGAGGCGAGCGCACCTAGGTCCTCGACAATGAACTCATTGCTCCCAGACAACGGTTTCGTTGTCCCCGCTATTCTCTAGCATGGTGCGGCTATCGGTTAGAGTGGGATCAAGGAGTATATTTGCCTACAGCGCCTGCACGGCCTCTGGCTGGCATGTCTTCGATTTGATTGGGTTTTTTAAGGTGCATTCACACACGTGCTTGGTTGCCGCGCTCTCGAAGAGCATTGGCACAGTACCTGCTGATGAAGGCATCGCAACCTACTGGAGGTACATACTTATGAAGAAGAACGACAAGGTCGATAGGGCTATTAGGGATGAGGCTTGGGAGATCATTCCTCCGCAGCATCGTCGACCCGCAAGAGGAGCAGCAGTGGGAGCGGTCATTGGAGCCGTGCTTGGCTCGATGGTTGGAGGTCCTGTCGGGGCTGCCATTGGCGCAGGATTACTTGGAGGAGTGGGCGCTTACACGACGCACTAGGAGCAACCAGAGAAGACAGCATTGATGGAAAGCAACCTCAGTTTGGTGAACTCCAGTTCTTGCTTTTTAGGCACTCTGGATTGGGCATGTCAGAGGGCTCTTGGGATGTCTAGGAGCCCTCCGACGATAGAGGTTCTGGCAAGCGTGTAGTTCTTGCTGTATAGAGGGCTAAATGATTGAAAACAAGATTGTGCGTATTGGACACAAAAAAGCCATAGCGCACATCAAGCTAAAACTTAATGGCTACAGAAGTGTGTGGCGGCGGGTGTATGTCGGTGCGACTGCACATCCCCAGCGACGCTGGGTGAGTCATGCCTCTGATGGATGGACAAAGATGGTGCTTCTCTACAAAGCATTTACGCCCGAGATCGTCCAAGCCATGGAGCGAAACCTGATTGAGAATGCCCGACAGAGCAACTTCTTGCTAGATCTTGAGAACGTGGCTCCGGGAGGAGAGGGGGTTGTGCGCATTCCGCGACCGAACTACCTCTATGTGCTGGTCGCTGACAGACGAGCGTGGCATCAGCCACTGCCGTCTAACTGAGACGAGACTCAGTTAGCATTCAGAATTTGCCTGAGCAGCGGTTTTGTAGGAAGTACTGTGGGGACTCGTTCCTTGTCTCCGCTGAAGACACTGCGTATCAGGCTGAAGATCTGAAGGTGTGGTTGGACGGGTCGCACCCGGAGTGCGTCGTGGGCTCGGGCGACCGCTGTGCCAATGGCTGCACACGCCTGTATGACTGTGCAGCGAGGGAGCCATCAGCTTCGACTAAGTGCCCGGAGGTAGGCTTTGGTCTCCCCGTTGCACCCGCTGCGGAGCATGCGCACACCCAAGAACCCGTGGTCTCAAGAACTGGCACTGCTAGTGTTCCTGCTGCTCGTGGTGCCGGGAATAGGCCTCGCCGCACAGGAGCTGGCCCCTGAGGCCGAGCGGATTCCTGGCACCGAGACGCCCGCGTCCCTGAGGCTGGTGGAAGTTCCCCGAGAGGCCGAGCCCGTCCAGCGCATCCACCCGGTGATGCGCGTGACGGCGGAGGTCGGCGCGATGCTGGTGACCTCCGCGACGATGGGCGTTCCCGGCTTCTTCGCCGGGGGGGCGATATGCGAGGCGTTCGACCTGGGCAACCCGGGCTATTTCCGGTGCTTGAACGAAGCGCTCTACGGCGCGGCCGTGGGCATGGTCGTCGGGGCGCCTCTGGGCGTCTGGTGGGGTGGGAAGCTCGCGCGCGGCAAGGGAACCTTCATGGGAGCACTCTTGGGCACGGGGGTCGCGGTGGCGGCGGGGGCCATCAACTCGGTGCTGATCACCAATGACGACCTCAAGCCCTTTCCCATCCCCATCTTCTCCCTGATTGGCGCGGTGGTGGGATATGAGCTGTCCCATGGCGCGAACTCCGCTCCGCGCCTCGCCTCGATGGCCAGCTTTCAGCCGGTGCTGGCCATCTCTGGAAAGAGCGCGGCGCTGGGGCTGGGGGGTCGCTTCTGACCCCCGGCTAGGGCGCGAGCCGCCTACAGGGCGGATTGGACTGCCTGCTCCAACTCCCCGCGCGTGTACCAGTCCACCGGGCGAGCGCCGGTGGACAGCCCCAAGGTGTGGCCAGTGAGCTTCACGCCCTTGTCGGACACGCTCAGGTGGATGTGCTGGATCTTCTCGCGCAGCGCGGCCTTGCCGACCTTGTCGCGCGCCAGCGCCTCCATCACCTCGCTCGCCCGGTCCGCCAGGAATCCGAGCGCCCGCAGCTCCGTGGCGGAGGTCGCCTTCACCTCGGGCCCGAGGCCCACGCTGATCGGCGTCTCCACCAGCCCGCGCAGCTGTGTCTCCAGCGCGGCCAGCCGGCGTCGGAGCTGGAGCAGCGAGGGCGTGGGCGGTGCATCCCGCCGCAGCGAGCCGAACGCCGACACGTCATGCACCGAGATGGCCTCGATGGTGCCCACCGGGACGATGACCACGTCCTCATAGGGCATGCCGCTCTCCCGGGGGACATGCACGAGCACGGAGTGGCCCTCGTGGCGATCCTCCAGCACCTCGCGCAGGATGCCGGTGACGCCGCGCCCGCTGCGCAGCAGGAGCGTCATGCGCGGCAGCACCAAGGGGATGCCCGCCTGCTGCCGCCAGAAGAGGCGCTGCAGCACCTGCAGGGTGGCGTTCACGCCCTTGGCATTCCAGGACAGGAACGCGGCGAGCGTGTCGTCCGGGGACGCGCTGTCCTCCGGCGCGGACTCCAGCGCCTTCTGGATGGCCTCCTGGCGGTCCTGCACATAGTCCACGTTGGAGAAGGGCTCGTGGTCCAGCGTGAGCACGCCGTCCTGGAAGTGGACCATGCTCGAGCCCGAGGAGACGCCCTTGCTGTTGCGGATGACGACGCGCTTGAGCGTGCCGCGCAGCACCTCGCGGCCCAGCGCGTCGGTGCCGATGGCCTTGAGCGCCTCGATCAGCGGCGTGAAGAAGACCTTGGGCCACGCCTCCTCATAGAGGTGGTCGTAGCCCTCGAGGGCCAGGCTGTTCCAGTCCACCTCGACGGGCACCTCGAAGTGGGCGGCCGTGTCGATGTCCTTCTTCAGCTTCGGGTAGGTTGTCTCCTCGAACTGGCTGGCGGCCTTGCGCTCCGCGATTCCCATTCATTCCTCCTGGAGAGAATCGCGGCAGTCTGGTCCAACCCCCGCCGGGCGCAAAGCGTCCGGTGGAGTCACGCCCGTGCGCAACTGCCGCACTTGAGAGAGAATCGCCTGGGTGCCCCCATGCCTTCGGGCGGCGAGGCACCATCGAGCGCGCCGCGCACAAGGATGCGATGGAAGGTGTCCGACCCCTTCAGGAAGACTGCCTACCCCTTGAGGACGTCGAGGAGTTTTGCGCTGAAGCGCCGGAACCAGAGGCGTGTCTTCAGAGGTGTCGCAGTTGAAAGCGCGCGCGGTGCTGGGCGCACTCGGAGGGCTGTGCCTCATCGTGCCGTTCGCGCTCCTCCTCTATGCGTTGGGAGTGAGCGCCGGGGGCACTGCATTTGGCCAAGTGCCCGACTTTACAAGAGCTGTTATGGCTCGGGTCTATTCTGATCAGCCCTGCAAGTTGGAAGTAGCGAGCGGGCTCTGATCCGCCCCGCCCCTCTTCGATGAACGGACGTGGAATGAACTTCCGAACTTGCAGCGCACTGCGCCAAGCCGTTGCTGTTGCCGGAGTCGTAGCGGGGTGCGCCACCTCTCAAGAGGCGCCTGAGACCTACGCTTGGGCGCCTGTGCGCCCCCCCCCTGTGCCCGGCACGGGCCTGCCCACCCCCGGGCAGCCAGGGCAGGTTCGCCCCCAGCCCCTGCCGCGCAGCCCGCACAAGCGCGTGTTGCCGCCCACCCGGGAGCCGGGCCTTTGGGCCGGAGACGCTCCTCGGGCCTCGCAGGAACCGGAGGCGAACCCCACACCGGAGAAGTCCAGAGTGAACAGGAGGGACCCGCCTGCCCCGGTGACAGCGGAGCGCCGCCTCGAGTGCGACCCCATCCCGGTGCCGCACGCGGGCGAGGATGCCCCGCATAACCAGTGCGCCGATCAGTTTCCGCCGAACCGCTACCCCGGCAATGACGTGCTCGTTGGCGGCAAGCGCTTTGATGCGCTGCAAGTCGGCGCGCGTGTGCTGTGGGAGATCAAGACCCATCGATTTGACACCTACCCTGACTTCATCCGGGAGCGGACGATCCTGAAACAGATGCCGTTGCTGCGGGAAGAGAGGGACATCGCGGAGGCATGTGGCTATGGCCTCGTCGTCGGGGTGAGCACCCAAGAGCACAAAGACGCGTTGCTCAACGAGGATATAACCCTCAATGTTGTCGTCACGGGGTGCGAGCGATGACCAAGCGGAGAACCCTCATCCACATCGTCTACGCGCCTGCGCTTGTGGGCAACGACGGTCGCACACTCGCAGTAGTCCACGGAGTCGAACGAGCGCTCCCCGGTGTGCGCCTGGAGTGGGAACTGTCTGACGAGGGGCGGCCCCTCGCGTTGCCGCAACGCGAGGGGTGGCTCGCTAAGGCGGCGGCGCGCGGGGAATTCCCGTTGCTGTGCAACGGCGACGAGAGTTACCCGGTAACGGTTTATGGGTTGCGGACCTCCGGGCGCCAAGCGCCGGGCGGCCAGCCGTTGCTCGATGTCCATGCAAAGCTGCCGCTAGATGCGGTCGGCATCGCAGCGGCAGCGGAGGTGCTGGAAGGCGTGGCTGAAGGCGCACTCGCGTTCTGGGGGCGCGTGCTGCCGGACGCAGTGGCGCCGGAGATGGCAAAACAGATTCGCCACTCGGCGGATCAGCCGCATGTCCCACCCCGGGGGCTCCCAGCGCTCAACCTTCCTAAGTACATTCGCTCGCCGGCGATTCCCCATCACCTCGGGTGGCTGAACTATTGGTCGGCAGCCGCTGCACAAGCCATCGGGTTTCCGGACCCTGCCCGCGATGCGGACTTGCTCTCTCGGGCGCGGCGCACGGCGACGGGCGGGTGGGTGGTTCGGCTCACGGATACGCTGCTGGATCTCGAAAACCCCGCGCACCTGGAGGCGCTCGTGCGCGCGTACGAGCGTTTCCCGGAGATTGGCGGGCGCGTGACGCTGGGTTGAGTGAGGCTGCCGGGCGTCTCCTGGCACGCGCCACCGGGCCGAGCTGGAGCTGTCCGACGCGCGCACCACGGGCCTCGTGTGCAACCCCAACCGGGCGCAAAGCGCCCTGAGCGTCACGGCCCGACGATGGACAGCGCGCTGTGGTCGAAGTCGATGACTCGGCGGGCCACTTCGCGCACCTCCTCCGCCGTCACCGCGCTGATGTTGTCGGCGTAGTGCAGGAAGTTGTCGAAGCCCAGGCCGTAGCAGTCATCCAGCGCGAGCAGCGCGGCGCGGGCGCCGTTGCGCTGCAGGCCGATCTCGTTCGTGCCGATGAGGTGCTGCTTGGTGCGCGCCAGCTCCGCGTCGCTCACCCGCTCCTCGCGCACCCGCTCCAGCTCCCGGCGGATGCCCGCCATCGCGTCGTTCACCTTCTCGGGGCTCGTACCGATGTACGCCGCGAAGTAGCCCGGGTCCACGCCCTCGATGGTGAAGCTGCTCACGCTGTAGGCCATGGAGCGCTTGTCGCGCAGCTCCACGAAGAGCCGCCCGCCCTGGCCCGAGAGCACCGTCGAGAGCACCTCCAGCGCGTGCCGCCACTGATCGTTCAGCCGTGCGCCCATGAACCCGTACACCAGGTGGCTCTGGGCCCGTGCCAGCACCCGCTTCTCCTCGCGCGCCGTCTCCGGCGGCGGATCCACCGGCACCGGAGGCGCCTTGCGCGCCGTGCCCCGGGCCTTGCCGAAGTACTCGCGCGCCAGCGCCATCACCTCGTCCACCTTCACATCGCCCACCACGCACAGCGACAGCTGCGAGGGGTCCATGAACGCCGCGTGGTAGTCGCGCAGCAGCTCGGGCCCCAGCGCCTCCACCGTGCCGCGCTCTCCGCTGGCGGGCATCCGGTACGGGTGCGAGCGGTACAGCGTCTTGCTGAACAGGTCGAACGCCAGCCCCGACGGCTTGTCCTCCCGCGTGAGGATGTCCTGCAGCAGCAGGCGCCGCTCGCGCGCCACCTCCGCCTCGGGGAAGGTGGGCTCCGTGGCGCACTCGGCGAAGAGGCGGAAGGCCGACTCGAAGTGCTTCGAGAGGAACTCGCCTCTCACGCCCACCGAGTTGCGCCCGCCTACGCCCAGCAGCGAGCCGGCGTACGCGTCCACCAACTGCGTAATCTCCTCCGCATCGCGCGCCCGCGTGCCCCGCGTGAGGCTGCGGCCCAGGAGCGTCGTCAACCCGCTGTGGGCTGGCGTCTCGTAGCGCTGCCCGCCGGCGAACGCCGCCCGCACGGAGAAGAGCGGAACGCCGTGCTCCTCGCGCACCAGGATGCGCGCTCCCGAGGGCAGCGTCTCCTGGATGATCTCCCCGGTGCTCGTGCCCGAGCGGACGATGCGCATGGCCGTCTCGCTCGTGGGCCGGCGCGTGCGGCGCTCGGGGCGCAGCGTGGGCGCCTCGTGCATCACCCCGTCGAGGATCTGGTTCGCCTGCGCCTCCGTGAAGGCCGTGCCCTGGGGCAGCAGCGCGCTGAGCGCCGCCCGGTCGAAGCGCAGGTAGTTCTCCGCCACCGCGCGCACATCGTCCGGGGTGAGCCGGGCCACGGCCTCGTAGTAGCGCTCCTCCGCCTCCAGCCCGCCCATCGAGGACTGGTAGTAGCCCATCTTGCGCGCCATGCCCTGCACCGTCTCGCGCTGGTAGACGGCCTCCGCCTCGACCAGGGCCTTCACCGTGGCCAGCTCCTCGGCGGACACCGAGCGCACCCGCAGCTCGGACATCACCCGCAGCGTCTCCTCCAGCGCCTTCGCCACGTTCTCCGGGGGCGTGGTGAACGAGGCGGTGAACAGGCCCGGGTCCCTCGGCGTGTACGCCGAGGCGTGGATGTCATTGACGAGGTTGGCCTTGCGTTTGACTTCCACCGCCAGCCGGCTGGCCTCTCCCTGGCCCATCAGCATCGCCAGCACGTCCAGCGCCGGCACGTCCGGATGGCTGGCCTGGGGGATGCCGAAGCTCAGGTGGACATGGGCCTCCTTCACCTCGTCCGGGCGCAGGAGGACGCGGCGGCCCTGGGCGCGCGGCTCCACCGGGCGCTGGACCAATCCCTCGAAGGGTCGGCCCCAATCCCCACCAAAAATCTCATCCACCCACTGCCGCAGCTCCGCCTCGTGCAGGTCTCCCACCACCGAGAGCACCAGGTTCTGGGGCGAATAGTGCCGGTGGTAGAACTCGAGCACCTTCTCCCGGGTGAAGCTCCGCACGCTCTCCTCGGTGCCGATGACGGGCTTGCGGTAGGGGTGGACCTGGTAGGCGGTGGAGAACAAGTCCCTGGAGGCGCGCCGGGCCGGGGTGTCCTGGCTGCGCTTGATCTCCTCGCACACCACCTCGATTTCCCGCGCCAGCTCGTCCTTGTCGAACGCCGATCGCCGCACCGCGTCGCCGAGGATGTCCAACCCCGTCCGGGCGAACTGGCTGGCGATGACGATGTGGTAGACCGTCTGGTCGAAGGACGTCCAGGCGTTCACCTCGCCGCCGTGCGCCTCCACGTCCCGGGCAATCTCTCCGGGGCCCCGGCGCTCGGTGCCCTTGAAGAGCATGTGCTCGTGCAGGTGGGCCAGGCCGGCCTGGTCGGGGCGCTCGTCGGCGCTGCCGGCCTTCACCCAGACCTGGAAGGCCGCGACCTTGGCGGCGTGCTGTTCCTCGAAGACGACGGTGAGCCCATTGGGCAGGGCATAGCGGAGGGGCATGGGAGCGTCCGAAGCTGGCACCAGCCCTGCTGGGAAGCAAGGCGGGCTTGATGTTTCTCCTACTGCCTAACGCCTGGGCCACTCCAAGGCGAGCCGGACGCATGTCCGAAGCCCTTCCAGGGGGGCGGGCGCTGCCCTTTCGTGCGTGTCTCTGGAGAAGTGGCGCGCTGGGCGATAACCTGCACCCAACATGGCATCGCCCCTGGAAGAGCTGGATCCGCTAGCGGACCTGCGCGAGAGCCTGGAGGGTGAAGCCCCCAGGGCCGGCACACTGTCCGCGAGCAAGCCGGCGGCCCCTGCCGCCGGGGTGGCGCCGCCTCCGCTGCCGCCGCGCAAGGCGGCCTCCGCGGCGGCCTCGGCCAACACGGCGCCCGCGCCCATTCCCAGCCAGAGCCAGTCGGGCATCCCCTCGCCCTTGGCCAAGAACCGGCCGCTGGGCGGGGCGGACCCCTTCGGTGAGCCCGCGGAGCCCCGGCTGCCCATGGGCGCCTCGCCGGAGGAGAAGCTCGACTTCTTCCGGCAGGTCCTCAAGCAGAAGACGGAGACGCTCTCCCGGGCGCGCTCGCTGTACACGGAGAAGGAGTCGGAGCTCTCCACGCTGCGCCAGTCGGTGACGCAGCTGAAGAAGGAGATGGCCGACACGCAGAAGGTCGCCGCGGACGCCAAGCGCGAGGCGCTGGATACCAAGGGCCAGCTCGGGGGGATGAAGGACCTGCCCCAGAAGCTGGCCCAGGCGACCGAGGCGCTGGCCCGTGAGGAGAAGCGCGCGGCCGCGGCCGAGGCGCGCCGGGCGGAGGTGGAGGGCGAGCTGGAGGCGGTGGAGGCGGACCGCAAGGACCTGTCCCGCGCGCTGGCGGACGTGGAGGCGGAGCTGCCGCGCCTCAATGACGACCTGCGCTCGGAGCGCGAGGCGCGCGCGGCGCTGGCCGAGGAGCTGGTGGGCGCCAAGGAGGCCCTCTCCCTGGCGCAGGACCGCGTGGCGGACCTGGCCGCGGAGAAGTCCGAGGCGCAGGGGACGATGGAGGCCGTCCAGGAGCAGTTCCAGGCCGCGCTGGCGGACGTGGAGCGGCTCACGACGGAGCTCGAGGCTGCTGCCTCCGAGAAGGAGGAGGTGGCGCTGCGCAACAGCCAGCTCGAGACGGCGTTGGCCGAGGCCACGGGCAACCTCAGCGCGCTGGAGAGCGAGAGCGAGTGGTCCCGAAGCTCGCTGGAGGAGGCGCAGGCCCGCGCGCAGCTCACCGAGGCGGAGCGGGACGAGGCGCGCTCGGAAGTGGCCACGGTGCGTCAGCAGCTGGAGGCGCTCGAGGCGGAGAAGAGCGCCCTGCAGGGGGAGCTGGACACCCTGCTCGCGCAGAAGAACACCCTCCAGACGGAGAAGACGACCCTCCAGACGGAGAAGAACACCCTGAGGACGCGGGTGGCGGAGCTGGAGCGCTCCGTGGCGCTCAAGGACGCGGACCTGGTGGGGGTGCGCGCGGCGCTCTCGGCTCGCACGGCGGAGGCGGGCTCGCTCACCGGCCGGGCGGAGGTGGCCGAGGGCCAGGTCGCCACGCTGACCGAGCGGGTGCAGGGGTTGGAGGCGGAGCTGGCCTCGCTCTCCGAGCGGGCGCAGAACGCCGAGGTGGAGGTGGCCACGCTGCGGGGCTCGCTGGAGGCCAGCGAGGCCGAGCAGGTGTCGCTGCGGGACCGCATCGAAGCCGACACCGTGTCGCTGACGGAGGCCACGCAGGTGGCCGAGGCACGGGTGGAGGAGCTGAGCGCGGCGCTGGAGGCCATGCAGGCCGAGCGCGACGCGGCGGCGGGCGAGGTGGCCACGCTGAAGGCCACGCTGAAGACGACGCAGACCTCCCTGGAGACGACGAAGGCGGAGCGGGCCGGGCTGTCCGCGCGCGTGGTGATGCTGGAGAAGGGCGGCACGCAGCGCGACACGCAGGTGACCGAGCTGACCGCGAAGCTGGAGGCGGCGCGCGCCGAGGCGGACGACAAGACGGAGCGGCTCAACCAGCGGGTGAAGATGCTGGAGGGCGCGCTGGAGACGGCCCGGGGCGAGACCGAGGCGGCGAAGAAGAAGGCCGCCAACGAGCTGTCGGCCTCCGAGACGACGGTGCGCTCGCTCAAGAAGAAGGAGGAGGAGGGCACCCGGACGCGCGCGGCGCTGGAGCAGAAGCTGGCGCAGGCGGAAGGCGCGCTGCAGTCCGAGCGGGGCAGCCAGGGCGAGCTGGGGCAGCGGCTGAGCCAGCTCGAGGCGACGTTGGAGTCGGCGCAGGCCGAGCGCTCCGGGCTGGAGCAGCGCATCTCCGAGCTGGAGGCGGAGCTCCAGGCGGCGCAGGTCGAGCGCGAGGGGCTGGCGCACGAGCTGGAGCAGGCGCGGGCGAATCCTCCGGCGGCGGCGGGGGGAGGAGAGGCTTCGGCGGAGCTGGTGGCCGAGCGCGACAAGCTCAAGTCGGACATCGCCGCCATGAAGAAGAAGCTGGTGCAGGCCGAGTCGGCGATCGAGGCGGCGGCCACGTACAAGGCGAAGGTGGCCCGCTTGGAGGCACAGCTGAAGGGGGCCAAGAAGTAGGCGCTCATGCCGGCTCTCGCGCCCATCGACGCTTTCACGGGGATGCCAGCGGCCCGCTTCGGGCTGTACCTCCACTTCCCGTACTGCCTGGCGAAGTGCCCGTACTGCGACTTCGCGGTCTCGGTGTCGCGCCAGGTGCCGGAGGAGCGCTACGCGCGCGCGGTGCTCGCGGAGCTCGAGGCGCGGCTGGCGGCCATGCCGGAGCTGCGCACACGCCCCCTGGAGTCCATCTTCCTGGGCGGAGGCACTCCCTCGCTGTGGCACCCCCGGTGGGTGGCGCACGTGCTGGAGGGCATTTCCGCGCGGATGGCGGTGGCGCCAGGGGCGGAGGTGTCGCTGGAGGCCAACCCGGAGCGGGCGGACTCGGAGCGGTTCGCGGGCTACCAGTCGGCGGGGGTGAACCGGCTGTCGTTGGGGGTGCAGTCCTTCCAGCCGGAGACGCTCAAGGCGCTGGGGCGCGAGCACGACGCGCGGGGCGCGGAGGAGGCGTTCCGGGCGGCGCGGCGCGCGGGCTTCGAGTCCGTGTCCATGGACTTCATCTATGGCGTCCACGGGCAGACGCGGGAGCAGGTGGAGGCGGACGCGCGCCAGGCGGTGGCACTGGGGCCGGAGCACCTGTCCACCTACGCGCTGACGCTGGAGCGCGAGGTGCTGGCCGAGGACACGCCGCTGGCGAAGCGGCTGGTGCGCGGCGAGGTGTCGCTGCCTCCGGACGAGGAGGTGGTGGCCATGTCCGCCACGCTGTGCGAGGTGTACGAAGCGCACGGCCTGCGCCGGTATGAAATCTCCAACCACGCGCGCGAGGGGTACAGCTCCCGGCACAACGCGCTGTACTGGACGGGGGGCGAGTACCTGGCGCTCGGCGTGGGCGCGACGGGGATGCTGCACACGCCCTCGCCGCACCGGTACGTGAACCTGCGAAGCGCGGAGGCGTACCTGCGCGCGGTGGAGCAGGGGACGCTGCCCGAGGCGAGCCGAGAGGCGCTGACGCCAGAGGAGCTGTTCGCCGAGCGGCTGGCCATGGGGCTCCGGCTGCGCTCGGGGGTGGACTGGGAGGGCGTATGTGCCGCCTACGGCCAGGACCCCGAGCCCCGACGCGCGGAGATTGCCCGGATGGTGCAGCATGGGCTGGCGATGCTGCGGGGCGAGCGGCTCATCCTCACCGACGCGGGGGCGGACCTGCACAGCGCCATCAGCGCCAGGCTGATATGAGGGACAGGACCCAGATATGAGCAAGTGGCTGCTATGGATGCTCCTCACCTCCCTCACGGGCCGGCCGATCGTGTCGCTGGTGCTCGTGCTCGTGGGTGTGTGGGCGGTGGATCGCTTCACCTTCCAGTTCCTGCCGAGCCCGCTGCGGGTGTTCGGCCGGTGGCGGCGGGCGGGACAGCTCGAGCGGATGCTGCTGGCCAACCCGCATGATCGTCGCGCCCGCTACGAGCTGGCGGACCTGCGAATCGGACGGGGGCGGTACAAGGACGCGGTGGAGGTGCTCAAGCCCAACCTGGAGGCGGGAGACGACGACGTGGACACGCTCTTCCTGCTCGGGGTGGCCTACCTGGGCGCGGGCGAGGTGGCCAAGGGCGAGCTGCTGCTGGACGAGGCGAAGAAGCTCAACCCGGACTACCGCCATGGCGCCATCGACCTGGAGCGGGGGCGGCTGCGGCTGGCGCACGGGAACGCGAGGGGGGCGGTGGAGGCGCTGGAGAGCTTCGTGAAGGGACGGCACGGGACGGTGGAGGGGCGGGTGCTGCTCGCCAAGGCCCTGGACAAGACGGGCCGGGACGCGGACGCGGCGCTGATGCGCGACGACGCCTGGAAGGAGTACGTGGCGGCGCCGGGCTTCCAGCGTCGTCGGGAGCGCATGTGGGCCTGGCGCGCCCGCCCGAGTCGGCCCCTCACCTACGCGGCCGTGGCCCTGGGGGTCCTGGCGCTGAGCTACCAGGTGCTGAGCCGCGTCCAGCCTCCCATGCAGGACCCCCACGCGGCCCCGTACTCCTCGGCGTCCGATAGCGACTTTGAAGAGTGACATACCTGTTGGGTTTTCCGTAGAATTCCGGGCTACACCGATCGAGGCCCGCCGATGTTCCCCGCCCCATCCCATGTGCTGCGCCAGCGAGAGGGGACGCTCGCCGAGATACCGCTGCCGTTGTTGCTGCACGCGCTGGACGTGGAGGAGCGCACCTGCACGCTGGAGCTGAGGGCGCGGCAGCGTGAGAAGCGCATCACCTTCGAGGAAGGTGCGCCGGTGGCGTGCGTCTCCAACCTGCTGCACGAGACGCTGGGCAAGTTCCTGGTGGAGAAGGGGAAGCTGGACGAGGCGGACTACCAGAAGGCGCTCTCGGAGAGCGTCCAGACGGGGCAGGAGATAGGAGCGCTGCTGGTGCAGAAGGGGCTGATCAGTCCCTTCGATTTGTACAAGCAGCTGCAGGCGAACCTGGGCTTGAGCCTGCTGGACTGCTTCCGGTGGACGGAGGCGCGCTACCGGCTGATCGCGGACGTGGAGCCGCCGGCCACGAGCGTGCGAACGAACTCGGCGCAGCTGATCCTCACGGGTGTGGCGAGTGTGATGCCGTTCGACGCGGTGACCACGCACTTCAACTTCGGCGAGGAGCGGAGATTCGCGCAGGTGCCGGGAGTGGAGGGGCCGAAGCTGTCGGCGAAGGATGCGCGGCTGTTGCAGGCGCTGCGGCTGCGGCCCACGTTCACGGAGCTGCGGGAGCGTACGGGCTTCGACACGGAGACGGCGCTGCGCCGGCTGTACGCGCTGTGCATCGTGGGGATCGCGGACTTCGCGGACGCGGTGGAGGCACGGCCGGTGCCGGCTCCGGCGCAGGCGCCTGTTCCGGTGGTGGTGGTGGAGCCGGAGCCCGTGGCCCCGGCGGCGCCCTCGGGCACGCCGTTCTCGGATGAGGACGAGGGGGTGCGCAACGCTCTGATGAGCGCGTTCATGTCGCACCGCGCGCAGGATCCGTTCGCGCTGCTGGGGGTGCCGGAGGATGTGCAGCCGTTGGCGCTGCGCAAGGCGTTCCTGGCGATGGCGGACAAGTTCAACCCGCTGCGCTTCAACACGGCGGACCTGAAGGAGAAGGCGGAGGTGCTGCTGGCGGCGTACGCGCGGGCGTTCGGGGTGTTGCTGGAGCCGGACCTGGCGGCGTTGTGGCGCAAGCGGCGTGCGGCGGCGCGGGAGAAGGAGCGGGGGGCGACGGGGAGGCCGACCACGGAGGAGCAGTTCCGCATCAAGACGGAGTTGTTGGACGGGCGCACGCAGTTCGATCAGGGCAAGAAGCGGCTGGAGGGGCGCAACTTCGCGGGAGCGTTCGAGTACTTCGAGTACGCATGCGACATCGAACCGAGGCCGATGCACCTGGCCTACCGGGCGTGGGCGCGCTACCTGATGAAGCCGGAGGCGCACGGCAAGCTGGCGCTGCAGGAACTGAGCGAGGTGCTGCGGCAGGACCCGAACCTGGAAGAGGGCTGGTTCTTCTTTGGCGAGGTGAGCCGAGGCGAGAGCCAGTGGGCGCAGGCGGAGGACGCATACCGCAGGGCGTTCAAGCTGAACCCGAAGAACCGCCGCTACGTGGACCTCATCCAGGAGACCATCAAGAACGCGAAGCGCTGAAGGTTGGAGCAGGGCGTCTACAGCGACCTTCCGGGCTTCTGGGACATGAGCTGCTCTGCCCGCTCGCGGTGCTCCTTCAGCCAGAGCAGGTGGGGATAGATGCTGGTGAAACGGGAGGCCGAGCCATCTCCCTGGCCGACAATTCCCACCAGCCAGCGCCCCTGCCCATTCTCGCGGAAGCAGGGGCCGCCGCTGTCTCCGTCGGCGGCATGGGCTCCACTCATCTCGAACATGAAGGTGATGTCCTTGTCGCTTCGGTCCTGGAGGTTGGAGCGTCCTTTCTGGGTGACGGTGTTGCGGCCGAAGAAGCGCCGGCCCTTCTTGCCTCGCTTCAGCTCCGTCAAGCCATACCCCACCGCGACGAACTCGCTATCGATCTCCACCTCCGTTTCGGTCAGTTGGAAGCCCATCACGACATCTTGAAAGGGCTTCTCCAGATAGATGACCGCCAGGTCCGAGCTTGCCTCGAGCACGGACTTCCCCTCTCCGAGGCGCGCCTTGAACTTCTCGTGCGGCCGAACCGAGCCCTGACGGAACTGCGCGACCCATTCGCCGTTTGAGCGCTCATAGGCGTAAGCGGTGACTTGAGCGCCCTGGACACACGTGGTGCTGTCGATGACCGTGCGTCCGTCCTTCGGCCAGCAAACGCAATGCGCCGCGGTGAGAACAAGGCGAGGGTGGATGAGCACACCGCTGCACAACTCGGAAGGGTCCCCGACAGCCACCGTGGAGAGGTAGCGGTTGTCGCGATCCTCCTCGGAGTGCAACACCATGAAGCGCATCGACGAGGAGCGGAGCCTGGGCCGCAAATAGGACGGAGAACCTCCCTCGTTCGTGGCGTTCCCGGCGCACCCGCCGAAGACAAGCAGTACCAGCAGTAGGGAGGTGGTTGGCGCCTTTCGCGCCCAGCCTGTGTTCATGAACAGTCTCCCAGGACTTCGGAGCCAGGTGTTCTATGGGGAACGGGAATCAGCGGGACCCGAGGCCGCTGCGTGCCGGAGTTCCTCGCGCAGCCAGTCCCGGTAGAAGGCGATGCTCGTAAAGGACATCTCCGAGTCCGAGCCCAGCCCTACGACTCCGAGCAGCCAGCGGCCTTTCTCATTCTCACGGAAGCACGGGCCGCCCCTGTACCCCGTGTTGAAGTACGCCCCCTCTGGCTCGTACAGGATGACTCCTCCCTGAGCAGCCTGCGCGTTCTTGACCCGACCCCGCTTGAAATAGCGGGTCCCATAGATTCCTCCCAGGCCTTGCTCATTTCCATAGCTCGCCATGACCAGGGGTTCGTTGGCGCGAGCCTCCGCCTCCGCGAGAGGAACATCAGGAAGACCGAGGTTCGCCGGCGGCTCCAGGAGAATGACCGCGAGGTCCGCATGACTCGTCACCACGGCCT
Organism: Hyalangium ruber; assembly: GCF_034259325.1. Lineage (NCBI taxonomy): Bacteria > Pseudomonadati > Myxococcota > Myxococcia > Myxococcales > Archangiaceae > Hyalangium > Hyalangium rubrum. Next base: position 352,272 of record NZ_JAXIVS010000003.1, on the reverse strand, counting down.
CTCGAGCATCCAGGGTGAGCTTGAGCTCGGGGTGAGGTCGGACCTTCCCCACGAAGTCCCGAATCCGCAATGCCGACCTGGATGGATCTTCCGAAGCGACATGGCGGATGGCGGTCACGCGTGCCTGGCTTGCGCATGCTGAACCGTCGATGAGGATGCCCGGGGTGCCATCGAGGAGAGGCGCCTTCCGCCATGCGCAGACGCAATGGCCCGCCGTCAGGACGAGGTGAGGTGAGAGGAGGATGCCGCTGCAGGACACCTCCACCGTGGACTCTTCCACCTCGACCATGACCGTGGAGGCATAGCGGTTGGTGAGGTCCTTCTCTCCGAGCAATTCGAGCAGGCGCCCATCCGAGGGCAGGAACTCCAAGACCCTTCTCGAAGGGGTGACACCCCCATCTTCTCCATTGCTGCTCAGTCGGCGCGCGCCCGCATCGAGTCCTGCCGGAGTCCCTGCTGGCGAGCCTCGGGCACAACCGCCCACCCACCCCAGCATCACGAGCAGGGGCAGGAGGGAAAGTCCCGACATCTTCGAACAGGCGCGCACCACCCTCAGGGCTACGGCGCCACGGTCGTCACGAACTGCGTCTTCCCATCCACCACCTTCAGCACCACCGCCTGCTTCTCCGCGTCGCGGTTGGCGTTGATGGTGATCTTCCCCGCCACGCCCGGGAAGTCCTTCGTCGCCGAGATGGCGTCCCGCAGCGCCTTGCCCGACAGGTCCGGCGAGCGCTTCATCGCGTCCACCGCCAGCCGCGCCGCGTCGTACCCCAGCGCCGCCACGCTGTCCGGCAGGCTGCCGTAGGTCTTCTGGTACTTCGCGATGAACTCCTTGAGCAGCGGGTCCGGGTTGTCCAGCGCGTAGTGGTTGGAGAAGTAGCTGCCCTCCAGCGCCGAGCCGCCCAGCTCGAACAGCTTGTCCGACTCCCAGCCGTCCCCACCCAGCAGCGGCACGCCCTGCAACCCCATCTCCCGCGCCTGCCGCGCGATGAGCCCCACGTCCGTGTAGTAGCCCGGCACCCACACCGCCTGCGGCTTCTTCTGCTTGATGGCCGTCAGCTGCGCCCGGAAGTCCGTATCCCCCTTCGAGTAGCTCTCGCTGGCGACGATCTGCCCGCCCATCTTCTGGAACTCCTGGGTGAACACGTTCGCCAGCCCGATGGAGTACGCGCTCTTGTTGTCCGTCAGCACCGCCACCTGATCGACCTTCAGGTTCTCCCGCGCGAACTTCGCCATCACCTTGCCCTGGAACGGATCGATGAAGCACACGCGGAAGATGTAGTCGCCCTTCTGCGTCACCTCCGGCGCCGTCGAGGTGGGCGTGATCATCGGCACGCCAGCCGCCTGCGCCTTCTCCGCCATCGCCATCGACACCGAGGAGGCCGCCTCACCCAGGATGACCACCACCTTGTCCTGGGTGATGAGCCGAGTCACCGCCTGCGCCGCCTCCTCGGGCTTGCCCTGGCTGTCATACACGCGCACCGCCAGCTTCTTGCCCCGCACCCCGCCCGCCTCATTGGCCTCGTTGAGCGCCAGCTCGATGCCGTTGCGCGCGGAGATGCCGAACGTCGCCTCACTGCCCGTCAGGCTGCCCACCTCGCCCAGCAGGATGGTGCCCGAATCGGTCGTCGGGGCGCCGGCCTGGACCTCCGCGGGCGCGGTGCCCGTCGAGGGAGCAGGCGGGGGCTGAGTCTTCTTCTCGCAGGCCACCACGGCCAGAGCGAGCGCGGCGAGGACCATGGAAACGGGACGGCGCATGAGCAAGCTTCCTCCAGGGCAATGCCCCCTCTTCACACGTCCCTCCGGCGGCTTCAACCTCCCAGCCCCCTGCCGAGGGAACAGGCAGGCAGATCCACCCCCGGTGGGGCCTGATTTTAATGTGGACCGGATTGGTACTGTTTAAGTAGAGAGGCCCCCCGCGAAGCCTGGGCAGCGCTGGGCGTACAGGAGAGAGACCGGATGTTTCGGATGAGCAAGATGACCGACTACGGCCTCGTGCTGCTGACCGAGCTGGCGCGCGAGGAGGGCAACACGTGTACGGCGCGTGAGCTGGCCGAGCGCACGCGCGTCCCGCTGCCCTCCGTGAGCAAGGTGCTCAAGGGGCTCCAGACGGCGGGCGTGTTGATCTCGCACCGGGGCGCCCTGGGCGGCTACGGGCTGGCCCGCCCCGCGGCGGCCATCCCGCTCACGCAGATCATCACCGCCCTGGAAGGCCCCGTGGCCATCACCGAGTGCGTGCAGCACACCGAGGGTGAGGCCTCCTGCGAGCTGGAGTCGGTGTGTCGTCTGCGCGGCCACTGGCGCGTCATCAACCAGGCCATCCACGACGCGCTCGGGCGGCTGACGCTGGCCGACCTGTGCGCTCCCACCCCCCGCGTGGAGCGCCTCGTGGGGCTGAACCTCCCCGCGCGCTCGGCCACGGGAGAACTCGCATGAGCACCGAGACCCTCCAGGAGCTGACCCGAAAGGGATACCAGGCTGGCTTCGTCACGGCCGTGGAGTCGGACACGCTGCCGCCCGGGCTGAACGAGGACGTCATCCGCGCCATCTCCGCGAAGAAGGGCGAGCCCGAGTTCCTGCTCGACTGGCGCCTCAAGGCCTATCGCCACTGGCTCACCCTGAAGGAGCCCAACTGGCAGAAGGCCACCTACAACCCCATCGACTACCAGGCCATCCGCTACTACTCGGCGCCCAAGCAGAAGCCCAAGCTCGACAACCTGGACCAGGTGGACCCGGAGATCCTTCGCACCTACGAGAAGCTCGGCATCCCCCTGGAGGAGCAGAAGCGGCTGCAGAACGTGGCGGTGGATGCCGTGTTCGACTCGGTGTCCGTGGCCACCACCTTCAAGGACAAGCTGGCAAAGGCGGGCGTCATCTTCTGCTCGTTCTCCGAGGCCGTGCGCGAGCACCCCGAGCTGGTGCGCCGCTACCTCGGCAGCGTGGTGCCCTACTCGGACAACTACTTCGCCGCACTCAACTCGGCCGTCTTCAGCGATGGCTCGTTCGTCTACGTGCCCAAGGGCGTGCGCTGCCCCATGGAGCTGTCCACCTACTTCCGCATCAACGCGGCGGAGACGGGCCAGTTCGAGCGCACCCTCATCGTCGCCGACGAGGGCAGCTACGTGAGCTACCTCGAGGGCTGCACCGCGCCCATGCGCGACACCAACCAGCTGCACGCCGCTGTGGTGGAGCTGGTGGCGCTGGATGGGGCCTCCATCAAGTACTCCACGGTGCAGAACTGGTACCCCGGTGACGCGGAAGGCCGCGGCGGCATCTACAACTTCGTCACCAAGCGCGGCATCGCCCACAAGCGCTCCAAGATTTCGTGGACGCAGGTGGAGACGGGCTCGGCCATTACCTGGAAGTACCCCAGCGTCATCCTCAAGGGGGATGACTCGGTGGGCGAGTTCTACTCGGTGGCGCTCACCAACCACCGCCAGCAGGCCGACACCGGCACGAAGATGGTGCATATCGGCAAGAACTCGCGGAGCACCATCGTCTCCAAGGGCATCTCCGCCGGCCACGGGCAGAACACGTACCGAGGGCTGGTGAAGGTGCTCAAGAGCGCGGAAGGGGCGCGCAACTACACCCAGTGTGACTCGCTGCTCATGGGCAGCCAGTGCGGCGCCCACACGCTGCCCTATATCGAAGTGAAGAACGCGTCCGCGCAGGTCGAGCACGAGGCGTCCACGTCCAAGATCGGCGAGGACCAGCTCTTCTACTGCCAGCAGCGGGGCATCTCCCGCGAGGACGCGGTGTCGATGATCGTCAACGGCTTCTGCCGGCAGGTCTTCAAGGAGCTTCCCATGGAGTTCGCGGTGGAGGCCCAGAAGCTGCTCGGGGTGAGTTTGGAAGGGAGTGTCGGGTAGCCATGCTGCTGAGCGTTCGAAACCTCCACGCGCGCATCGGGGACAAGCAGATCCTCAAGGGCATCAATCTGGAGATCGCCCCTGGCGAGGTCCACGCCATCATGGGCCCGAACGGCTCGGGCAAGAGCACGCTGTCCCAGGTGCTCGCGGGCCGCGAGACGTACACGGTCACCGAGGGCGAGGTCCTCTTCGACGGCAAGGACCTGCTGGCCCTCAAGCCCGAGGATCGCTCCACGGCCGGCGTGTTCCTCGCCTTCCAGTACCCGGTGGAGATTCCGGGCGTGGGCAACCTCCACTTCCTGCGCACCGCGCTCAACGCGCAGCGCCGCGCCAAGGGGCTGGAGGAGCTGGACGCCATGGACTTCCTCTCGCTCGCCAAGGAGCGGATGAAGCTGGTGCAGATGGACCAGAGCTTCCTCAACCGCTCGGTGAACGAGGGCTTCTCCGGCGGCGAGAAGAAGCGCAACGAGGTGTTCCAGATGGCGGTGCTCCAGCCGCGGCTGGCCATCCTCGACGAGACGGACTCGGGCCTGGACATCGACGCGCTGCGCATCGTCGCGGGCGGCGTCAACGCGCTGCGCTCGAAGGAGCGCGGCATGCTCGTCATCACCCACTACCAGCGGCTGCTGGACTACATCGTCCCGGACAAGGTGCATGTGATGGCCGGCGGGCGCATCGTCATGTCCGGTGACAAGGAGCTGGCCCTGGAGCTGGAGAAGAAGGGCTACGCGTGGGTGGACAAGCTGGGCTCGGCGCCGCAGCCGGGGCGGGAGGCGCGACAGTGAGCGCTGGGCTCCAGCACTACCTGGACGTGGCCCAGCGCTTCCAGGCGGAGCGGATGGCGGACTCGCCCTTGTGGCTGCGTGGGCTCCGCGAGGACGGCCTCGCCCAGCTCTCCCGCCAGGGCTTTCCCACGACGCGCAACGAGGACTGGAAGTACACGGATGTGGCGCCCCTCGTCTCGCGCCCGTTCGCGCCCGTGGAGGCCCGCCGCGTGGCGGAGTTCCAGGCGCGGGTGGATCAGCTCGCCCTCCCAGGGCCTCGGCTCGTCTTCGTGGATGGCCGGCACTCGCCCGAGCTGTCCTCGCTGGAGGGGTTGTACGAAGGCGTCACGGTGAAGCCGCTGCGCCAGGCCCTGCGCGAGGACGCCGAGGCGCTCCAGGCCGTGCTCGGCCAGCGGGCCCGGGCGGAGACGCACTCCTTCATCGCGCTCAACGCGGCGCTGCTGGAGGAGGGGGCCTTCGTGAACGTGCGAGCTGGTGCCGCGGCTCCCAGTCCCGTGCAGCTCGTCTTCCTGGCCTCCGGAGCCACTGGGGCCTCGGTGCTCGCCAGCCCGCGCATCCTCGTGGTGGCGGGGGCGAACAGCGAGGCGGCGCTGGTGGAGGTGTACGCCGGGGTGGAGGGCGGGGCCTCGTTTACCAACGCGGTGACGGAGGTGGTGCTCGGGGAGAACGCGCGGCTGCACCACTACAAGCTCCAGGTGGAGCCGGAGGCGGCCTTCCACCTGGCGAGCCTCCACGCCGAGCAGGCGCGGGACAGCCGGCTGGTCTCGCACGCCTTCGCCCTGGGCGCGACGCTGGCGCGCAACGAGGTGCGCTCGGTGTTCGCGGGCGAGGGCGGCGAGTGCGTCCTCAACGGGCTGTACGTGGGCCGTGGCACGCAGCACCTCGACAACCGGACGGACCTGGACCACGCGATGCCGCGCTGCACCAGCCGCGAGCTGTACAAGGGCGTGCTGGACGGCAAGGCGCGCGGCACCTTCCACGGGCGCGTGCTGGTGCGCCAGGACGCGCAGCGCACGGACGCGAGCCAGACCAACCGCAACCTCCTGCTCTCGGAGGAGGCGCTGGTCGACACGCGCCCGCAGCTGGAGATCCTCGCGGATGACGTGAAGTGTGCCCACGGCGCGGCGGTGGGCCGGCTGGATGAACAGGCCCTCTTCTACCTGCGCGCCCGGGGCATTCCTCGGGCGGAGGCGGAGCGGCTGCTCACGTATGCCTTCGCCAGCGAGGTGGTGGGCGCGGTGACGCTGGAGCCGCTGCGGGCCCGGGTGGAGCAGCTCCTCTCGGGACGACTGCCGGGCGGGGCTCGGAGGGAGGGACAGGCATGAGCCAGACGGGATTCAGTGCCGAGAAGGTGCGCGAGGACTTCCCCATCCTCAATCAGGAGGTACGGGGCCGGAGGCTCGTGTACCTGGACAGCGCCGCCTCCGCCCAGAAGCCGAAGGCGGTCATCGACGCCATCAGCCACTTCTACCTGCACGACAACGCCAACGTACACCGGGGCGTCCATACCCTCTCCGAGCGAGCCACCTCGGCCTTCGAGGGCGCGCGGGAGAAGGTGCGCCGCTTCCTCCACGCCAAGGACGTGAAGGAGATCGTCTTCGTGCGAGGCACCACGGAGGCCATCAACCTGGTGGCGCAGACCTTCGGCCGCAAGAACGTGGGCCCGGGCGACGAGGTGCTCATCACCGCGCTGGAGCACCACGCCAACATCGTCCCCTGGCAGATGCTGTGCGAGCAGCAGGGCGCTACCCTGCGGCAGGTCCCGGTGGATGCGCATGGAGACCTGGTGCTCGACAAGCTCGACGCGCTGCTCACCCCGCGCACCCGCATCCTGGCGGTGACGCACGTCTCCAACGCGCTGGGCTCGGTGGTTCCCGTCAAGGAGCTCATCCGCCGCGCGCACGAGAAGGGCATCCCCGTGCTGGTGGACGGAGCCCAGGCGGTGACGCACTTCCCGGTGGATGTGCAGGAGCTGGACTGCGACTTCTACGCCTTCTCCGGCCACAAGCTCTTCGGCCCCATGGGCATCGGCGTGCTCTACGGGAAGAAGGCGCTGCTGGAGACGATGCCCCCGTACCAGGGCGGCGGGGACATGATCCTCTCCGTCACGCTGGAGAAGACGATCTACAACCGCGTGCCCTACCGCTTCGAGGCGGGCACGCCGGACGTCGCGGGCGCGGTGGGGCTTGGCGCCGCCATCGATTACCTGGAAGGGGTGGGCATGCAGGCCATCGCCGCCCATGACCGGGAGCTGTTGGCCTACGCGGAGCAGGCGGTGGAGGGCGTGCCGGGCGTGCGCGTGCTGGGCAAGGCGCGCGAGCGCTCGGGGGTGGTGTCCTTCGTGATGGAGGAGGTCCACCCGCACGACATCGGCACCATCCTGGACCGCGAGGGCGTGGCCGTCCGCTCGGGCCACCACTGCGCCCAGCCGCTCATGCAGTGCTTCGGCGTGGCCGCCACCGTGCGGGCGTCGCTGGCGCTCTACAACACGCGAGAGGACGTGGACGCGCTCGTGCGGGCGCTCCACAAGGTGCGGGAGGTGTTCGGATGAGCTCTGATTTGCAGGACCTCTACCAGGAGGTGGTGCTGGACCACGGCAAGCGCCCGCGCAACTTCCGCGAGGTGGAGGGCGCCAACGGCAAGGCCCTGGGCCACAACCCCCTGTGCGGAGATCAGCTCACCGTGACGGTGAAGGTGGAGGGCGACGTCATCCGCGACATCGGCTTCCAGGGGCAGGGGTGCGCCATCTCGCGCGCCTCCGCCTCGCTGATGACGGGGGCGGTGAAGGACAAGACGCGCGAGGAGGCCGAACGGCTCTTCGAGCAGGTCCACAAGCTGGTGACGGAAGGCCCCGCCGAGGTGGACACCGAGGCGCTGGGCAAGCTGGCGGTGCTGTCCGGAGTGAGTGAATTCCCCGCGCGAGTGAAGTGCGCGAGCCTCGCGTGGCACACGCTGCGCGCGGCGCTCCGCGGTGAGGCGGAGTCGGTCTCCACGGAGTAGGGAGGGCCCATGCGAGGGATGGTGGTTCTGGAGCGCGAGTGCGAGGCGACGCTGATTCCCAGCGGCGACCGGGTCATGGTCCCGGCGGGCACGGACCTGCGGGTGATGCAGACGCTGGGTGGCAACGTCACCGTGCAGGCCATCTCCAACGGGCAGTTGCTGCGCATCGCCGCCAAGGACGCGGCCGTGTTGGGCGAGGAGTATGTCGAGCAGCCCAAGACGCCCGCCGCCGAGGCGAGCGCCGACGCGCCCTTCGAGGAGGAGCGCGTCTGGGAGCAGCTCCGGACGGTGTACGACCCGGAGATCCCCGTGAACATCGTCGAGCTGGGGCTGGTGTACCAGTGTCAGGCCACCCCGCTGCCGGAGGGCGGGCACAAGGTGGACATCCAGATGACGGTGACGGCGCCCGGCTGCGGCATGGGGCCCGTCCTTCAGGAGGACGTGCGCCAGAAGGTGCTCAGCGTGCCCGGCGTGAAGGAGGCCCACGTGGAGCTCGTCTGGGAGCCCGCCTGGGACCAGAGCCGCATGTCCGAGGTGGCGCGGCTCGAGCTCGGCTGGATGTGAGCCGCGCTCAGGGAATGCGCACGGGCAGCGGCGTCAGGTGCTCCGGGGCGGGCGCCTGGGGCAGCAACACCCGGAAGGTGGCGCCCTGGCCGGGGGCGCTGTCGACGGTGATGTCACCCCCCAGGCCGGAGACGATGCCGTAGCAGACGCTCAGGCCCAGGCCGCTGCTCGAGCCCATGCGCTTGGTGGTGAAGAAGGGCTCGAAGATGCGGTTGACGTGCTCGGCGGCGATGCCCTTGCCGTTGTCCTGCACCTCCACGGCCACGCGGCCGTCCTCCTGCAGATAGGTGGAGATGCGCACCCGGGGCTGCGGGCTCTCCTTGAGGGCCTGGGCGGCGTTGGCCAGCAGGCCGAAGAACACCTGCTGCAAGCCCGTCTCGCTGGCGTGTACGCGGGGAATGGCCTGGAACTCGCGCACCACCTGTACGTTGGGCCCCAGCTCGTTGCGCGCCTCACCCAGGGCCTGCTCCAGCACCTCGTGTACGTCCACCCGCGTGGGCGGCGCGTCGTCCAGCCGGGAGAAGAGCTTGATGTTCTGGATGATGCGGCGGATGCGCTCGGCGCCCTCCGTGGACTCGGCGCAGACCTCGCGCAGCTCCTGTACCTCGGCGGGGCCCAGGTGCGGCGGGCTGCCCTCCAGCGCCGAGCGCAGGTAGCCGAGGTTGGCCAGGATGAAGCTCAGCGGGTTGTTGATTTCGTGCGCCAGGGCTCCCGACAGGCGCCCCAGGGCCTTCAGGCGCTGGTGCTGGGTAATCTGGGCGTGGGCGGCGGCGAGCTGGCGGGTGCGCTCGTCGACGGCCCGGGCCAGATCCTCCATGCGCAGCTGGCTGCGGTGCAGCAGCTCCCACTTCTCCGTGAGCGCGTAGGCGAGCTGACGTACTTCGATGCCGTCGAAGGGCTTTCGGAGGATGAGCAGGCGCTGGCTGAGGCCCAGCCGCTGCATCATCTCCTCCCAGGAGTAGTCGGCGTAGGCCGAGCAGATGACGACCTGGATGTCCGGGTCATCCTTCCAGAGACGCGAGGTGGTCTCCACGCCGTCGATGCCGGGCGGCATGCGGATGTCGACGAAGGCCACTGCATAGGGGCGGCCCTGCTCGCGGGCGTTGCGCGACAGCAGCAGCGCCTCCTCGCCCTGGTAGGCCGAGTCCACCTCGAAGCCCGGGAGCCGGGCGCTCGCCTCGGTCTGCCCGAAGAGGTCGGCCTCCATCGCGTCCAGCGAGTCGTTGGCGGTGGGCGGACAGAGGATCTTCCGAAAATCCTGGTGGATGGTCCGGTTGTCATCCACCACGAGGATGCGACGGTTGGGGGACGCAGGTGTGCTCACGACGTGGCCTCCTCGCCCGCCACAGGCAACTCGAGGGTAAAGGTAGCACCTTGGCCGGGTCCCGGGCTGGTACAAGAGAGGCGACCCTTCATCTCCGTGGCGGCCAGGGAGCTGATGTGCAGGCCGAACCCGTGGCCCGTCTTCTTGGTGGTAAACCCCTGGGTGAAGAGGCGTTCGGTGTGCTCCGGGGCAATGCCCACGCCGTTGTCCGCCACCTCGATGAGCAGGCGCTGAGCGTCGGGGGAGAGCCGGATGCGGATGGTCATGCGCTTGTCCTGCCTGCCGCTGTCCACCAGCGCGTGGCGGGCGTTGCTCAGCAGGTTGATGAGGATCTGCAGCAGCTTGTGCCGGTCGACGAGGATGGGGGGCACGGCAGCGTACTCCCGCTCGATGAGGATGCCCATGCGCTCGAACGAGACGGCGTGCAGGCGCAGCGCCTCGTCGATGAGCTGGGGCACGGCGAGCTGCTCGATGGACCCCGCCGTGCGCGCGTGCTTCTGCTGCATGCTGATGATGGACTTGATGTGGTCCACGCTCTGGGTGAGCGAGACCAGCTCCTTGCTCATCGTGTCGCGCTCCTCGAGCAGGTGCTCCGAGAGGGCGATGAAGTAGGCCGGCAGCTTCTGGCCCTGCGGATCGCTGGAGAGGAAGGTGCTCATGTCGGCGCCGTGCTCGCGCAGCAGTTGGGTGGCCTTGGCCAGGCTGACGACGCGAGATTTGCCCAGCATCTCCGCGAGCAGGCTGGTGGAGATGTTGACGCTGTTGAGGGTGTTGCCCACGTTGTGGAGCACGCCGGTGGCCACCTCGGCCATGCCCGCCTGGCGCGAGACATCCACCAGGGTGCGGTGCATCTCTCCCAGCCGGTTCTCGGCCTGCTTGCGGGCGGTGATGTCGCGGGAGAAGAGCGTCAGCCCCATGAGCCGCCCGTCCGCGCCGTGGAGGGGGTGGGCGCGAACGTCCACCACGACGCGAACCCCCTGGTGCTCGCTCTCCTCCTCGACGTGGAGGCGCTCGCCGGCGCATACCTGGGCGATCCGCTGCTCCCACAGCTCGCGCAGCGCTGGCGGCGCCGGCTCGAAGAGGGGGACCCCCACCTCGATCGGCTTGCCAAAGTACTGGAGATAGAGCTGCTTCGCCGCCGAGTTGGCGGTCAACACGCGCCCCTGGGGGTCCATCGAGATGACCACGTCCCCGGTGCTCTCGATGACGCTGCTGAGCTTGCTCTCACTGTCGCGCAGCTCCTGGAGCGTCTGTTCGAGTGACTCCTGAACCGAGCGCCGCGCCGTGCTGTGCAGCGCGCCCAGGCCCCACGCGCCCACGAACGAGACCGAGGCGGCGATGTGCAGGGGCCAGATCTCCTCGCGGGGCAGGAAGAGGGGACCGCTGTGGACGGAGGTGTAATAGAGCGGGTGGAGGATGCCGAGGACGCCGATGACCAGCAGTGTCATGGCGAACCCCCAGCGCGGCCCCAGCAGGTACACGGCGAGCGCCGGCAGCAGCATGGTCGCGGCATGGATGCTGCCCAGGGGGCTTTCGGACACGAAGACGGAGCCGAAGAGGCCCAGGCACAGCACCAGGAACAGCAGCCGCGCCGGCGCATGGTGGGTACGGGCCCTGCGCAGCACCACCAGCGTGCTCAGGTAGCCCAGGTTCGCGAAGAGCGTGGGCGCCAGCTTCGGCGTGAAGGGATGGGTGAGGATGTACAGCACGGTGCTCAGGAACAGGAAGAGCGCCGCGCCGGCCATGATGCGGTTGCGGATGAGCTCCGAGGGAGGCGCGTTGCGCAGCGGCTCCGAGAGCAGCTTGTCCAGCCGCGCGAAGAACCCCGCGCGGGCCGCTACGTGCGGCGCTCTGGGCTCTCGGGGCTTCGGAAATCCGGCGATTGGGTGCCTCATTTCGGACGGACTCGTGCTCGCCATGATCCGATGCGTGTCCCTGTGGGGCGCAACCCCGTCGCCCGACCTTGCTGGATCTATTGTGTCCAGAAGCCGACAGCATCTTCAAAGCCCATTTATCCGAAGGATCGGAGCGGAGGGAGGCAGATGTGAGCCTGTCTCCCGGATCAGCCCGCCCCCTGGCGTAGGGCAATGTGAACTCACCCGGAGGGCTACCCGTGAGGGTACTTCCCAGGCTAGGCGCCGATCAGCCTGCGCCCTCGGAGGCCATAGCGCAGCGCGGCGAGGGCCATGCCACCCGCCAGCCAGCGAGGCCAGCGCTTGGATGGCCGCTCGGGTACACGCGTCTTGGCTTCCACCGGTAGGTGCTCGGCGAACAGGGCCACCATGGCCTTCTCGAACTCCGGCAGATCATGCGGTCCCCGGCTGGAGACCCAGTTTTCATCTCGCACCACCGCCGCGTCCTCCCAGAGGCCTCCCGCGTTGTGGATGTCGTCGCGGATGCCGGGCCAGGAGGTGAGTCGCCGCCCGCGCACCAGCTCCGCCGAGGCGAGCACCCAGGGGCCATGGCAGATGACGGCGATGGGCCGGCCGAGTCGCTCGAAGTCCGTGACGAACTCCACCGCCAGTGTGCTCTGCCGCAGCAGGTCCGGGTTGACGAAGCCGCCGGGCAGCAACAGCGCGTCATAGTCGGCCGCCTTCACCTCCCGGAGCGTGGTGTCCACGCGCACCTTCTTCCCGGGCAGCAGGAGGTTCATCCCCCGGATGGAGCCTGGGCGGATGGAGACGATGTCGATCGTCGCGCCCTCTTTCTTCAGCTTCTTCACCGGACGTGTCAGCTCCACTTGCTCGAAGCCATCCGCCGCCAGCACCGCCACCCGAAGCCCCTTCAGCTTCTTGCCCATCGCGGTCTCCTCGTTCGTCCGCTCCGCTCGCTCGGAGTCTTCGCTGACTCTGTGTACTGCTCCGGGTGAGCAAAGGAGGCGGGCGGGCAGGGGGCCCGCGTGCTCCCCGGGGGAGGGGCGATTTCGGGTGTCAGCTTCAGAAGGGGGATGGGACACTCCGCGCGCCCCCTCCGGAGAGCCTCGCATGCCCTCGCTGCCCCCCTCGGTCCGCCGCGCGCTCCTCGCCGCCGTGCTCCCGCTGCTGTCCCTGTCGCCGCTGGGCTGTGCCTCTCAGCAGGGCGCCGCGCGGGATGAGGCGGCCCTGGCCTCGGAGCCCGCTCCCGCGCGCAAGCCCGCCTGGGGCCTCGTCCTCCACGGCGGCGCGGGCGTCATCTCCCGCGAGAACCTCACCCCCGAGCGCGAGGCGGAGGTGCGCGCCAAGCTCGCCGAGGCGCTCCAGGCCGGCCATGCCATTCTCGCCCAGGGAGGCACCAGCCTCGACGCCGTGACCGCCGCTGTCCGCATCCTGGAGGACTCGCCCCTCTTCAATGCCGGCAAGGGCGCTGTCTTCAACCATGACGGCCAGAACGAGCTGGATGCCGCCATCATGGACGGGCGCACGCTGGGGGCGGGCTCCATCGCGGGCGTCCACCATGTGAAGAACCCCATCGCGCTGGCGCGGCGGGTGATGGAGCAGTCCCCGCACGTGATGATGGTGGGCGAGGGGGCGGAGGCCTTCGCCAAGACGCAGGGCATCGAGCTGGTGCCACCGGAGTATTTCCGCACCGAGGAGCGCTGGCAGCAGCTCCAGAAGGCGCTGGAGAAGGAGAAGGCCTCCGCGCCGTCTTCGCGCTCCACGGGAACCCATTGGGACGGGAAGTTCGGCACCGTGGGCGCGGTGGCGCTCGACCAGGCTGGAAACCTCGCCGCGGGCACCTCCACGGGCGGCATGACGAACAAGCGCTACGGTCGGGTGGGCGACGCGCCCATCATCGGCGCCGGCACCTACGCCAACGCGCGCTGCGGCGTGTCCGCCACGGGCCATGGCGAGTACTTCATCCGCTACACCGTCGCCCGCGATATCTGCGCGCGCCTGGAGTACCTGGAGCTGCCGCTCCAGGAGGCCGCCCACTCCGTGGTGATGGACGTGCTGGTGAAGGCCGGGGGAGAGGGCGGCGTCGTCGCCATGGACGCGCAGGGCAACGTCGCCATGCCGTTCAACTCCCCCGGCATGTACCGGGGCTATGTGGGCGCGGACGGCACGCCCCACGTGGCCATCTTCAAGGAGTGAGCAGCACCAGGTCCCGCGTCTGCAGCAGGTCCACGTCCCCGGCGAAGCTGGAGAAGGCCTCGTAGCTCTTCGGGGGGATGCGGTTGCGGGGCATGCGCAGCGACTCGGTGATGGTGAGCACCCGGCCCTCCTGCTTCTCCGTGCGCCGGAAGCTGCCGAAGGCGCTGTCCACCTTCAGCTCCGGCTGGGGGTCGGAGAGCTTCCAGCCCTCCGGCAGGGTGACGGTCACCTGGGTGTCGCTCGCCTCGCTGTTGTCGATGAACAGGGGCGTGTCCCGGGAGCTGAGCTGCACGTAGCGCCGGCCGAGCATGGCCGGGAACGTCACCGGCCCCAGCATGATGCGCTTGTTCCCCTCGGGGCGGCCGTAGCGCGGCACGGTGAGCTGGTAGCTGAGGATGAACGGCGCGCCCACCTCCTCGGCGTGCTCCAGCTTCACGGAGGAGAGGTCCGCGCCGCCGAAGTAGCGAGCCACCGCGTTCTGCAGCGCCTGCTGGCGGTTCTCCGCCGACAGCGCGTCGAAGGCCTCGGCGAGGCTGGCCGCCTCGAAGCCCGAGTACACCTCCTCGCCCTTGCCCACGAGCTGCCCGTCCGCCTTCAGCTCCAGCTCCAGCCGCACCTTCTTGCCGGGAGGCTCCGTGCGCGGTGGCGTCTTCAGCTTCTCCAGCGGCCGTCCGGGCTCGGGCAGCAGGTACGCGTCGCGCTCGCCCATGGCCGTCTCGGGGAGCTGGCCGAAGGGGCCGAAGCGCATCGAGGTGTCCACCCACACCGGGCCCTCGCCCGGCACCTCCACCCGCAGCGCCGTGTACGTCAGCGTCGATTCGGTGGGGAAGAGGTACGGCGTCGGGTCCGTGGTGAAGGGGTGGATGGAGACCAGCCGCGCGGGAATGCCCAGCACCTCCAGGCTCGCCTTGAGCAGCATCAGCCGGCTGCCCCGGTCCTGCGCCAGGGTGGAGGCGGCCGACTGCGCCAGCCCCAGGTCCCGGCCGGGGATGCGCTTCATGATCGCCGCGTGCAACGTCTTGAGCGCCTCCATCCCCTTCTTGCCCTCGGACGCCTTGTGGGCGAAGGCCTCGATCTCCGCGCTGCGCTTGGAGCGGTCCAGGAAGGCGTCCGCGTACACCGCCACCAGGCGCTCCTGGCCCATCGTCCCCGCGCCCACCACCACGAAGGGCAGGTACTCGTTGTTCGCCCACGGCGCCTCCGGCTCGGGGATGAACGGCGGCACCCGCCGCGCCTCGTGGAAGAACACCTCCGTGTCGCCCTTCACCTCGGGCGGCGTGACCTTGATGCCGTGCGCGTCCACGCGCATGCCGGTGCCCTTGGGCGCCACCACCGTGTACGTGGCCCAGTTGTTCGGCATGTTGGCGATCTGGAAGTAGAAGGCCGAGGCCGTGAAGCCCGGCTGGGCGGGCCCGCGCGCGCTCTCCTGGAGCAGGTACTCCACCTCCACGTAGTCGCCCACGTTCACGCCCGGCAGGCTGATGGCGTCCTTGCCCTCGATGTTCTCCGGCTCCAGCACCGTGCCGTCCGCCTTGATGGTGCGCAGGGCCAGCACCTGGGCGCCGTTGGGGATGTTCACCTCGGCGATCTCCTGGATGCCGCTCTGCTCCAGCGCCTTCTGGATGATGTGGATGCGGTTGACCAGGGTGTTGCCCGGGAAGACCTGCACGGCGGCGGCGTCCAGCACGTACGCGGCGGCGCTGTCCTCCTCGCCGCGGGACGCCTCGTAGGCCGCGATGGCCGCCTTGCCGTCGATGGCGTAGTCCTGCAGGAGCTCCTTGCCCGTCCGGGCCCGCGCGATGGCACGGCGCACGGACAGGTCGCTGCCGTCGATGGCCAGGGCCTGCTCCCGCAGGGCGAGCGCCTCGTCGGGGGCCCCGGCGTACTCGCGCACGTCCGCCAGCCGCTTGAGCAGCAGCGCGTTGCGGGGCCAGAGCTTGCTCAGCTCGCGCAGCGTGGCCGCCGCGTCGTCATAGCGGCGCAGCGTGAGGTAGAGGTTGGCCAGCGCGGCGCCGGTGCTGAGGTCGCCCGGGTTTCGCGCGAGCAGCTCCACGTAGGCCTTGGCGGCGGCGGCCGTGTCCCCGCGCTGGCGGGAGTGCTCCGCGGCGCGGGCCAGCGCTCCGGGACAGCCGGTGAACTCGGTGATGAGCTGGTCCATCTGCGCGGCGGCATCGCGCCTGCGGGCCAGGCTGTAGCGCAGCCCCAGCGCCTCGCAGAGCTTGGGCTGGGCGGCCAGCGCGGCGGACAGGGACTCCTCGGCCTGGGCGTCCACCTCCAGCGCCACGGCGGCGCGCGCCCGGAGCAGGTGTACGGCGTAGCTGGAGGGGCCCGCCACCTCCAGCGCGCTCTTGAGCACCTCGAGCGCGGCGGCCGGCTGGCTGTCGTTCAGGGCCAGCTCCGCGCGCAGCAGCAGCGCCGCCGCG
Source organism: Hyalangium ruber (assembly GCF_034259325.1). Lineage (NCBI taxonomy): Bacteria > Pseudomonadati > Myxococcota > Myxococcia > Myxococcales > Archangiaceae > Hyalangium > Hyalangium rubrum. The sequence goes on along the minus strand of NZ_JAXIVS010000003.1, from coordinate 336,237 downwards.
TTGCGCGGATCCTTGACCAGCGTCGCCTCCAGGTCCCGCGTGGCCCGGCCGCGCGACACCTTGGTGGGCACCGTGCGGTCCTGCGCGGCGATCTCCGCGCGCAGGCCGAGCAGGGCCGCCGTCTGCACCGACTCCTCCACGTTGGCGAGCAGCCGCCGGGCCCCATCGGGGTCGCGCCCCATGCCATCGCGCGCCGCCAGGAAGGTGGCCAGCAGCCCGCCGGCCTCCTCCTCCAGCGCGGCGGCCAGGGACTCCGTGGTGGGGTAGAAGAGGGGCACCGACTCGACGACGGGCACGCCCCCGGCCCACGAGGGCGCGGGCCCCGTGGCGGCGGTGAAGCGCACCTCGGACGGGCGGCCATCCACGCGCGGCAGGCTGAAGGCGACATTGCCCGTGGCGTTGTCCTTGGTGAGCTTCACCAGGAAGCGGTACTTGCCCGCGGGCAGCCGCACCGCGCGGCCGAGCACGGTGGACTCGGGCTGGGCGAAGGAGCGTCGATCAAGCAGCAGCGCGCCATTGACCCACACCTTGTGGGCGGACGAGGAGACGGAGCGCGCCAGGTAGAGGCCCTCGGTGGGCACCTCGGCGTCGAAGGCGAGCAGATAGACGTCCGCCTCGCCCGGCTCTCCATCCAGCCGGTGCCGCCCATCCGGCGCCAGCAGGGTGCGCGGCGTGAGCGCGCCGTAGGGGCCGGTGAAGGGGCCCGCCAGCGAGCCGTCCTTCTCGGCCCCGGTGGCCTCATCGAAGGAGAGCACGTGGTAGGGCGAGAAGGGCCCCACCAGCGTGGCCACGGTGGCGGAGCCCACCTCCCGCGCCACGCCGGCCGCGGCCTCCTTGTCGCCGCGCACGAGGAACACGCCCATGCGCGAGCCGCGCAGCAGCTGGGCGGTCTCACCGGTGGCGCCCGCGTCGAGCCCCTTCTGGGTGCCCTGGAGGATGAGCTCATCCATGCCCGGCGAGGTGCCCACCTGGTCGAGGATGTAGCGGGCCGCGCTGACGGAGAGCGGGTGGGTGGGGGCGCGCGCCACCAGCTCCAGCGCGGCGGCGAGGGCCCGGTCCACCGCGGCGGCGCGGCGGGCGAGCAGGTGCTGCCCCATCAGGGCATAGGGGTCGCCCGGATCCTTGGCGACGGCGGCGTCGAAGCGGGCCTGGGCGCCGGCGTCATCCCCCGACACGAGGTACGCATGGAAGCCCGCGAGGGCGAGCGTGCGCGCCTCGCCACTGCCTTGTTGGGCCCGCTCGGCGGCCGTCTCGAGGACGTCGGTGGCGGAAGGGGAACGGCGGGGGCAGCCGGCGAGGCCGACGGCGAGGGCGAGCAGCGCGAAGAAGCCACGAGAGGTGCGCATGAGGCCCGAAGGGATAATGCAATCCCCCGGCCCCGGCTACATCCACATGCATCAGGTGTCCACAGGGGACCCTATCGGCGCTTTCCTCCCTTGGGAGGCGGGGCCTTGGCCGGGGGCTTCTTGGCGGGGGGAGGAGCGGGCTTCACCGCCTTGACGGGCACCGGGTTGGGCCGAGGGGTGGGGGTCAGCCCGGCCACGGTGGTGGAGGGCGGAGCCGGGGGCGCGCGCTTGATGGCGTAGCTGAAGCCCTCCACGCGGCAGGTGCCCTCGATGCAGCCCACGGCGGGGCGGGGGGCGCCGGTGCCAAAGTGCTTCTGCCAATCCGGGCCGATGATGAGGGGCTCGGCGATGGGCCGCCGGTCCTTGCCGGAGCCCACGAAGGCGCGCAGCACACCCTCGGCATCCACCTCCATCTCCAGGTGGGCCACGCCTTCGGGCGAGTCCTGCCCCAACATGGTGCCGCGGCGCTCGCCCAGGGCCCACTCCAGCGCCAGCGGACCGCCGGCTCCGTCCTGGATGAGGGCCACATAGCGTCCTGTGGTGCCCACGAGCAGCAGCGCCACCTGCGGATCCGGCGGCGGTCCGTAGAGCACGGTGCGCGCGCGAACGGCGGGGGTGGGCGGAGGGCCCTCGGCGAGCACGTCGGCCTTGAACAGGGCGAGGTCTCCTTCGAGGTCCACCACGTCCATCACGGCGAGCCCCGTCTGGGACTGGCCCTCCACCGCCGGGAACACCAGGGCCTTCTCGGCGTCGCTGACGGGCCGACCGGAGACCAGGGCGGACAGGGGATCCGGTCCATCGGGGACCAGCTCCACCTTGCGATCAGGCGGCCGCACCAGGCGCCCGGCCAGGGTGCGGACCGACGGAGGTCCCAGCTCTCCGGCGAGCGCGGCGCCCGGCCTGCGCGGCACGCGCTTCTCTCCGCTGCGCAGCCAGGCCACGGCCAGCACGGCCAGCGCCGCGATCACCAGCAGCACGGCCACCACCTGGGCGGTGAAGCGCACCACGCTGCGCACACCCAGCTTCACGCGCTGCCAGCGGTTGAGCGGCCGGGGCGCCTGGGAAGAGGTGGCGGGGACCATCGGCTCCAGGTCCGCCGCCAGCGCGGCCACGGTGGGGTAGCGCTCGGCGGGGTCCGGCTTCAGGCAGCGGCCGATGATGAGGTCCAGCCGCGGGTCGAGGCCCGGCTTGCGCTTGGAGGGCGGATCAAACGTGCCCAGCGGCACCTCGCCCGTGAGCAGCTCGTAGAGGATGACGCCCAGCGAGAAGATGTCGGCGCGCGCGTCCGCGTTCTTGGCGTCCACGCGCTGCTCGGGCGCCATGTACGAGAGCGTGCCCATGGAGACGTGGGTGCTGGTGAGGGCGAAGCGCGCGGTGCCGCCATCATCCATGAAGGAGGCCAGCCCGAAGTCGGTCACCTTGGCGATGCTGCCGGCCTGCTTGTCGAAGAGGATGTTCTCCGGCTTCAGGTCGCGGTGGATGATTCCGCGGTTGTGCGCGTAGTCCACGCCCCGGCAGATCTCCAACATCATCTTCAGCCCGTCCTGGGGCGACAGCAGCGGCGAGCGCATGAGCTCGCGCAGGGACGGGCCGTCGACGAACTCCATCACCAGGTAATAGGTGGAGTCGGTCTGCCCCTTGTCGACGATGGAGACGACGTTGGGGTGGGAGAGGGAGGCCAGCGCCGCGGCTTCCTTCTCGAAGCGGGCGACGAAGGCCGGGTCCTTGGCCAACTCCGCGTTGAGCAGCTTCACGGCCACGGTGCGGCCGAGCGAGAGCTGCACGGCCTTGTGCACCTCGCCCATGCCGCCCATGCCTACGAGCTTCTCGAGGCGGTAGCCGCTGATGGTGTTGGGAGTACGCGGGCGGCTGATCGCGGTAGGGTCGAGAGATGCCATGACGGTGGAGGAAGGAGGCACAGGCTATCAGACCTTGGGGCCTTGAGGACCCCCGGGATGGTGCCCCTGTCTTCCGCCGTGGCTGGAACGGCTCAGCGGCTGGCGCCGAGCAGCATCATCTCCGCCAGCTGGGTGCGCGTCTGGGAGAGCGAGGAGCGCATCTGCTGGTGGCGCAGAGCGGTCGCCAGGCCGCCCGCCAGGGACTTGAGCAGGGCCAGCTCCCCGGCGTTCCACACCCGGGCCTTCTGGCAGTCGTCGAATCCGACGAAACCCCAGAAATCCTTGCTCACCCGGATGGGGGCCAGCGCGAGGGCCTGGGTCTTGTTCTCCACCATCATCAGCCGCATGCGGGGAGGCGCCTCGAGCAGGCCGGTGGAGACGGCCTGGCCCTTGACCAGCTCCTCCATCCAGAGGGGCGCCACTTCGCGCAGCGAGATTTGACGCTGCGAGGTGGACTCCTGGAGCGACTTCACCCCGGCGGTGTTCCACCCGTAGCGCGCGTCGGCCAGCAGCCGGCCCCGGATGGGGAAGGGCTGGTTCTCGTACACGTACACCCGGTCCACCTTCATCATCCCGCCCACCTGCGCGAGCAGCGCGTTGACGTGGTTCGGAGCGAAACCCGTCTCCAGCAGCTGCTTGCTGGCTTCTGCAATCTTCGCGAAGGCTTCGATCATGGGGGGCTCCGGGGGAGAGCGGGGTGGACCGGCTTAGACAGGAATTCGCCGCAACCTTCAATAACAGAATAAACCTGATTTCGGTCTTCCTGTCAAATCACGTTTTCGCTGTAAGCCGGGTGGGAGAAGGGGCGACAAGGTTCCCGCTTTGGCGATCAGGTGGGTTTCATGAAGGATGGGCGGGGTGACGCTCCTCGCCCTCGCCACGCGCAACCTCATGCGCAACCGCCGCCGGACGGCCATCTCCCTGGCGGCGCTGGTGGTGGGAGTGGGGGCGATGGTGGTGCTGCGAGGCCTGGTGAACGGGCAGCAGCGGATCATCCTGGAGAACATCGTCTACGGGCAGCTGGGCGCGGTGCAGGTCCACCGTGCGGGGTACCTGGCGCACGTGCAGGGCTCGCCGCTGTCGCTGGACATGGAGGACTCGGAGGCGCTGCGCCGCCAGCTCACCTCGGTGCCGGGAGTCCACGGGGTGTCACCGCGCCTGGCCTTCGGGGGCATGTTGTCCATGCCGGAGCCGCAGGGGGTGGAGGAGGGCGAGCCGCGCACGGCCTTCCTGCAACTGCTGGCGTTCGACCCGGCGCTGGAGCCGAGGGTGACGCCCAAGCGGATGACGTGGTTGGGGCAGGGGGCGTTCCTGTCGAAGGTGGACGCGCCGGAGCTGATGCTCAACGCGGACCTGGCGCGGGGCCTGGGGACGGGGGTGATGGATGCGAAGGCGCCTCCGCCCGAGGAGCAGTGGCCGGCGCTGCTGGCGGCGGACCGGGACGGGGCGCTCAACGGCGAGGGCCTGCGCATCTCGGGCATGTTGGTGTCGGCGACGCCGGGGGACCGAAGGGTGGGTTACCTGCCGCTGGCCACGGCACAGCGGGTGCTGCGCATGGAGGGCCGCGTCACAGAGTACGCGTTGGCGGTGGAGCCGCTGGAGCATGCGCGGCGGGTGCGGGATGCGCTGCGGGCCTCGCTGGGGCCGGGCTACGAGGTGCATACCTGGGAGGAGGTGTTCCCCTTCATCGCGCAGATCCTGGGGCAGCAGGACTTCCTGTTCGGCATCCTGAGCACGGTGTTCCTGGCGGCGGTGCTGCTGGGCATCGTGAACGTCATGCTGATGAACGTGCTGGAGCGGGTGCGGGAGATCGGCACGATGATGGCGGTGGGGATGCGGCGGCGGAGCATCATCCTGCTCTTCCTCTTGGAGGGCGGAGTGCTGGGGCTGGTGGGCGGAGCGGTGGGAGCGCTGGTGGGCGGGGCGGTGACGCTCTGGCTGCACGAGCGGGGCATCCTGCTGCCGTCGCCGGGGGCGAACGTGGACAGCATCATCCGGCCCAGCGTCTCCTTCCTCTATCTCATGTATGTGGTGGGGTTGGCGACGGTGGGTGCCTCGCTGGCGGCGCTGTGGCCGGCGTGGCGGGCCTCGAGGCTTCGGCCGGTGGAGGCGCTGGCGAGCGTATGAGCCCCTTTCCCCGGCTGGCGGTGCGCAACGTGGCGCGCAACCGGCGCCGCAGCCTGGTCACGCTCGCCGCCGTGCTGCTGGGCGTGACCGCCGTGCTGGTGACGCGGGGGATTACGGATGGCTTCCTGCGGCTGATGGTGGATGACGTCGTCCGGGGCCGCACGGGAGCGCTGCAGATCCACTCGGTGGGGTACATGGCCAGCGTGGACGCGCTGCCGCTCGAGCCGAACATGGCGTACGACGAGGCGTTGCTCTCGCGGGTGCGAGCGGTGCCGGGCGTCACGGGTGTTTCGGGGCGGCTGGTGTTCGCGGGGCTGGTGAGCAACGGGGTGTCGCAGACGACGTTCATCGGGCGTGGGCTGGACGTGGCGCATGAGAGGGAGGCGGTGCCGCGCTTCGGCTTCGAGGTGCGCACGGGGGGCCGGGTGCTGGCCACGCCGGACTACGCCCACGCGCTGCTGGGCAGTGAGCTGGCGCGCTCCTTCCAGGCGGAGCCCTCGGCGCGGGTGACGCTGGCGGCCTCCAGCCCGAGGGGACGGGCCAACTCGCTGGACGTCTCGGTGGAGGGGCTGAGCGAGTCGAGCCTGCCCTTCGAGAACAAGCGGGTGGTGACGGTGCCGCTGAAGCTGGCGCAGGACCTGCTGGGGATGGAGGGGCGGGTGACGGAGGTGGCGGTGGCGGTGGAGGACCTGGGAGACCTGGACCGGGTGGCGGAGGACCTGCGCGCGGCGCTGGGCCCGGGCTACGAGGTACACACCTGGCAGGAACTGCAGCCGTTCGTGCGGGACATCATCCGCCGGCAGAAGTTCGTGCTGGCGATCATCTCCACCATCCTGTTCGTCATCATCCTCACGGGCATCATCAACACCATGCTGATGAGCGTCTTCGAGCGGGTGCGAGAGGTGGGCACCATGCTGGCGGTGGGGGTGCGGCGGCACCAGGTGCTGGGGCTCTTCCTGCTGGAGGCGGTGGTGCTGGGCCTGGTGGGAGCGCTGGCGGGGATGGGGTTGGGCTCGGTGATTGTCGGGGTGCTGGGGGTGCGCGGCATTCCCATGGAGAACCTCGGCACGGGAGGGCCCACGCTCCTGCGGCCAGAACTGGATCCTTCGTTCGCGGGGCTGACGTGCGCCGTGGCGGTGGTGGGCGCGGTGATCGCGGCGGCGTGGCCGGCGTGGAGGGCCAGCCGGTTGAACCCCGTGGACGCGCTGCGCTCGAACTGACGAACCTCTTTTGCAAAGGAAACCTTCGATGAAAGCCCTGATGCTCGCCCTGTTGGTGGCTGTGCCCGCGCTGGCGGCGGACCCGACGGCGGAGGAGCTGCTCCTGCGCTATGACGAGACGATGGGGCCGAGCACCTTCGAGGCCGAGTCGCAGATGACGGCCTGGCGCGAGGACGGCAGCAGCCGCGGCTACGAGATGCGGATGCTGAAGGGACAGGACGACAAGTCGCGCATCTGGTTCAAGTCGCCCGCCAGCGTGAAGGGGCAGGAGGTGCTGCGCTCGGGGGACAACGTGTGGGTGTACCTGCCCAACCTCAAGCGGGCCACGCGGGTGGCCAACCGGGACAGCTTCCAGGGCGGAGACTTCAACAACGCGGACATCCTTCGGGTGGGCTACGCGAAGGACTACGCGGCGAAGTTGGTGGCCTCGGACGTGCCGGACACCTGGGCGTTGGAGCTGAAGGCGAAGTCACCGGAGACGGCGTACGACGCCATCAAGCTGTGGCTGCGCAAGTCGGACGGGCTGCCGGTGAAGGGGCAGTACTTCGGCACGAGCGGGCAGATGCTGCGCAGCGCGGAGTTCAGCGAGTACACCGAGTTCGAGAAGGGCTACACGCGGCCGGCGAAGGTGGTGATGCGCAACGAGCTGGTGAAGAGCCGTCGCTCGGAGCTGGTGCTGAAGTCGCTGAAGCGGGGAGTGGAGGCACCCCCGCAGCGCTTCACCCAGGCGGACCTCGGCCGCTGACCCCGCGATAGGGACTCAGGACTCCGAGGCCGACGGGTGCCAGCGTCGCAGCAGCCGGGCTCCGGTGAGACTCACCGCGCCGAACAAAACCAGGCCCAGCCCCGAGGCCGCCAGCACGGCGGCGAACAGCAGGTCCGTGCGCAGCTGGCGGTACGCGGACATGACGAGGATTCCCAGCCCCGCGGCGCCCTCGGAGAAGCCGGCGACGAACTCGCCCACGATGGCGCCGATGACGGACAGGCCCGAGGCGATGCGCAGCCCCGTCACCAGGTGCGGGAGGGACGCGGGCAGCTCCAGCTTCCACAGCGTGGCGAGCCGCCGCGCGCCATAGAGGCGGAACATGTCTCGCAGCGCGGGCTCCACCGAGCGCAATCCGGTGAGGGTATTGGCGATGACGGGGAAGACCGAGACGATGAAGGAGGACACCGCGACGGCGCGAGGGCCAGGGCCGAACCACAGCACCAGCAGCGGGGCGATGGCCACGATGGGCACCGTCTGCAGGAAGAGGGTGTACGGGTAGAGCGCGCGCTCCAGCATCCGCGAGGAGGCCAGGAGGATGGCCACGAGCACGCCCACCCCCACGCTCAACCCGAAGCCCACCAGGGCAGAGCGGCCCGTGGTGACCGCCGCGCCGAGGATCGAGGACGCCTCCTTGGCTCCGGCGACGCCGATGGCCGAAGGGGGTGGCAACAGCCAGGCCGGAACCTCCAGCACGCGTACCGAGCCCTCCCAGAGCGCCAGCAGGAGGACGAGGGCAACCAGCGGCGGAACGGCCGCGCGCAGGAGTGAGAGGTTCACCAGCGCTCTCCTTGTTCCAGGGCCTCGTTGAGCAGGCGGGCCTCGCGGGCGAAGGAGGCCTCGGTGCGCAGGGCGGCGCTGCGCTCCTCGGGGAGTTCCAGCACCCGGTCGAGCACCACGCGCGCGGGGCGTCGCGACAGCACCACGGCCCGCTCGGCCAGGTAGGCGGCCTCGGAGATGGAGTGGGTGACGAAGAGCACGGTCATGCCCAGCTTGCGCCACAGCGCGCGGAGCTGATCATCCAGCCGGCCGCGCGTCAGCTCATCCAAGGCGGCGAAGGGCTCATCGAGCAGCAGCAGCCGAGGGTGGGTGATGAGCGCCCGAGCCAGGGACACGCGCATGCGCATGCCGCCGGACAGCTCCGCCGGGTAGCGCTCGGTGGCATCGCCGAGCCCCACCTGCTCGAGCACTTCGCGTGCGGCGGCCTGTCGCTCCGGCTTGCCTACACCGGTCAGCTCCAGCGGCAGCGCCGCGTTGTCCAGCACGGAGCGCCAGGGCAACAGGTGCGCGTCCTGGAAGACGTAGGCGATGGGCGCCCGCTCGCCCTGGGTGCGCACCATCGGTGGGGTGAAGGAGAGGTGCCCTGCCTCGGGCCGGTCTAGCCCGGCCACCAGCCGCAGCAGCGTGGACTTGCCGCAGCCCGAGGGGCCGAGCAGCGCCACGAACGAGCCGGGCGCCACTTCCAGGTCCATCCCCGCGAGCACGGAGACGTTGCCCGGAAAGGTGCGGCGCAGGCCTTCGACCTTCACACGAACGCCTCCACTCCCGGAGGCGGGCCCGATGGAGCTGGAAGGAAGGTGGCCGGAAGGCGCCATGAGGGAGTGGGTTCTAACCGCACAGCCCCCAAGGAGGCGAGCTTCAGAGCAGGGTTCGCTGTCGGTGCGGGTGGGACTGACTCAGGCACGGGGCTTCGAATAAAGGACTGCCCGTCCCGTCTTTCTCTGCGTACGCCGCAATACAATCACCCCCCTGACGGAACCTCTTCGAGGACGAACACCATGAACCGCATCGCTTGTGCCCTTGCCGCTTCTTTCCTCTTCGCCAGCGCCGCCCATGCCCAGGATTGGCGCAACCACCAGGAGCGCGCGCAGGACCGCCACGAGGTGCGCCAGGACAAGCGCGAGCTTCGGGATGACCGCCGGGACGTGGCCGAGCTGGAGGCCGTGCTCGCCAACTTCGACCGGGCGCGCTCGCGCGGCAAGGAGCGGGAGATGGTGGCGGTGGAGTCGCAGCTGCGGCAGTTGCTGAAGCAGGAACTGGTCGAGGGCCGCGCCGAGCTGGCGCAGGACCATGCCGAGATCCGACGCGACAACCGGGAGGTGCGCTCGGAGCAGTGGGACAGCCGCCACGGCGGCGATCGTCGGGACCTGCGGGACGACCGGCAGGACCGGCGCGATGACATCCGGGACGCCCGGGTGGAGGCCGCCTCGCAGTCGGCGCGCAAGAACATCGCCCGGGAGCTGTCCTCGCTCATGGGCAGCCGGCGCCCGAGGGACCTGCAGCGTACGCGCACGCTGATCATCGACCTCATCCAGCTGGCCCGGAAGGAGGTGCGTGACACCAAGCAGGAGGCGCGCGAGGACCGCCGGGAGCTGCGCGAGGACCGTCGCGAGGCGCGTGACAACCGCTGGTAACCGGAAACGGGCCGGCCCGCAGTCCAGAAACTGGAGCCTTCGTGCCATGCCGCTACAGTCCTGTGGCATGGGACTCGACAAGCGAGCGCTGATGGCGCAACTCGCCGAACGCCTTCAGCACAGTGACCGGATTGCCAACCGCGCCCAGGCCGAGGCGCGTGAGGCTGCACGCAGCCTGGCCACTGAGTCGGAGAAGAAGGAAGACGGCCGGGCCGCGATTGAGTACGGCAGCCTCGCCACGGGCCAGGCCGCCCGCGCCCGGCGCGTGCAGGAGGAGCTGGGCGCCCTCACCGCCTTCCGGGAAGCGGAAATGCCGCGCTTCGAGCGCAAGGGCCCGGTGGCGCTAGGCGCCATCGTGGATGTGCGCACCGAGGACGAGACGGGCTACGACGAGCGCACCTTCTTCCTGCTCCCGGTGGGAGCGGGGACGGAGCTGACGGGCCCCGGCGGTGATGGCTTCCTCTCCGTCATCACCCCTGCCTCGCCCGTGGGCCGCGCGCTGATGGGGCGCCGAGCCGGAGACTGCATCGAGGTGACCCTCGCCGGCGAGGTGCATGAGTGGACGGTGCTCGAGGTGGCGTAAGGCGCCCTCTCTGGAGCGCCCTCCTGCTGCTGTGCCTTGCCACGCCAGCCCTGGCCGCCGAGGTGACGGGCTACGTGGAGAGCCGCACGGAGTACACGCGCTCGCGGGTGCGGGGCCTGCTGCCCACGGACACCCTGCCCGAGGTGCGGCAACTGCTGGAGCTGAACGTGCAGCCGCGCGTGGAGTACCGGCCGGGCGGCTTCGTGGCGGCGGATCTCTCCCTCTTCCTGCAGGGAGCCTGGCGCTACCGAGGGCTGGATGCCGAGGGCCGCGAGGTCGGTGTACCCCCGCGCGAGGCCACCGCTGCCCGCCCCTTCGTCTCGCTCAGTGAGCTGTACCTCAGCCATGAGGTGGTGCCCGCGCTCCACCTGCTGGCGGGCCGCAAGCGTGTCCTCTGGGGCTCGGGCTGGGCCTACAACCCCACGGACCTGCTCAACCCACCGAAGGATCCGACCGACCCCAGCTCCCAGCGCGTGGGCGCGTACATGCTTCGGGTGGAGGTGCCGCTGGAGTCGTACACCTTCACGCTGCTGGCCAGCCCCGCGGTGCTCTCCCAGGAGAGCGGCTTGCCACGAGCGCTCCTCGTCCATCCCGAGTGGAACGCGCGGGACGACGAGCTGCACTACCTGGTGGCCGCTCGCGCCTACGCCCTGGTGGCGGACGCGGACGTGAACCTGATGCTCTTCCACTCCAACCTCTACCGCGACGCCTTCGAGGACAAGACGCGCCTGGGCTTCTCCTTCTCGCGCTACTTCTTCACCGACTACGAGCTGCACGTGGAGGCGCTGGTGGGGCGGGGCTCGGCGCGGAACTACCCGACGCCTGGATGCCTGGACAGCCGGGAGGCAGCCGTGGACTGCTCAGTGCGCGGCGAGCCCCTCATCTCCCGCCGCCGATTGGACGAGGGGCGGCTGCGTCCGCGCGTCCTCGTCGGCACCCGGTACATGTTCACCGACGAGTCGCTCGTGTCGGCGGAGTACCTCTACCAGGCGGATGGGCTTAAGCGCTCCGAGTTCCAGGACGTCGTCAACGGCCTGTCCCTGCTGCGCTCGGCGCGTGAGCTCGGCGTGGATCCGGACCGGGTGACGGCGGAGCTGCTGGGGGACCCGGAGGAAGGCCTGCCGCAGCGCTTCCGCTTCGAGCCCATCGCCCGGCACTACGCCTTCCTCAGCTTCCAGAAGCCGAAGATCCGCGACGACTTCACCGTGATGGCGACCCTGGTGGCCAACCTCCAGGACCTGTCCGGGCTGCTGGCGCCGAGCGTGGCCTGGGCGACCACCGAGTGGATGACGCTGACCCTCTCTGGCTTCTTGCCCTTCTCCGGGCCCTCGTCTCGCGCCGCCACGGTGCCGGAGACAGGGGCGAAGGTGAGCGAGTTCGGACTCGTCCCGCTCTCCTATCGCGTCCTGCTCCAGGCCCGCTTGTTCTACTGAGCGCCCACGGGCCGAAGCTCCGCGCGCTGCTCCAGTCGCCGCACCGGCAGGACCCAGAGCTGGTTGGCGTCCGTGTCGTCGTTGGCGACGAAGAACACGGAGTCGCCCACCCGCGTGAAGCCCGTGGGGTACGAGGAGGAGGCCCCCGGCGAGATGTCCTGCAGCGGCCGGCTCTCCGCTGCTCCGTCGCTCATCCACAGCTCCAGGCCCTCGCTGCCCGGGCCAAGGGCGCTGAAGAGGATGAAGTCCTCCACGGCGAACAGGGAGGATTGGAACTCATCCGAGAGGCTCAGGGGGCGCACCAGCAGCCGCGTCCCCACCGCCGTCCCATCCGTCCCCCAGAGCTGCACATCGCGCGGGGCAGGGCCCGGGGTAGAGATGGCCATCCCGAAGAAGAGCTTTTCGCCCGTGACCGCGTAGGTGGTGATGTACGGGTCCGCATCGGGCTGGCCCGCGTAGGGGTTGGGAATCGTCTTCACGAGCTTCGACTGGGTGGCGCCGTCCAGCTTCAAGCGGCTCAGGCGCAGCGCCTGCTCCGCTGGCGCGGGCGTCGTGAAGTACAGGTATCCGCCGACCGCTCCGAGCAGCCGCTGGCCCCCGTTCTCCGGACCGGGGTTGAGGTCCTCGACGAGCACCGTGCCCGCCTCGGTGCCGTCGCTCTTCCACAGCTCCCGGCCATGGCTCGCGTCCTCGGCGGTGAAGAAGACGTGCTGCCCCACGGCGCGCAGCTCGTACGGATACGCGCTGTCAGGACCCGGCTGGATGTCCCGCACCCGCACCGTGCCCGCCTCGGTGCCATCGCTCTTCCACAGCTCGCTGCCGTGCGCATTGTCCGAGCCGACGAAGAACAGGGTGTTCCCCACGAGCGCCCGCATCGAGGAGACGGAGAACTCCGGTCCCAGGTCCCGCACGAGGACCGTGCCCGCCTCCGTCCCATCGCTCCTCCACAGCTCGTTGCGCTCGGCCTCGGTCTGCGTCGCCGGGATGTAGCGGAAGAACAGCAGCGTGCTCCCCGTGGCCGTGAAGCCGGACAGGAACGAGTCCTCGGCGCCCGGGCTGATGTCCTTCACCCGAAGCGTCCCAGCGCTCGTCCCGTCGCTCGCCCATAGCTCACGACCATGGGTCGCATCGCCGACCTGGAAGAAGAGCCGGTCGCCCGCCACCGTGAGTTCGCCCACGGAGTTCCAGGTGCCGAAGGGGCTGAGGTGCGGTGCGAAGGTCTTCACGGCGAGGGTGCCCGTCTCGGTCCCATCGCTCATCCACAGCTCCTGGCTCTGCCGGCCCAAGCCTCGGTTGACCGCGAAGTAGAGCTTGCCGCGGAAGGCCACCAGGCTCTCCGGCGACTCCGCCATCCAGGCGGGCATGTCGGAGGGAGCGAAGATCGCCTTCACACGCCGTGCGGTGCCCGGCACCGAGCGCGCCCCGGGCAGTCTCACGTTTCGAGGCTCGGCGGCGGGTTCCTCAGCGACCTCGCTCAGCGGGAGCGTGTCCTGTGACGCCATGTCCGGGAGCGCTCCACCACACCCCACGACCAGTGAACCCAGCAGCACCGCACCACGCCACGCACGCATCCCGACCTCACATCCCGTTGGATTGGACGAAAGGGTGGGTCGCCGGATCCATTCCTGCCAGTGGCTGCCAGAAATGGGTTCCAGACTCGAATGTCCGGCGAGCAATCGGCCTTGCGGCGAAGGGCTGCTAACGTCCGCTGTGACTGAGAGTCCGCCATGGCCGCACAGAACCTCATCGAGCTGAAGGGCATCACCAAGGACTACCTGCTGGGAAAGACGCAGGTGAGCGCGCTGCGCGGCGTGGACCTGAACGTGAGCGCCGGCGAGTTCACCGTCGTGACCGGGCCCTCGGGCAGCGGGAAGACGACGCTGCTCAACATCATCGGGTGCTTGGACCGCGCCACGAGTGGCCTCTACCAACTGGATGGCGAAGAGGTGGGGGACCGCGACTTCGACGCGCTCGCGGAGGTACGCAACCGGAAGATCGGCTTCATCTTCCAGAGCTTCAACCTCATCCCCGTGCTGGACGTGGCCGAGAACATCGAGTTCCCGTGCGTGGTGCGCAAGGACGGTGAGAGCAAGGGGGCGCTGCGCAAGCGCGTGGAGGCGCTCGCCGAGGCGGTGGGGCTACGGCCCTACCTGCATCACCGGCCGGACGAGCTGTCCGGGGGCCAGCGTCAGCGCGTGGCCATCGCCCGCGCCCTCATCACCCAGCCCCGGCTGGTGCTGGCCGATGAGCCCACCGCCAACCTCGACTCCGGCACCAGCGAGCAGATCATCGACCTGATGCTCGCGCTCAACCGGGACAAGGCCGTCACCTTCCTGTTCTCCACGCATGATCCGCGCGTGGTCGCGCACGCTCGGCGGGCCCTGCGCATCCAGGACGGGCGGATGCTCGAATAGCGCTGCTGGCGTGCCCCTCGAAGCACGAAGGGCGCCCTCCGTGTGGAGAGCGCCCCCGTGTGACTCCAAGCGGAGCGAGAAATTACTTCTTGGTCTCGGCCGTCTGGGGAGCCTTCTTCTCCTCGGCCTTCTTCTCCTCGACCTTCTTCTCGGTCGTGGTCTTGGTCTCGGCCTTCACCTCGGCGGCGGCCGGGGCCTTGGTCTCGGTGGCGGCAGGGGCCGGGTCAGCGGCAAACGCGGTGGCGGAGGCGAGGACGACGGCGGCGATGAAGCTCTTCATGGTGTGTCTCCAGAGTTGAGCAGCAACGGCGCGGGATGCGACCGTTCGCGCCCCAATCCCAGAGCAGGCCCCGTGCCAGCGCCCGCTCCCTCTGAAGGCAGGGGGCCTCGGACGCTGGAGTGGGGAGATTCTCCCCATTGGAACTCAAAAGGTGTGGATGTCGTCCACAGGGGAAGGGGAGGCCCTTTGACGGAACCCCCGACTTCTGCGATTTGCGGGGGATGCGCTACCTGCTCCTCACCACAATGGTGATGGGGTGCGCCCTGGGGTGTGCGACCCCGGGTGTTCCCCCCGAGCTCCTGCAGACGCACCTGCGCGAGTCGCAGCGCTGGCAGCTTCAGTACGAGGAGGAGCATGCGCGCGCCGAGGCGCTGGCCCAACAGCTGGCGGCGCTGGAGGCCGCGCTGGAGGTGGAGCGTCTGGAGCGAGCGGAGGCCGAGCAGGGTCGGCAGGCGCTCAACGAGGAGCTGTTGCGGGCCGTGGTGCGCGCGGAGGCGGAGCGCCAGGCCCTGGAGGAGCACAACGCCCAGCTTCGAGTGGAGCAGCGCGAGCTGACCGAGATGCACGAGGAGATGTCCGACGTGTGGTTCGAGTCGGCGCTGCTGCGCGCGCGGCGCCACAACCCCGCTCCGGCTCCGGCGAGCCCGGCTGGCAACGCGAGCGCTTCGCCCTGAGCCCTCGGTGAGCTCGCGCGCGCCCATTGGCGGCTATCGGGCAGGCTTCCTCTTCGTCGTGGCGCTCCTGTCGGCGGTGGCGGCCTTCACCTTGTGGACGGAGGTGCGCACGGGTCGTCAGGTGGACGCGTTGGTGCGCGAGGCCCTGGAGCGGGCCAGCCTCATCGGCCGCATCCGCGTGGACACGCTCTCGCTGGAGAGCGCCATCGAGGCCCACATCCGCGCCACGAAGGACGAGGATCGCCGGGTGGCCGACGCGGTGATGGAGGACATCCTCGCGGGCATCCGCCAATCGACGGAGGCCTACACCCGCAACCTGCCGCCCGGGGAGAAGGAGGCGTGGCAGCGCTTCACCACGGCCTGCCAGACGCTGGCGGATCAGGTGCGCGCCGCGGCGGTCTTCTCCCACCGCCTCGAGGCGGAGCAGGCCCGGCACCACCTGGTGGAGCGCATCCGCCCGCTGGTGATGGAGGTGGACGCGCTGGCCACGCAGCTGGCCCGGGAGAACGCGGACGAGGCGCAGGAGCTCGTGGGGCACCTGGCGGGACTGCGGGTGCGCAACACCGCGCTGGGCGCGGGCGCCACGCTGGTGGCCATCCT
Source organism: Hyalangium ruber (assembly GCF_034259325.1). Lineage (NCBI taxonomy): Bacteria > Pseudomonadati > Myxococcota > Myxococcia > Myxococcales > Archangiaceae > Hyalangium > Hyalangium rubrum. The sequence continues at coordinate 320,485 of NZ_JAXIVS010000003.1, read as the reverse complement.
CGTGTCGCTGCTGGTGGGCTGGTCCATCACCTCGGTGTTGCGTCGCCAGGAGGCCACCATCCAGCGTCAGCTCGAGGACCTGGGGCGGGCCAACCAGGAGCTGGATGCCTTCACCAGTCGGGTGGCGCATGACCTGATGGGCCCGCTGGCGCCGCTGAAGGGCTACCTCACGCTCATCCGCCGCACGGGCGGGGTGCAGGACGCAGGGGCGCTCGAGATGCTGGCGCAGAGCGAGTCGAGCGCCATGCGGATGGGCGAACTCATCGAGGCGCTGCTGCGCTTCTGCCGGGCCGGCAAGCGCGGGGAGCGCACCTCGGCGGAGCTGGACACGGCGGTGAGCACGGTGCTGCTGGAGTTGGTACAGACGGCCGCGGCGCAGGGCGTAACGCTGGAGCGCGAGCTGGCGCCGGGCGTGGCGGTGGACTGCCCCAACCAGTTGCTCCAAGTGGTGGCGCGCAACCTGGTGTCCAACGCGGTGAAGTACACGGCGGGCCGGCCGGCACCGCATGTCACTGTCCGCGTCTTCATCGCGGGCTCCGAGGCGGTGCTGGAGGTGGGGGACAACGGTATCGGCATGAGTGACGCCACCCGCGCCTCGCTCTTCCAGCCGTTCTTTCGCGCACCCGAGGCCCGGAGCCTGCCCGGCCATGGCCTGGGACTGGCCACCGCGAAGCGGCTGGTGGAGGCGCACGGAGGCACGCTCGCCGTCGAGTCCCAGGAGGGCGTGGGAACGAAGATGACGGTTCGCCTCCCGCGCGTGATACGGCCAGAGGTGGCTGGCACCGGGCCAGCGCCTGCTCCTCCCACCCGACAGGTGGCGCAATGACCGCCGTGCGAATTCTCGTCGTCGATGATGACCCTCACGCGAGGGACTTGCTGCAGCGGCTGCTCGGGGGCCTGGGCGAGGTGGTGCGAGCCTCCGACCCGAAGAGCGCGGCCGAGCGGCTGGCCGAGGAGGGGCCGTTCGACCTGGTGCTCACGGACATGGCGATGCCCAACCCGGGCGATGGCCTGCGGGTGCTCCAGGAAGTGAAGGCGCGGCAGCCGGACGCACCCGTCATCGTGGTGACGGCGTTCGGCAACATCGAGGGAGCGCTGGACAGCATCCAGCAGGGCGCCTTCGACTACCTGGCCAAGCCCTTCGACGTGGACGCCATCCTGCGTGTGTCGCGGCGGGCGCTGGAACAGAAGCGGTTGGTGGAGGAGAACCGCTCGCTGCGCAAGCAGGTGGAGCGCAGCTCGCTGGTGGGTCGCAGCCCGGCGCTGCTGGAGGTGTACAAGCAGGTGGCGCGCGCCGCCACGAGCAACGTTCCGGTGCTCATCACCGGGGAGACGGGGACGGGCAAGGAGATGGTGGCGCGGGCGCTCCACAAGCGCTCGCCGCGCGCGGGCGGCCCCTTCATCCCCGTGGACTGCGGGGCCATCGCAGAGTCGCTGATGGAGAGCGAGCTGTTCGGCCACGCGCGCGGGGCCTTCACGGGAGCGGCGGGAGCACGGCGCGGCCTGTTCGAGGAGGCCAGCGGCGGCACGCTGTTCCTGGACGAGATTGGAGACGTGGGGCTGAAGGTGCAGTCGCAGTTGCTGCGAGTGCTGCAGGAGGGGGAGATCCGCCGCGTGGGCGAGAGCGCGCCAGTGAAGGTGGACGTGCGGGTGGTGGCGGCGACGAACAAGGACCTGAAGGCACGGGTGGCGGAGAGCCTGTTCCGGGAGGACCTGCTGTACCGGCTGGACGTGGTGCATCTGCACCTGCCGCCGCTGAGGGAGCGCAGAGAGGACATCTCCGGGCTGGTGGAGCACTTCACGGCGCTGCACGCGCGGGGCGGAGTGCGGCCCGTGGTGACCCAGGAGGCGATGGCGCGGCTGACGGCCTACGACTGGCCGGGCAACGTGCGGCAGTTGGAGAACGTGGTGGCGCGGGCGCTGGCGCTCAACGTGACGGGGGTGCTGGGGCCGCAGGACTTCCCAGAGCCCATCGGGGATGCGCCGAAGAAGCTCACGGGGCTGGCGGGAGATCTGCCGAGCCTGGCGGAGCTCTCGCGCCGGTACGCGGCGCACGTGCTCCAGCACGTGGGAGGCAACAAGAGCGAGGCCGCGCGGCTCCTGGGAGTGGACCGCAAGACGCTCTACAAGCTGCTGGAGGCCTCCGAGCCCGAGGCGCGCTGAAGAGGCAGGAGGCTCGCTACTCCGCGAAGTGCAGCACGAGCCCGTCCTCGCCCACGGCCCAGACATCCCTGGGAGAGCTGAGCGCGATGTCCCAGAGCGCCCGGTCCGCGTCCTGGAGCGGGGGATCGAGCCAGCGGGTCGCGTTGCGCAGGCGGATGCGGCCGTCCGTGTCGGTGACGTAGATGGAGGCCGCGTCCAGCACCACCACGCTGGTGAAGTCCGCGGTCGGGGCGTCATCCGGAGGAGCGATACGCTCCCAGTCGGACGTCCCATTCCACTTCATGATCAGCCCGTCATCTCCCACCGCATAGGCGAGGCCGGGCACGCCCATCCACACGGCGCGCAGGCTCCCGCCATATCCTCCAGGGACACTGTTCAGGGTCTGCGCCGCGGCTGTGGCGCCGGTCCCCGGATAGCTCACGATGTGCGGGCCGAAGGGAGCGGTCTCCCGGCCTCCCACGACGAGCAGTTGGGTGGACGCCAGCCCGTGGATTCCAAAGTAGGTGGGAGGATCCGTGTTGTAGCGCTCCTGCGGTGTGCTGCCGGGAGTCCACGCGTACAGCCGGCCCCGGTCATCCACCACATACAGCGTCGTTGTCGTGCCCGTGTCGAAGCCGATGATGCCCGTGAGGTCGTTGTTCGTGGTCACTCGCGTCGCATTGACGCAGGCGGTGCCCGTGTGCTCGGCCAGGTACCCCGCGTCCCCCACCAGGAACACGTGCCCGTCGACCGGCCGGACCCACGCGGCGCGCCAGTTGCGGTTGTTGCAGGTTCCATCCCGGCTCGTGAATGCCCCAGTCGCGGCGTTGCGGAACGCCAGCACGCCATTCATTCCCGCCACCCACACCGGCAGCCCATTGTTCCCGAGCGCCACGGTCTTCCAGTCCCGGTTCCCCGTGAGCGCGGCATCGGTGGACGCCTTCCACCCCTTGCCGTCACAGGCGTTGTCCTCGTCACGCTGCCCGTCGCAGGTATTGTCCCGGCCGTCGCAGGCTTCGGTCCGCTCATGCCGGTTGAGTGGATCCTGGTCGTCGCAGTCCAGTGCGTTGGGCACCGTCCCCGCCGGCGGCGGGGTGCCGGGACACACGGTGACCGCGGTGCTCGGAGTCCCCGCCCCATCATTGTCCGCGTCCTGGTAGTACATGTCCGGCACGGGCCCGTTGCAGGCCAGGGCGTTGCGGCTGGCATTGCAGACGTACTGCCCGGAGCACGGCTCACTGCACCCCGCGCCCTTGAGGGCGAAGCCGTCGTCCACCTGCCCGTCACAGTCGTCATCCACCTCGTCACACAAGGTCTCGGGGGCCGAGCTGGCGCGAGGGTAGACCTGGTCATTCGAGTCCCGGCAGTCCGTGTTGTCCTGCACGTAGCGCGGGGTGCTGGCGGGCTGCGTGCAGCTCCTGATCGGTGCGGCCGTGCTGTCTCCGAAGGTGTCGCCGTCCTGGTCGGGGTACCAGAGCGGGCCCACGCCTTGATCCGGGGTTCCGTCACAGTCGTTGTCCAGGTTGTCGCAGACCTCGGTGGCGGCAGGGTGGACGCTTCCCTGGGAGTCATCGCAGTCCGTGCCCCCGTGGGTGGTGGGCACGTAGCCGTCGCCATCCGTGTCCGGGGCCTCCAGGGTGATTGCGAGCGATTCGACCCGGGCCTTGCGGAGCTCGACCTTGCGGAGCTGCTCGGCCACCACCGGTCCCTCGCACGACTGCTCTCGGGCGGTGATGGTGAGATCGAGCGAGTGGCTCCAGCTCTCCTCACGGTAGACGGCGAAGCGCACCGTCGAGGGGCCTCGCGCGAGGACCGCGACCTGATCCGCTACCTGTTGCTCCGAGGCTTCGGCGTCACGCGCCACGACGGTGATGCACCCGGCCTTGAAGGTGTAGGTCACCTCGACCCGAACAGCGGCTTCGCGAGAGTCTGGCAGGCACCCGCTTCCGACTAGGAGAAGGATCAGGGAGAGCGATGCGAGTCGGCCCATAGGGCGCTCATTGTAGATCCATCACGGGGGATATCGGCCTGTCGAAGCGACCGGCCGGGCGAGCAGCTCCCGGCGGCGCCGGGCGACATCCAGCACCGGGTCCCAGGTGCCCCGGATCCAGGGTAGGAGTTCGGCCACGATGGCCTGTCGCACCTCGCGGACGGCATCCACCATGGTGAGTCGTGAGGGCTCTTCACGGGATCCAACCGCGAAGGTGATCACCGAGGCGCTGCGCAGCGCGCGGCAGGCGCTGAGGACGGCCGAACCCAGGAAGCCTCCCTCCGCCGACCCCAGGGGTTGGGCATGGGCGGCCCACTCGGCCCGTTGTTCCTCGGTGGGCGCGCAGAGGGTGGCGAAGGTGACGGACCAGGAGGCCGAGAACTCATCCGGGGCGCTGAGCTGGCTGGGGACGAGATCGCCTCGGTTCACTGCCCGTCTCGCGGACACTTCGCTCGGGTCCAACACCCAGTCCTCCAGGGCGAAGAGGGCCTCTCGGGGACCGTCGTTCAGGGCATAGGAGGAATCCCAGAGGCCCACCACGCGGCGCGCGGCGGCCAGCGCCATGCGCACGCACAGCTCATGGCCGTAGGGAATGAAGCCCGCGGCCCAGCGGGTGAGCGCTCGCTCCAGGGGCTCGGAAGGATCCTGGGGTACGACATCCTGGAGAAGGCGCACGGCGCGCTCATCCTGGAGCGGTTCGGCGCCGTGGGTGCGTGTCTGGGTGAAGAGCTGGTCTCGGAGGATGCCATCGACGGCCGCCTCCAAGATGAACGCAAGCGAGCTGGAGACGCTGAGGCCGCGAAGCACCGGCAGGAGGGGCTCGGCTCTGGCGCCCAAAGAGCCGATGAGCTGGAGGACTCGCGCGCACTCCGAGAGGCTGCGCTCATCGTGCCGGGAACTCAGTCGCAGCAGTTCCTCCCGTAGGAGCTCGAACGCTCGCGGTGTGTCGAACTCCACCAACGCGCGCAGGGCCTCGATCCGATTGGCGTCATCCAGGATGATCTGCTCCTCAAGCGCGGTGCAGATCTCCGGATCTGGAGCTGGAAACCGCGCGAGGATCCGCAGGGAGTAGCGGCGCACCCGTTTGTCCGAATCCGTCAGGCGAGAGAGCGCGGCGCGGCGGACCTCCTCGGGTAGCGCTCCTTCGAGGAAGGACAGGGTGCGCGCGGCTTGGATCCGGACACCGAGCTCGTGCTTGCTGCCCAGGCACGTGAGGAGCGCTCGGACGGCCAGCGCAGTGGGGTACACGTGAAACAGGGACAGCACATAGAGCGTCATCTGCCGCAACTGGGCGCTCGGAACGTTCAGGGTCTCCAGCAGCGCGGGGACAGCACAGGTCGGCGTGGGCTCCATGCGCGCCAGGACATCGACGCAGTGAGTACGGATCCGAGTTTCGAGTTTGTTCTTCGCGGCCAGTTGCTTCGTGCGCAGCGTGTCCACCAGCGCGGGCACCGCAGCCAGGCCCGCCTTGAGCACCATCTCGGCGGGGTCTGGAGTGGGGTAGCTGCCCGGGGCCGCGAGGACGAAATCCGCGATCCACTCGCGGATCGTCTTTCCCTCCACGCGCCATCCCGTGCGTTGGAGGGCCGCATCCAATCGTCGCAAGGAGGCGAGATCATCCGGCCGGGCCTTGCGCCTCAGGTGTTCGAGTTCCGCGTCCATGGCGGGGCCATCTTACGGGACAGCGACGAGGGCCCTGACACGTGGGTCTGACCTTTCACGGGAGGCATTTCGAGACGCGTAAACGTGCTCTGGCAAAGCGGATTTTTTGTCAGACGTACTGAGTATTCCTGTGCCCGTTCAGCCAATCGAACCCGAGGGGAAAATGGGCACTGCGGTGATTGATAATCGCGTCGAGGTTGTCTTCAGCTTTGACACCACGGGCAGCATGTATCCGTGTCTGGCGCAGGTGCGAAAGAAGCTGGGCAGCACCGTGACGCGGCTCGCGAAAGAGATTCCTGGCATCCGCATCGGCATCATCGCGCACGGTGACTACTGCGATGAGGGCTCCACGTATGTCACGAAGATCCTCGACCTGACGGATGACAAGGACGCCATCGTGCGCTTCGTGGAGCGCGTGGAGCCCACTGGCGGCGGCGACGCGCCCGAGTGCTACGAGCTGGTGCTGAACCAGGCGCGCAAGCTGTCGTGGACGCCCGGGTACACCAAGGCCTTCGTGCTGATCGGCGACGATGTGCCGCACGGGCCGAAGCAGAACCCGCGCAAGCTGGACTGGCGCGACGAGGTGAACGCGCTGGGGAACATGGGCATCCCCGTGTACGGAGTGCAGGCGCTCAACCGCCGCCACGCGACGCCCTTCTACAAGGAGCTGGCGCAGAAGTCGGGCGGATTCCACCTGAGCCTGGATCAGTTCGCGTACATCACCGACACGGTCCTGGCCATCTGCCTCAAGCAGTCCGGAGACATGAAGCTCCAGGCCTACGAGTCGGAGGTGTCCAAGGAGGGCCGCATGAGCCGTGGCCTGAACAGCGTGTTCAACACGATGCTCAAGCGTGAGACGCCGACGGTCTACGCCTCCACGGACCTGCGCGCGGTGGCTCCGGGCCGCTTCCAGTTCCTCGACGTCGATGGGGACACGCCCATCAAGAACTTCGTCACCGAGAACGGCCTGAAGTTCAAGCCGGGCCGTGGCTTCTACGAGTTCACCAAGACGGAGACCATTCAGGGCCGCAAGGAGATCGTCCTGATGGACCGCAAGACGGGCGACCTGTTCAGCGGGGACGGGGCCCGAGAGATGCTGGGGCTGCCGCCCGGAGAGACGGTGCGCATCCGCCCCGCCAACCTGGAGAAGTACGTGGTGTTCGTTCAGAGCACGTCCAACAACCGCAAGCTGATGGGTGGCTCACGCTTCCTCTACGAGGTGGAAGACTGGGACGGCGCGCGCGCCTGAGGATGGCTAAGGTCGCCTCATCGGGTCCCATGGCTCGGGACGAGGAGGCGGCACATGCCCCAGTACGACTTCGACTTGTTCACCATTGGCGCGGGCTCGGGCGGGGTGGCCTCCAGCCGCAGAGCCGGCTCCTATGGCGCGAAGGTGGCCATCTGCGAGGAGGACCGGGTGGGAGGCACCTGCGTCCTCCGGGGCTGTGTCCCCAAGAAGCTCCTGGTCTACGGCGCCCACTTCCGTCACGACTTCGAGGACTCCGCGGGCTACGGCTGGTCCGTGCCCGAGCCCACGCTGGACTGGAAGAAGCTCCAGGCGGCGAAGGACAAGGAGCTGGACCGCCTCAACGGCGTGTACAAGCGGCTGCTACGGGACTCGGGTGTGCAGCTCATCGAAGGCCGCGGGCACGTGGTGGATCCGCACACGGTGGAGGTGGCCGGCAAGCGCTACACGGCCGCCCACATCCTCATCTCCACGGGCTCGCGTCCCTTCCTGCCCGAGATGCCCGGCATCGAGCACGTCATCACCTCGGATGGCGCGCTGAGCCTGAAGGAGCTGCCGCGCCGGATCATCATCGTGGGTGGCGGCTACATCGGCGTGGAGTTCGCCGGCATCTTCAACGCGCTGGGCGTGAAGGTGGTGGTGCTCATCCGCGGCGACACGGTGCTGCGGGGCTTCGATGATGACGTGCGCTCGTTCCTCACCCAGGAGATGCGCAAGAAGGGCATCGACATCCGCTCCGAGGTCTTCGTCCGGGACCTGGAGAAGAGGGCGGACGGCACGTTGAGCGTGTTGACCACGATGGGTGACACGCTGGAGGCGGATGCGGTGATGTTCGCCACCGGCCGCGTCCCCCACACTCGTGGCATCGGGCTGGAGGAGCTGGGCGTGAAGCTCGACAAGCGTGGGGCCGTGATGGTGGACGCCGGCTCGCGCTCCTCGGTGGAGAGCATCTACGCGGTGGGAGATGTGACGGACCGCCTCAACCTCACGCCCGTGGCGATCGCCGAGGGCCGGGCGCTGGCGGAGACGCTCTTCAATGACAACCCGATGCAGCTGGACCACTCCGGGGTGCCGTCGGCGGTGTTCAGCCAGCCGCCGGTGTCGACGGTGGGCATCACCGAACTCGCGGCCCGAGAGTCCCACGGCAAGCTGGACGTGTACGTGTCCAGCTTCCGGCCCATGAAGTACACGCTGAGCGGCCGGGAGGAGCGGGCGATGATGAAGACCATCGTGGAGCGCGACACCCAGCGCGTGCTCGGCTTCCACATGGTGGGGGTGGATGCGCCGGAGATCGTCCAGGGGCTGGCGGTGGCCCTCAAGTGTGGTGTCACCAAGCAGCAGCTCGATGCCACGGTGGGCATCCACCCCACGGCGGCCGAGGAGTTCGTCACCATGCGGGACAAGCGGCCCGATCCTCAGGAGAGCGCGGAGCGGGAGCCGGGCCATGAAGCCGTGAACAACTAGGCGTGGGCTGGTAGGGTCGCTGGCTGATTTCCCCCTCGTTCTCAGGGAGCGACTCCATGGTGTCGAGCATCTTCAACCCCGCCCGTTGGCAAGCCGTCGAAGGCTTCAAGTTCAAGGACATCACCTTCCACCGCGCGGTGGATCAGGGCACGGTGCGCATCGCCTTCCACCGTCCCGAGGTGCGCAACGCCTTCCGGCCTCGCACGGTGGACGAGCTGTCCACGGCGCTGGAGGCCACGCGCTTCATGACGGACGTGGGCTGTGTGCTCATTACCGGCAACGGGCCCTCGCCCAAGGATGGTGGCTGGGCCTTCTGCTCCGGCGGAGACCAGCGCATCCGCGGCAAGGATGGCTACAAGTACGAGGGGGACGAGGGCAAGGTGGACCCGGCGCGCCTGGGCCGCCTGCACATCCTCGAGGTGCAGCGGCAAATCCGCTTCCTGCCCAAGGTGGTCATCGCCGTGGTGCCAGGCTGGGCGGTGGGCGGCGGCCACAGCCTGCACGTGGTGTGCGACATGACGATCGCCAGCAAGGAGCACGCGGTCTTCAAGCAGACCGACCCGGACGTGGCCAGCTTCGACAGCGGCTATGGCTCGGCGCTGCTGGCGCGGCAGATCGGCCAGAAGCGCGCCCGGGAGATCTTCTTCGTCGGTCGCAACTACTCGGCCGAAGAGGCCTTCCAGATGGGCATGGTCAACGCCGTCGTCCCGCACGCCCAGCTCGAGGACTTCGCGCTCGACTGGGCGGCGGAGATCAACACCAAGAGCCCCACGGCCATCAAGATGCTCAAGTACGGCTTCAACCTGCCGGACGATGGGCTCGTGGGCCAGCAGCTCTTCGCGGGCGAGGCCACGCGCCTGGCCTACGGCACCGAGGAGGCCCAGGAAGGCCGCGACGCCTTCGTCCAGAAGCGCAAGCGCAACTTCAAGCGCTTCCCCTGGACCTACTGAGCCCTCGGATTTTCGAGGCCATGTGACTCGGGCGGCAGGGGCCGCTCAGAAAGTGTCGGCCACGCAGCGCCCGTTCTCGCAGCGCGGGTTGGTATAGGCCACGCAGTCCACGGCACTGCCGTAACAGCAGACGTTGTCGGCCATGGAGTCGATTTCCTTGGCCTTGGAGGCGTTGACGGGGCTGGCACACGTGCATTGGGACGAGCCGGCGAGGACGCAGGTGTCCCCCGGCTCGCAGGCTTGGGCGTCCTCTTTCTCTTGGGAGAGCTCCTCGCGAGCGACGCAGCAACCCGAGAGGAACACGACGGAAGCAAGGATGAGATAGCGCATGGGCTGGGACGCCTTGCACGCCTCGCGCCAGGGCCTCACCCCGCGGTCTTGTGGAAGCGCCGCGCCGCCACCGCCAGCACGGTCGCCCCGAAGGTGGCCAGCAGCAGCACCTGGAGCCAGAGGTCCCCCAGGCCCGCGCCCTTGAGCAGCACACCGCGGAGCACCTCCACGTAGTAGCGCACCGGGTTGAGCCAGGTGAGCCATACCAACCAGCCCGGCATGCCGCGCAGCGGCGTGAGCACTCCGGACAGCAACACCGCGGGGAGCAGGAAGAGGAAGCCCCCCACGAAGGCTTGCTGCTGGGTGCGGCTCAGCGTGGCGATGAGCAGGCCTACGCCCAGGGTGGACATGACGTAGAGCAGCGTCACCCCCGCCACCAGCCACAGGCTGCCGCGCAGAGGCACCCCGAACACCCAGGTGCCCACCGCGAGCGCCAGCCCCACGTCCGCCAGCCCCACGAGGATGAACGGCGTCACCTTGCCCACCATGAGCACACCCGGGCGCAGCGGGGTGACCTGGAGCTGCTCCAGCGTGCCGCTCTCGCGCTCGCGCGCCAGGCCCATCGCCATGGTCACCGTGGTGACGATGAGCAGCAGCATGGCCATGATGCCGGGCACCACATACACCGCCGTGGACAGCGTCGGGTTGTAGAGGACGCGCGGGGCCAGCTCCACCGCTGGCCTGGGGAGCGCCTCTCCTCGGGCCTGGGCCTGGGCGCTCAGGTGCTCCACCGCCCGCGCCGCCGCGTGCCGGGCCACGGCGTCTGCGGCCGTCGCCGAGCGCACCGGATCCGAGCCATCCACCAGGGCCTGCACCCTGGCGCTCTCGCCGCGCAGCAGGTTCTTCTGGAAGTCGGGAGGGAACACCAGCGCGACCGAGGCGTCTCCCTGCTCCAGGAGTTGCTCGGCGGCGCGCTCGTCCCGGGCCTCCATCTTCAGATCCAGGGTGTCCCCCGCGAGCAGGCTCTGGGCATGGGCCCGGCTCTCCTCGGAGCGGTCCCGGTCCACCACGGCGGTGGGGACGTGGCGCACGTCGAAGTTGACGGCGAAGCCCAGCACGAAGAGCTGCACCAGGGGCGCGGCGGTGAGCAGGGCCAGCACGCGCTTGTCGCGCATCGTCTGCCGTACCTCCTTCACCACCACCGCGCGGTACTGCACCAGGAGTGGATGCATGGGACAGGACTCCTCTCAGTCCAGCCGGCGCTTGAAGCGCGCCATGGCGGCCACCAGCATCAGCGCCGCGAAGAGGGTGAGCGCCACGAGCTGGGGCCACAGCTCGCTCAGGCCGTTGCCGCGCAGCAGCACCCCCCGCAGCGTGCCCACGAAGTAGCGCGCCGGCACCAGGTTGCTCAGCAGCCGCAGCGGCAGCGGCAGGTTCTCGATGGGGAAGATGAAGCCCGATAGCAGCATGGAGGGGAGCACCGACGTCATGGTCGCCATCTGCGTGGCCACCACCTGGTTGCGTGTCACCACGGAGATGAACAGCCCCTGGCCCAGCATTCCGATGAGGAACAGCAGCGCGCCCAGCCCCAGCACCCCGAGGCTGCCGCGCACCGGCACATCGAAGACCCACGCGCCCACCGTGAGCACCAGCAGCACCTGCAGCAGGCCGATGCCCAGGTAGGGCAGCAGCTTGCCCACGACGATCTCCATGCGCCCCACCGGCGTGGCGAAGAGCTGCTCCATGGAGCCGCGCTCCCACTCCCGCGCCACGGTGAGCGCGGTGATGAGCACCGCGACGATGGCCAGCAGGTAGGCGGCCAGGCCCGGCACCAGGAACAGCGCCGAGCGGCCCGTCGGATTGAACAGCGTGCGCAGTCGCACCTCCACCGGGGGGGAGGGCAGGGGCGCACCCGCCGGAGCCAGCCTGCGCGAGGCGACGTCCACCAACGCCTGGGCCTTGGCGAGCGCTTGATTGGCGGTGTTTCCGTCCGCGCCGTCTACCAGCAACTGCACCCGGGCGCCGCCCCGGCTCACCTCTTGGGAGAAGCCGTGGGGCACCACCAGCGCAGCCACCGCCTGTCCCCGTCGCAGGGCTCGCAGGGCCTCCTCGGAGGAGGTGCCTTCCTGGACGACGGTGAACTCACCTCCCGCGGTGAGGTGGCGCACCAGCTCGCGCGAGGCCGTGCTCCGGTCCTGGTCCACCACCGCCAGCTCCAGGTGGTCCACGTCGAAGCTGATGCCAAAGCCGAAGAGCACCAGCAGCAGCACCGGCATGGCCAGGGCCAGGTACAGCGTGCGCACGTCCCGGCGGATGTGCTGCACCTCCTTGCCCGCCATCGCGAGCGTACGACCCAGGGTGCGGCGAAGAGAGGAGGCGGAGGCCATGGCGCGTCACTCCGTCCGACCCGCGGCCGAGGTGAGGGCCAGGAAGACGTCGTCCAGCGTGGGCTCGGCTTCGTCCATCTCCAGCGGGTCCATTCCCCGCGACCGCAGCAGCCCCGCCAGCGACTCCGGAGGGAGCCGCGCCGGGTCCACGCGCACGGTGGCTCCAGCTCCGAAGGGGCTCACGTCCAGGACGCCTGGTTCTTCCCTGAGACCCTGGAGGGCTCGAGCCAGGCCCGGGCCTCGCACCTCCAGCACCCGCCCCGGCGCGTGCGTCCGCTTGAGCCCTTGGGGCGTGTCGAGGGCCACCAGCTTGCCGTCCACCATGATGCCGATGCGCCCGCAGTACTCGGCCTCATCCATATAATGTGTGGTGACGAAGACGGTGGTGCCCTGCGCGGACAGCTCGCGGATGAGCTGCCAGAAGCCGCGCCGCTGCAACGGGTCCACTCCCGCGGTGGGCTCGTCCAGGAAGACGATGCGGGGCCGGTGCAGCACCGCGCTCGCCAGTGCCACGCGCTGCTGGATGCCGCCGGGCAGCGCCCCCGTCACCTCGTCCTGCACCGCGCCCAGCTGCATGCGCTCCAACATCTCGTCGATGCGCGCGCGCAGGGTGGCGCCGTGCGCCCCGTAGGCAGAGGCGAAGAACTCCAGGTTGGCGCGCACGCTCAGGTCCAGATAGAGCGAGAAGCGTTGGGACATGTAGCCGATGCCACCCTTGACCCGCTCGGGCTCGTGCGCCACGTCGAAGCCCGCCACCCGCGCCTGTCCTCCCGAGGGCTTCAACAGCCCGCACAGCATGCGGATGGTGGTGGACTTGCCGGCGCCGTTGGCTCCCAGGTAGCCGAAGATCTCTCCGGCGCTCACCGAGAAGCTCACGTCGTTCACCGCCGTGAAGCCGCCGAAGCGGCGCGTCAGGTGCTCCACCTCGATGGCGTTCATGCGGCCCTCCCACGGATGAGCTCCAGGAACACCGCCTCGAAGTTGCCGGGGGCCACGCCGTGTGCCCGCGCCAGCTCGCGGGGCGCGCCCTCGGCGATGACTTCCCCCGCGTACAGCAGGCCCACGCGGTGGCAGCGCGCCGCCTCGTCCATGTAGGGCGTGGACACCACCAGCGTCATGCCCTCATGCACCAGCCCGTAGAGCAGCTCCCACAGCTCGCGGCGGCTCACCGGGTCCACGCCGTTGGTGGGCTCGTCCAAGAGCAGCACGCGCGGCCGGTGCAGCAGCGCGCACGCCAGCGCCAGCTTCTTGTACATGCCTCCCGAGAGCGCATCCGCCCGCCGCTCCGTGAAACGCTCCAGCCGGGTGATGGACAGCAGGCGCTCACGTCGGGTCGCGAAGTCGGCCCGGGACAGGCCGAACAGGCGCGCGAAGAAGCGCAGGTTCTCGTCCACGCTCAGGTCGCCGTAGAGGCTGTTTCGCTGAGGCACCAGGCCGAGCTGCTCGCGCACGGGGCTGCTGGGGTGAGAGGGGTCCTCTCCCAGCACCCGCGCGTGCCCCTCGTCCGGGCGCAGCAGGCCCGCCAGCATGCGGATGGCCGTCGTCTTTCCCGCGCCGTCGGGCCCCACCAGCCCGTAGACCTCCCCTCGGCGCACCGCCAGCGACACGCCGCGCAGGGCTTGGGTGGCGCCGAAGCTCCTGCGTACGCCGGACAGCTCCACCTCGGGTGCGCTCATCGCCGTCGCTCCGCCACCGCCTCGCGCCCGGGATCGAGGGTGATGTCCACCGGCATGCCCGGCCTCAGCAGCCCTTCTGGATCCTCGATGCGGACCTCCACCGGGTAGACGAGCCGGTCCCGGTCACTGCGCGTCTGCACGTTGCGCGGGGTGAACTCGGCCTGGTGCGCCACGGTGATGACACGGGCGGAGAAGGTGTGCTCCGGGTATGCGTCCGCGCGCACCGTTGCCCGCTGCTCGGGGCGCGCGGCGGCCAGCTCCGCGTTGGGCAGATAGAAGGTGGCGCGGGGGCGGCGCGTGTCCACCAGCCGCGCGAGCACGGTGCCGGGCAGGGCCAGCTCGCCCTCCTCCAATACGAGCGTCTCCACGGTGCCGGCTTGGGGCGCGCGCAGCTCGCACTCCGCCACGGACAAGCGGGCGCGGCGCAGGGAGGCCTCGGCTGCCTGCGTGCCTTGGGCGGCGGCGGAGGCCTGCTCACGGCTGGCACGCTCCTGCTGGGCGGCGGCGCGCGCCTGGCGGCCCGCGGCGGCGCTCGTGTGCTTGGAGGCGGCGAGCTGCTGATTCAGCGCATCCGCCTGGGCCCGGGCCTGATCCCTCGCCGCCACCGTGGTGGCCTCTCCCATCTGCTCCATGCGCTCGGCCTGGCGGGTGGCGAGCCCCTGCTGGGCGGCGAGCGCTTCGCGCTGGGCCTCGGTGCCCGCGGCCTGAGCGCTGGATGCCTCGCTGGCGCGCAAGGAGGCGAGGGCGGTGGCCTCCGCGGCCTGGGCCTGGGCGCGGGCCATGGCGAGCCGGGCCTCCGCCTCGGCCAGCAGGGCCTCGGGCTCGGTGCAGTCGAGGGAGGCGAGGAGGGTGCCCTTCTCCACCCGGGCGCCCTCCTCTACGTGGAGCTGGAGCACGCGGGCATTGAGGCGAGAGCGCACGTCCACGGTGGTTCCTTCCACCACGCCCGAACCCCCCGGAGGGCCCTCTGCGGCACGACGCTCGCGCACGAGCCGGAGGCCCAGCAAGGTGCTCAGGACAACCATCAGCGCGAGGAACAACAGGACGGCGCGGCGCATGGCCCCTCCTCTGGCCGACGCGGGAGGCGTGGCGGCTCATCCGGAAGGACAGCAAGGCCTGTGCCGGGAGCGCTTGGGAAGAAGGTACGCATGCGGGCGCCGGAAGGCCGCGCGGAAGGCCCGCCGGAAATCCGACACCCTGTCCAGGAAGCCGGCGGGTGGCTCCTGTTCTCCCGAGGAGCGGGCGGTGGCACCTCCATTGCTCCAGGGACGCTCAGGCACATGCCGTGCCCACCTCGAGGCCGAGAGTCCATGTTCAGCCTGCTCCTGTTCGTCCTGCCTTCGCTTCGTACTTCCCGGAGAGGGCCTTCGGGCCCAGGCCGTCGGCCGAGACTTCGGGTCGTCCCTCGTCCTCCCGACGTGCCCGGAGTCGTGACGCCGCGCTCCCGGGCGGGCGCTCCGGCACGGCGCAAGCGTCGACAGGAAGGGAGTGCGTCGCCCAGGCTGATTGAAGAAGGCCGCACTGGCGTGCCATGAACCTGCTGGGAGCGGAGGCAGCCGTGTACACGCAGACGCTGCGCAACTTCGACGACATCCAGGTCAAGCACCTGGGGCGGATCTTCGGGCGCATGGTGCGGGTGCGCCTGCGCGGCGGACTGGCCCTCGCGCTGCTGGCGCTCACGGCGACTCTGCTGGATCCGGTGCCCTGGAGGGTGGCGTGGCTGGGGGTGATGCTGGTCAGCGCCGGGACGGCCTTGCTCCTCGAGACCCGGCGCTTCGCCCGCGAGGGGTTCACCGCGCGGCGTGTCCCGATCAACCTCTGGCTGCACCTGCTTTTCCAGCAGGGCTTCGTGCTCGGTACGGGGGGCATCACCAGTCCCCTGTTGCCCACGGTGCTGCCGATCGCTTTCGTGGCCAGTCTGGCCTCCAGTCCCCGGCAGCGCGTGTGGCTGCTCTTGGCGGAGCTGGGTTCGCTGACGGCCATGTCCGTGGCCCAGCTCTCCGGATGGTTGCCCGGCCTGGCGCTGCCCTACCTGGGCTCGGCTCCGCCGAACATGCTCTTGGCCTGCGCGGGAGTCATGGGGCTGTTGTGCGTGGCGAGTACCGCCGTGGGCGGGGCGATGCGCCGCACCTTCGACAACATGCTCTCCGAGGCGCTGTCCCACCGGGACGAGCTGCTCTCCACCCACCGGGCCCACGCGCGGGAGCTCGAGGCCCTGTCGGGAGAGATTGCCCACGAGCTGAAGAACCCGCTGGCCACGGTGAAGGGGCTCACCCAGCTCATGGCGCGCGAGCCCGGGCAGCCCCAGTCCGCCGAGCGCCTGAAGGTGCTGACGAGCGAGGTGACGCGCATGCAGGGCATCCTGGAGGAGTTCCTCAACTTCTCCCGCCCGTTGGTGCCGTTGACGGTGAGCGCGGTGGACTTGTCGGCGCTGTGCGAAGAGGCGCTGGTGCTACACGAGGGCCTGGCCGGTGAGCGCGGCGTGAAGCTGGAGCGAGCGGGCTCCGGCCGCGTGAGCGTGGCGTGTGACTCGCGCAAGGTGAAGCAGGTGTTGATGAACCTGCTCCACAACGCCATCGAGGCGAGCCCTCCCGGAGGCCGGGTGGTGGTGACGGTGGAGTCCACGGCGGCGGGAGATGCGCGAGTCTCCGTTCGCGACGAGGGCTCCGGGCTCGCGTCGGAGGTGGCCGGGCGCGTCTTCGAGGCGGGCGTCACCACCAAGGCGCGCGGCTCCGGGTTGGGGCTGACGGTGGCGCGCGCCCTGGCCCGGCAGCACGGAGGCGAGGTGACGCTGGAGGGCGGGCCGCACGGCGGATGCGTGGCGGAGTTGCTGCTGCCCCGAGAGTTGCCGGCGGGCACCCTAGGGTCCGCGCGGGAGGTAGCGCATGGCTAGGAATGTGGAGGAAGGCCCTCGGGTGCTGGTGGTGGATGACGATGCGGGCGTTCGCTACACGCTGCGTGAGACGCTGAAGAGCCTTCCTGGGGTGAGGGTGGAGGAGGCGCCGGACGGGGAAGTCGCCCTGGAGCGGCTCGCAGCGCATCCGTTCGAGCTGGTGATTACGGACCTGCGGATGCCGAGGATGGACGGGCTGGAACTCGTGCGACGGCTGCAGGGGCTGCCGCACACGCCGCGCGTCATCGTCATCACCGCGCACGGCTCGGAGCGCTTCGCGGTGGAGGCGATGAAGGCCGGGGCCTACGACTACTTCCGCAAGCCCTTCGACGTGGACGAGCTGCTGGCGGTGGTGAGCCGTGCGCTGGAGGCGGTGCGCCTGCGCAGCGACAACGAGCGGCTGGCGGGGGAGCTGAACCTGTCGCGCTCGCTGGTGTTCGCCTCGGAGGCGATGAGCCGCCTTGCGCAGCTCGTCCAGCGCGCCGGGCCGAGGGACGTGACGGTACTCATCACCGGCGAGAGTGGCACAGGCAAGGAGCGGGTGGCGGAGGCGTTGGTGCGGGCCTCGCCGCGCGCCCAGAAGCCCTACCTGCGCTTCAACTGCGCCACGCTCACGCCAGAGTTGGCGGAGGCGGAGCTGTTCGGCCATGTGCGCGGCGCCTTCACGGGAGCGCACCGAGAGCGGCCAGGCCTGTTCCGAGAGGCGGACGGCGGCACGTTGCTGCTGGACGAGGTGGGGGAGCTGGCGCTGCCGCTGCAGGCCAAGCTGTTGCGCGTGCTGCAGGAGGGGGAGCTGCGGCCGGTGGGAGAGGACCGGCCCGTGAGGGTGGACGTTCGCATCATCGCCGCCACGCACCGGGACCTGCGGAAGCTGGCGGCCGAGGGCCGCTTCCGCGAGGACCTGTTCTACCGACTCAACGTGGTGCACCTGCGGGTCCCCGCGCTGCGCGAGCGCCCCGAGGACATCCCGGTCCTCGCGCGCATGTTCCTGGACCGCTTCAGCGATCGGTTCCACACGGGCCCTCTGAAGGTACCCGCGGGCTTCCTCGAGCGGCTACTCGCGTGGCCCTGGCCGGGCAACGTCCGCGAGCTGGAGAACGCGCTGGAGAGTCTGGTGGCGCTGTCCAACGAGGGGGAACTGGATTTGACGCTGCTGCCTGCGGGGGAGGCTCCTGCGTCCACGGGGACTCGGGAGGCGGCGCCCCGGGTGGAGGAGCCGGGCCGAGGAGCGGAGGGCCTCCCAGGCCTGGGGCTCAAGGAGCGTGTCGAGGCCTACGAGCGAGGCCTCATCCTTGACGCGCTGCGACTGTCGGAGGGCAACCGCAGCGAGGCTGCGCGACGGCTGGGGATCGGCCGCGCCACGCTGCATGACAAGCTGCGCAAATACGGAATGGATGCGGAGTAGCGCATGCGCTCGGAGCGCGCGTGGTCCATGATGCGCGGCGCCTTCCCTCCAGGAGACCCATGCGCCGCAGCCTCGCACGATCGCTTGTCCCGACGTTGCTGACCTTCGTGGCGGTGCCAGCCCTCGGTGCTCAGCCGAAGCCCGCGCCCGCGGCTGAGCCGGCCACCCCTGCGCCGGCTGCCTCCAAGCCCGCCGCTTCCGCCCCACACGCGCGAGCGGAGGATGTGGCCACGCCGGAGGCCGTCGTGGCCGCGCTTTATGACGTCATCTCCGGACCGAAGGGGCAGGCGCGGGACTGGAACCGCTTCCGCTCCCTCTTCGCTCCGGGCGCGAGGATGATTCCTTCCGGCAAGCGGCCCGATGGCGTCGTCAGCTACCACATGCTCACGCCCGAGGAGTACATCGCGCGCTCCGAGAAGAAGCTGGTCGAGGAGGGCTTCCGCGAACGCGAGATATCGCGAGTGGTGGAGCGCTTCGGCCCTCTCGTCCACGTCTTCACCACCTACGAGGCCCTGCGCGAGGGAGAAGCGAAGCCCTTCATGCGCGGCATCAACAGCATCCAGCTCATGCACGATGGGCAGCGCTGGTGGCTGCTGACGGTCGCCTGGACTCCGGAGACGCCAGACCAGCCGCTGCCCGCGAAGTACCTCTCCCGCCCCAAGGGGTGACGAAGAAGACGGGGCGCCAGGTCGTTGCACGGCAATCCAGAGTCGCTCCTACTCGTCAGGTCACCAGCGGGTCCCCTCCGTATCGAGGAGGAGGCCACCCGGTCCATCTGGTAGGGTGCTGACTCAGGAGGTTGCCCCTGTCCTTGCCACCTGTCTGGGTTGTACCGCTATGGCTGCTGCTGGAACCTCCCGCGCTGGCGCAGCCGGCTCTTCCGCAAGCCCGGCCACCTGTGCGTCGTGTGGAGGTGCCCACTTCTCAAGGGGAGGCCGAGGTGCGAGTAGCCCCTGGGCAGCCCATCACGCTGCTCTTCGATGGGGTGTTGGCGCGGGAGGTGGTGGAGCGCGCGGCGCGCGAGCTGGGCTTCCAACGCGTGGCGGTGGCGGAAGACACCCTCACGCTCTTGCCGGCGTCTGGGTGGAAGGAGGGAGAACGGCTGCGGCTGATCGTCCACTTCGCGGATGGGCAGCCCGCGGCGGGAGTGCCGCTGGTGTTCAGCGTTCACTCCACGGAAGGGGAGGGCCATGTGCTGGTGTCCCGCCACCTGCGCACCGTCGCCGATTTGGAGGAAGCGCTGGCGGTGGAGCAGGCGCGGTGCGCCGCCAGGGACGCGGAGCTCGTGGCGCTGGGCGAGAGCGTGGGCAGCCTGGGGACGTTGGTGGCCTCGGGCGTGCTCGGGCGCGAGGGGCTTCGGGTTATTTCCTTGGCACACGCCACCTGGAAACTGCCCGAGGGCATGGGACGCGGGGCCACCTTCCTCTATGTGGCCAGCGGGCAGATCGCGCTGGAGGCGGAACTCACTCTGGCGGCGGGAGAGCGGCCCTGGGTTCCGGAGGCGGCGGCCTTGGAAGTAGCGGTGAGTGAAGCACGGACGCCCGCGCAGGTGCTGCGACTGGTGGGAGGGACGGAACTGGTCCCCGGGAGCAATGCCCGCCTCGTGGTGGAGTTTCCCCTTCCCACGGGTGAGTCAGCGCGAGAGTTCAACCTGAAGGTGACCGAGCGGAACGGCGACCGGGAGTTGTGGCTTTATAATTATAAGCTGAAGCCCTCGCCCCCAGGGACCCTGAAGCGCTGAAGAGGGGGAAACCATCTTGGAGCAAGAGACGACTCAGCCGCACCGCCTCTACCCAGGTACGGACGTCCACCCGCGAGACTTGCCCCCGGGGCTGGAGGTGAACGGCTTCCGGCTGGTGCGCCACGTGGCCACCGGAGGATGGGGCTGCGTATGGCAGGTCGAGAGCGTGCAGCGCCCTGGCCATCCCTACGCGTTGAAGTTCAGCCTGTACCCTCCGGGGGCCCCGGCCCAGGCGGACGCACGCGCCGCGCGCGAGGTGCAACTGCTGATGCAGGCGGCCTGTCCCAACGTGGTGCGCGTGGTGGGCCACGGGCGGTGGAAGGACCCGGAAGGAGGCTTGCGCTACCTGGTGCTGGCCTGGGTGGAGGGCGCCACGCTGCTGGAGTGGGTACGCCGCACCAATCCCTCGCTGCGCGAGGTGGTGCGTCTAGGCCAGAAACTGGTGCGAGCGGTGCAGTCGGCGCACGAGGTGGGCGTGATGCACCGGGACATCAAGCCGGACAATGTGCTGGTGCGCGAGGAGGATGGAGAGCCATTCCTATCGGATTTCGGTGCGGCAGCCGCGGAGTTCACCTCCCCGCTCACCCAGGCGGGACTTCCGCCGGGCACTCCTGCCTTCCTCAGTCCGGAAGCGCTGGCGTTTGCTCAGCACGCCGGCG